>JASLPZ010000008.1:0-45197 GCA_030744725.1 Pirellulaceae bacterium
TCTAGCGACGAGCACCGACCGCAGGTTGGTCGCAGAGCGGGTCGCTGCAACCGAGCGATAGCTCGCATCGGTCCGAGGCACAGCCTCGCTAGATTCTCGTTGTCGTGTATCGCCTGCCGTGGTATGGTCTACTGACTAAGACGTGTTTACCGTGCAGCAACCAAAACCAAGAACCCGGTGGCCGAATCATGGCTTTATCGAAACGAGTATCTCGGAGGCGGTTTCTCAGTCAGACGGTGGCCGTGGCCGCCGTATCGGTACCCACGATCATTTCTGCTCGGGCTCTGGCCGCTCCGGGACGGCCGGGTGCGAATGATCGGATCGGCGTCGGTTATATCGGCGTCGGACGCCGTGGTAACCAGCTGATGGGCCTTCCGTCCGAGGGACGGATCGTTGCCGTTGCCGATGTCGACCGCCGTCGGGCCGACGCGGTGGGGGCCAAACGGAGCTGCCGCGCCTATCAGGACTATCGTGAACTTCTGGATTCCAAAGACATCGACGCCGTGGTCGTCGCCACGCCGGACCACTGGCATGTTTTGGCCAGCATTCACGCCTGCCAGGCGGGCAAGGACATCTACCTGGAAAAGCCGCTGTCGCTTACGATTCGCGAAGGCCGCATCTTGGTCGAGGCGGTCCGCAAGCACGGCCGCGTTTTGCAGACGGGCACGCAGCGGCGTTCGATGGACGGCCATCGTTACGGCTGCGAACTAGTCCGCAATGGGCTGGCCGGCAAGATTCACACAGTCGAAATCTTGAACTATCCCAGTCCGTGGGAATGCCGCTTTCCTGGCCAGTCAGTACCCGATGGACTCGACTGGAACAGGTGGTGCGGCATGACCGAACCCGTTCCCTACCATTCAGACATTTTCATCCAGCGATCCCAACCCGGCTGGATCTCTTTGCGGCCCTACTCGGGCGGCGAAATGACCGGCACAGGGGCTCACGGGTTCGACCAAATCCAGTGGGCGCTGGACCTGGATCATACTGGGCCGGTCGAGGTGTCGATGGAAGGCGGCAAATTACCGCCGATCGCATACAGCGCGCCGCACGCCATTGCGCGAGGCAACGCCGCCTGCAGCCGCGGGCGACGGGTCACGATGCGTTATGCCAACGGCATCGAAATTCGGCTGGTCGACAACGGGCCTGCGGCCGGTGGCGTGTTCATTGGCGACCGCGGCAAGATCCGCATCGGCAACAACGTGGTCACCAGCAACCCCGAAGCGCTGGCCAAGACGCCGGCCGATCAGCTCAAGTTCCGCTTGCCCGAGACGGGCAGCCACATGCAGAACTGGTTCAACTGTATCAAGTCGCGCGAGAAACCGGTCGCCGATGTCGAGATCGGCCACCGCTCGGCAGTGGTCTGCCACCTCGGCAACATCGCCCGCTGGGTCGGCCGCCCATTGCGTTGGGACGCGGAGCGGGAGATCTTCCCAGGCGACGACGAAGCCAACCGCTTCCTTGACCGCCCGCGCCGAACACCGTACGAGCTGCCCGAACTGGTCTAACTCACGATTCCATACTCGCGCAACGTGTGACCGGGGAAGACTTTGGCGACCTGCTCGTTCTGCAGGCGCCGGGCGACGATTTCGCCGAGGATATCGCGGTAGTCCGTCGTCACGCGCAAGTCGCCGGGGCCTTCCAGGTCGTCTTTTGCCAGCCCCGGCCAGTCAGCGACGACGCGGCCGCCGCGGACGTTGCCGCCCAGGATGAACATAACGCCGCCGCGGCCGTGGTCCGTGCCGAGGCTGACGTTCTCGTGCAGCCGCCGGCCGAACTCGCTCATGGTGACGACGGTCACACGGTTCCAGAAGGGGCGGAGCTCTGCGGCAAAAGCTGCCAGCCCCTGTCCCAGGTCGCTGGCCAGGCCGCCGAACCCCCCAGCCTGAACAAAGTGCGAATCCCAGCCGCCGATGTCGACGCAGGCCACTTCCAGGCCCACTTCAGCTTTGATCAACCGAGCGACCTGGCGGAGCGCGTCGCCGAACTGACCGTCGGGATAGTCCCCGGCCTCATCGGCTTGGTTCGCTTCGCGCCGCAAGCGATCGACGGTGCCAAGCGTTTCGAGCACCTGTAGGCCGGCACGGCCCAGCTCGCCGCCCTCGCGGCCGTACAACGTTTGCAGACCTTTCTCGAAACCTGCGCGGTCTTCGTCTTTCAAGTCGATCGAAAAAGCCTCCACGTTCCGCACGGCACTCGCCCCGGGGCTGCCCCGCAGCGACTCGGGCAAGACGTCGGATATGGCAACGGCCGAAAGCGGCGAGCGGTCGCCCGCGCGCGTACGCAGGTGCCGAGCCAGCCAGCCGGAGCCCAGATTTTGGTCAACAGGACTGCCACGTTCCATCAGATCCTGGGCCTCGAAATGTGAACGCGTCTGGTCGTGCGAGCCAACGGCGTGAACCACGGCGAGTTGTTTCTGTTCGTATAGCGGTTGCAGCGGCCGCAGACCCGGATGGAGTCCGAAGAAGCCGTCCAGATTCACGACCCCGCTCGTTTCGTCGGCCGACCGTTCATTTGGTTGCGCGAGGGCCAGGCTTGGCCGCTCAGCGTAGTAGGCTTTTTCGGCGTGCGGCGGGACCAGGTTCAACCCGTCCGCCCCGCCGCGCAGGAAAACGTTGACCAGGACATCGGCCGTCGGCTCGCGATCGCCGGCGGCCATGACCAGTCGCAGGAATGTGCTGAGTGAAGCGGGCATGATTTAGTACCTCTGGAAAGCCGGAGAGGCCAGCACCAGCGCGGCAGCCGTGGGGCGTTTGCCCTCGTCGGAAACTTCACGCAGCACTTCGTCGAGTGCGGCAAGTTCGACGTCCGCGGGCCGTCGGCCCAACAAGTACGACGCGACGTTGCCCGTCAGATCATCGAATTGATCGGACGCGCTGAACCGGCGAGCCAGCCGTCGCAGGTCAATCTGGGTCCCTTCGATTCCGTTACTCGTCAGTTTCAGCGCAAAGTTCCACCGCCAAAGCAACGTCCCCAGCCACGGCAACGGCTCGTCGGGATAACCGTCGGGCGTGGGGTAGTTGAACGGCGCATTGCCCATACGCTGCAGCCATTCGTGGATCCGTTCGCCCCCGTCCGTGTCAGCATCGACCGCCCTGAGCGCGGAGGCGATGAAGCGGAATGGCCGCTTGAGTCGCGTGACGCGAGCATTGCGGAATTCGTCCGAAGCGAACAGCGTGCGCAGCATCGGTTTGATTTCGTACTTCGAATCACGAAAACTGCTGGCCACCTGCTCGATCAGCTCCAGCGATGGCTCGTCGGCCACAAAGCGCCGACACAGCTTAGTAGCAAGGTATCGCGCCGTGGCAGGATGTTCGACCACGATGTCCAATAGCCGGTCGAGGTCCTTCTTCCCCTGGCCGGCGGGGATCTCAGCACCCAGCACTCGCTTCGCTCCCTCGTCGTGCTGGCCTTCGCGAAACTCGACGCGACCGCGCCACCAGGCGTCGTTGATCGTCCAGCCGGTCAGGCAACGGGCTGCTTCCATGACGTCCTGCTGCGTATAGCCGCCGTGGACGCCCAGGGTGTGCAGTTCGAGCAGCTCGCGGGCGTAGTTTTCGTTCGCGCCTTCTTCGCCCTCCGCTTTCTTGTTGTCTTTGCCGTCAAGGTAGACCAGCATCGCCGGGCTCAGTGCCGACGCGCGCAGCAGGTCGCGGAAGTTGCCCAGCGTGTGGGCGCGGATCACCTCGCGGTCGTCAACCGTTTTGAACCAGGCACACTCGCCCTTGCCAATGCTGATGTTGAAGTGGTCGGTCCAGAAGTTGACCATGCTTTCGAAAAGCTGACGGCGGCTGTAGACCGCGCGGAGCAGCGTGTGACGAAACAGCTCACGCTCGACCACGCCCTTGCGATACTCGAAGATGTCGCCAGCAGAGGCATGGATTGATTCGAACC
Source organism: Pirellulaceae bacterium (assembly GCA_030744725.1). Classification (GTDB taxonomy): domain Bacteria; phylum Planctomycetota; class Planctomycetia; order Pirellulales; family Pirellulaceae; genus ARS98. The sequence goes on from JASLPZ010000008.1 coordinate 3,892, forward strand.
GCCGAGCGCGTACGTCGCAGGCCGTGTCGTCGATCGACTCAGGCGCGAGCTGCTCGTCGATGTACTCGTCGACACCGAGCGCGCGCACGCGATCCAGATCGCCTGGCCGCCAGCCGTATCCCAGCCGGTTCAGTGCGTGGGCCGCCAGATCGTGCTCCGCCTCGGTCGGGACGACCACGGTTTCCGGCACCGATTCGAATTGCCGGGCCAAACGGTTCCAGCCCGGTGAAGCGTCGCAGCCGGCCACCAAGCCTGCTCCGGCGGCCGCGCCGACTTTCAACACATGCCGTCTGTGGACATTCATCGCTCGGCCCCCACCCCAGAGGCGACCGGGCTTTCGTCCACGGATTCAACCAGCTCGCTTGCCACGACCTCCTCGTCGGTGATCTCGATAAACGATCGCTGTTGTTCCGGTACTCGCGGCGCAGATCGCCCGAACAGTCCGAGTACCGCCGCGCCGAACCCCATCAGCAATGCGATCGGCAGCAGAACGAACCAACCCAGGATCGGCATGAGCGAGGCCAGAAACAGCACCACCCAGCCACGGATGATCGCCTGCCAGGGCCGCTCGACGTCCGCCGCCGACGGCAACCCCGCGCCGATCGACATCGCCACGCCGGCCGAACCGGCCAGCGCGAAGCCCAGTGTTCCGGCCACCACGATGCCGCCGAAAAAGCCCACCGGTCCACCCGCCGAAATCATGGCGGAGCCAATCACCATGAAAAACGTACCCACCAACAGCCCAACTAAGAACGTCCTCACCGGCATCCGCGTGACGCGCTGTCTGGCGCGCGCTACCCAGCCCGGAAACAGGGCCGCTGCCAGCAATGCCGTGGCGGTCATCGACAGCCCAAGCCCACCGATCACCGAAATGATGCTAAAAAGCGTCGACATGGTCATGGCATTCTCTCCCGTGGTTTTACTAACGAATACCTGGATGGCGGACTTCAGGTTTCATGTTTTTTGTACGCTGCGGCCGTTTCTGTCGCGGTTTCAGTGCCGCGTCCAGGAATCGCACGGCTGGATACGTAGTCTAACTCCTTGCGAACAAACACGCACGGAGTTTACGGTAGGGACAAGCGGAAAGACGCAGATTAGCTGATCAAAGCCCCAGTTCCACCAACGGCTGCCAGAAGCCAGGCAGAATCGTGGTCGTGAGTACGACCACATGAATGACACGAAGAAGAATTGGAACTTGGCAGCCAGGCCAAAATACGCGGGCACAATTGCCAGATTGACCGAGCAGTTGCGAACAGGCTGGCCACGCACAGGCAGATATGAAGATTGCCGCTGGCTTGGAGACTGGACGAGATAGACTGAACCAGAAAACAGGAATGCAATGATCGGTAATCGAAAACCTCCTGCCTGCGCCGTTCTAGCGACCGTCTGCCTACTGCTAATGCAAGTGGGGGCCCAGGCCGCGAACAAACAGGAAGCCAGGACGTCTCAATCTCTGGATGGCACTTGGGAAATCATCTTTGATTCCCAAAACGAAGGCCGGAAAGCTGGCTGGCATCAGGAGCAGATCTTCCTGGAGCGCGACGACCGGCGCGAGATTCGTGTGCCGAGTTGCTGGGAAGAAATCGAGAAGGACTATGAGGGTGTTGGCTTCTATGGTCGACGTTTCACGGTGCCCAAGACCTGGGAAGGCAAGACAGTTCGGCTGCAGTTCGACGCAGTGAACTACATTGCCGAGGTCTGGGTGAACGACCATGTCGTGGGGCGGCACGAAGGAGGATACGCTCCGCTGGAGTTCCGCATCGACGATCTGTTGAAGTTTGACGACGAGAATTTTGTCAGCCTGCGAATCATTGGACCGATCGTCGCTCAAGACAAGGTCATCGACGGCATCGGGCAGAGCGACATGCCGCACTGGCGCGGGGCGATTACTGGCGGTATCTGGCAGTCGGTTCGCTTGATCGCGACGGGAACAGCCTTCGTGGATGACCTGTTCCTCGAACCTCGATTGGCCAACGACACGGTCGGCGTGCATGTCACACTGAAGAATGCGGAACATGTTAGCCGGGAGGTCGGCGTGATGGTTTCGATCCGATCAGCCGACAGATCAAGGAACGTCGTTGCCGAGACATCTGCAAAACTCAAACTCGTACCAGGTCGTAACACGGAGAGTTGGACTCTCGCCATTCCAGAGGCTCGCTACTGGTCACCGGACGACCCGCATCTGTACACGGCCACGATTCGCATTGCGGATGAGTCCACAACGCTTGACGCCAAAGACGTGCGATTTGGGATGCGCGAGCTGACGATCCGCGATAACAAGTTCGAGCTGAACGGCAAGCCGATCTACATCAAAGCGGCTTTCTTCGAGGGATTGTATCCGACTCGGCTGGCACTTCCCGACAACGAGGCGATGGCACGGCGTGAAATTCAGCTGGCCAAGGATTGCGGCTTCAACATGATTCGGCCGTGGCGGAAACCACCGCCGCCGATGTGGCTCGACATGTGCGACGAGATGGGTGTGCTGGTTATTGGGGGATTGCCGATCGAGTGCATGAAGCGTTGGCCGACGGTCACACCGCATTTGCGCGATCGGATCGAGAACGAAGTCCGTTCGGCTGTGCTGCGGGATCGCAATCGGGCGTGCATCGTCCAATGGGAGATCTTCAATGAAATTGGACGCGAGGATTTAGAGCGACTGAAACATCCCGCATCGATGCTCGCTCGCCATCTGGACCCAACGCGCATGATTCTCGACGAGTCGGGTGGTTTTGCTGGTGGGTCAAATATCTATCTGCCTGGTAAGTTCGAGCCGGAGGTGTTCAACGACGTGCATAGCTATCCAGGTGCACCGTTCAACGACGCGTCATACGACCAGTTCCTCACGCTATCGAAAACAGTTGAAGAGATCCAAGCCATGGGGTTGCGGCCGGGATTCAAGAGCAAGCAGAGTTCGCCGGGCCGTTTGACGGTCGTCTCGGAGATCGGATACGGCAGCCTGCCAGATCTAGTCGACAACAACGAGCGCTTCGCCAAAAGCGGCAACCCGTTGGTTCCGCCTTATCGCTATCACAAGGATATGGCTCAATGGATACGTGATGTGCTCAAAGAGAGCAGACTGGACGCCGTCTATCCCGACTTGCAGAAGTTCTGCCTCGACCAGCAGGCGATTCACTCGCAAGCTAACAAGCGGATGCTGGAAGCGATTCGCTCGAACAGCAGCACTGGAGGCTACGCGGTCCACGCTCTGACAGGCGGTGATTGGGTCCTCGGCGCTGGCCTGCTCGACTTGTTCCGTAATCCCAAGGGTTCCTACTGGGGTACAAAGGAGGCAAACCAACCGCGTTACCTGGCGTTGCGAGTGCGGCCAAGAAATATCTACGCCACGCAAGGTGCCAAGATCACGATTACCGGGATTAACGACCTGGAGGACGTTGCCGGGAAGCTCTCGATTGAAGTTATCTCGGCGGATGGTACGAGCGACTTGATGGTCGAGAAAGATACGTCGCTCGTCTCTGGCATCTCTTCGCTATTCGAACGGAAGCTTAACACGGAAGAGATGACCGGTTCGTATACCGTCCGAACACGATTGACCGGCGCGGACGGATCGGTTGTAGCTCAGAACACCGTCGCCATCGATGTGTTTGCGCACGAGCAACTTGCGGCGCCCAAGGCGAACGTAGCCGTGCTTGATGTGAACAACTCGCTTCGTCCATTTCTCAGGAAGGCTGGTATTGCTTTTGTCGAATTCGCTGCCGACACGCCCAAATCGCTGCCGGTCTTTGTCCCCAAAGCACGCGCTCGAAATCCGAACGCAGTCGGGCGTTTCGCGAAACTTGAGAAGTTTGTTCAGCAAGGTGGCACGGCGGTCTATCTGGAGACGGTCCAGCGAGGTAACTCGTTCTGGGCGCACTGGTTGCCTCCTAAGAACGTGCTGCCCGTTCCCATGACCAGTCAGCCGGCTTTCGGTCTGTGGGTTGGTGTTTCGCATATCGTCACGGATCACCCTGTTCTCAAAGGCCTGCCTTCCAAACAGATGATGGGCCAGATCTATGAAAACGTCTGGGCGACGCAGACATTGATCGGCACCGACGGCGAGCTAATCGTCGGCTCGGTGAGCCACGGTTGGTATCAAGGCGACAAAGATTCACAGCACTACCAGGGCCCGTCGGCCGCCTGGTACGGCATGGACATCGGCATCGTCCCTTCGGGCAGCGGTCGCTACGTCCTCTCGGCATTGCGAATCGTAGAGAATCTGGACACAGACCCCGTCGCTGACAAAATTCTGTTCAATCTGATTGAATGGACGACGGGTAAGACGAATTGATGAACTTGCGATTTTCAATGCTACCTCGGAGCCAGAAGATTTCGAGGCTCCTTACGAACAGGGAACACCTCTGGGCCTATCGAGTCTCACCATCCACGAGGAACGGTCACGACACTCATGCATATACACACTCTCGTCTGCCTTTTCTGTCTAAGCGTCACCTTTGCGGCGCATCCCAATCTCGTTCGCGCCGCAGAGAAATTCAATGTCATCCTCATCGTTTGTGATGACTTGAATGACTACGTCGAAGGCTTCGGCGGCCACCATCAAACGCGGACACCCAGTATTGCTCGACTGAGTCGAAGTGGCGTGTCATTCACACAGGCTCACTGCAATATTCCCATTTGCGGGCCCTCGCGAGCCAGTCTCTTCACCGGCATCTATCCCCACAACTCGGGGTGCTACGGGTTCGAGCGCTGGGACGGATATGAGGTTCTAGAGAACTCGCGGACGCTCATGGATCAGTTCCGAGCGAATGGGTACCACACGTTGGGCACGGGAAAACTCATGCACCACCTGAACCGCAAGGAGTGGGTAGAATACGGAAACCTCGCTGACTATGGGCCGTTTGCTTTTGACGGAACCGAGCGAGTCGCTCATCCCAGTGTGCCGACACCCTTTCGCGAAATTGGTCCGATTGACGGATCGTTTGGCCCGCTGGTCAGTCTCAACAACCGCACGTTTGCTAACGGGACATCCTACACGTGGCAAACCGGCAACTGGAAGAAAATGCGCACGCTTCGTGTGGACTCTCAGCAAGACCGTGAAATGACAGCCGATGAACTGAACGGAAAATGGGCCGTCGAACGACTGCACGAGTTGGCAAGTCAACCATCTGGCAAGCCGTTCTTTATGGGCGTCGGTTTCATCCGCCCCCATACACCGCTGATCGTTCCGGAGCGTTTCTTCAAGCAATTTCCTCTGGACTCCATCACGCTTCCGGTCATCCTACCTGGCGATGTAGAGGACACTCACGCACGATCGATTCGTGGCAATCCTGCCAGCAAAGAACCGAATTCCGAGCGGACCGCAGATATGGGCTCACGCCTCTTCACGGATCTCGTTGATTCCTATGATTCGCAGGACGAAGCGCTCAAACGATTCATCCAGGCTTATCTCGCCAGTGTCGCATCGGTCGATGAACTGATCGGTCGCATTCTCGACGCGGTCGACGATTCCAGCCTCAAAGACAACACGGTCATTGTTGTCACCAGCGATCACGGTTGGGGTATGGGAGAGAAGGACTATCTCTACAAGAACTCTCTCTGGCAGGAAAGCACACGAGTCCCATTGATCGTACGTGCTCCGGGCATTGCAAAGGCGGGAGGTGAGACCGACCATCCCGTTTCGTTGATCGATCTTTACCCTACACTGGTCGACGTTTGCAGTTTGGCCGGCGAGACAAAGAAGAATGACAAGGGACACCCACTCGATGGGCAAAGCCTGAAACCTTTTTTGGAGAATCCAAGAACCGAAGCGTGGACTGGTCCCGACGCCGTCCTCACCGCACTCTACAGATGGGCGAAGGTCTATGATCCCGGTGACCAGAGTTACGCGCTGCGAACAAAGAACTGGCGTTACATCCGCTACCGGAACGGCAGGGAAGAGCTGTATCACTGCACCAGCGATCCACACGAGTGGAACAACCTTGCCAATGATCCGGGACATGCATCGCGGTTGAACTCATTCCGAGAGAGACTGAAAGCCAGACTTCCAGAGCCCGGGGTAGTGCCTCCGCAGTCAACTCTGAGACAGAAGCCGGAAACTGCATCAAAAGGTGACGCTGAGGCCTGGAAAGACAAGTACTTTGCGAGACACCCGAATGCCGATGCCAACAAGGATGGCATGTTGTCCTGGCCTGAATTGAAGGCGTACCGAGCCAATGTTGGCGATAAGAAGAAGCGTTCTTGACTGCGATCTCAAGAATCGAAACGGGGCTCTGTGATGAGCGTGCGGGGGCGAAGCAACTGCAATCGAAGGTCGCCCTCGGAAACGCACCGTTAAAGCGAGAAATGCGCCGCGGAAGGAAGGAATGAAGGATGAGATTGACCCCAACAGCGTCTCTACTGGTACTTGCGCTCGCCTCGCTGACGCACGCTCAGACCAACTTCCCCGACGGAGTCGACGTTGGGATAGGTGGAGTATCGATCGTTACGTCGGCAGTCACCGGCCAATGGCGTTTCTCATCCGACAAGTCGTTTGCTCCCAACTGGCGAGCGCATTGGATCTGGATACCAGAGAATGAAGACGTTGATATGCTTCTGGTGAGAAAGACCTTTGCGCTTTCTGAGCAGCCGGATCGTGCCGTCCTGTCGATTACCGCAAGTTCACGGTACCAACTGTTCATCAACGGGGAGTATATTTGCAGCGGCCCGGCTCGGTGTGCGCCCCACCATCAGTCCTTCGACGTTCTGGATATCTCGAAGGTGCTGCGGAAAGGAAAGAATGCCCTGGCCATCCGGGTGCACCACCAACGCGAAGATGTCTCCTATTATGGCGTCGCTCGCGGTGGGCTGTTGGCACAACTGGACTGTTCGCCGGATGCACAAGCATCCCCGCTTCAGACCGACGGCAGTTGGCGAGTCTCTTCGGATAAGAGCTGGCTGAACGCCTCGCCGAGGATGGCGAGGTTCCATCTGGAAGTCTGTGATCGAGTGGATCTGCGGCGCAGCATCAAAGGGTGGACCGGTCTGGATTTCGATGACAAAGGCTGGGGGAAGGCAAAGGTTCTCAAGCGAGAATTCGGGTGGCCATTGCCCCAAAAGAACGACCGCCCAACTCACCTGATACCTCCTTGGACATCGCTGATCGCTCGGGACATCCCGTATCTGGTGGAGAGTTTCTCCGAGACACAACGGCCGATCCACGCCGTGAGCATTCCCGCACCCGAAGGCGAGACAAGCTTCAGCGGAGATAGTTGGATCGACGCGGCTGTCATCCACCAGATTCCAGTGCCCCGGAATGATGGGCTTGCGGCCAGCCGACAATCCGCGGACAAGGCGCGCCAGATTACTGTTGCAGCCAATGACCAAGGCGAGTGCCGAGTACTCGTCTTTGACCTGGGAGACGTGCATAACGGCAGGCCGTTCTTGGACATCGCGGCACCTGCTGGCACGGTGATCGACGTTATGTCCGCCCCGTACCTTCTCAACGAGAGCGTGCAGTCTCCGATCGTGGCCTCCACGTATGTCGACCGCATCGTCCTGTCTGGGTCGCGCGAGCGATGGGAAGCGTTCTATATGAAACCGACGCGGTGGCTGGCAGTGGTCTTTCGTCACCTTCCCGAAGAAGCCAGACTGTTCGGGGCAGGCGTCATGTGGAGCGAGTATCCGTTTGAGCGGAAGGGTTCCTTTCGTGCGCCTGATTACCCCGAACTGCAAACACTGTGGGACGCCGCCGCGAAGACGATCCAAGTGTGCGTTACCGACGCTTACACCGACAATTACCGGGAACGAAGGCAATATGCACAGACCAGCTACTACGCGTGTTTGGGAAACTACTCAGTCTTCGGCGACCATGCTCTGCAACGCCGCTATCTGAAACAGATTGCCGAGGAGCAACTGGCCGACGGTCTCATGCCCGCTTACGCCCCTCGCCATGGCGATGACTTCATGGTAATCCTCGACTCCAATTGTTTCTGGATACGGGGCCTTCATCAATATCTGCTCTACTCGGGGGACGGCAAGACCATACGCGAACTGCTGCCGGCCGCCCGCAAACTGCTCAATCTCTTACATCTCTATACCAATCCGGATGGTCTGATCGACAGCCCGCCTTACCCTTACTGGTTGGACCATGCGCTGAACGACCGACGTGGCGCTAATTTCTGCCTCAACGCTCACTATCTGGGAGCGCTCGAAGACTTCGCTCAAGTTCTTCAGTGGTTGGACGATCCAGCGGCCAACATCTACCAGCAACAAGCCGAACGGATACGAAAGACGCTGCGTGAGCGGTTGTGGGATCCGGCGAGACAGCTCTTTGCGGATGCACTCGTCGACGGAGAACGTTCCGATCAATTCAGCGAGCACGCTAACGCCATGGCAATGGCGCTCAAGATCGCATCTCCGGAGCAGATGGAAGCCATCGCGGCGCAGTTGCACACGAATGAGAGTGGGCAGTTTGTTCGCCGCGCCTCTGGAACCGTTATGGTCACGCCCGCTATGTCTCACTTCCTACACGCAGGGCTTTGCGAAGCGGGCTACACGGACGAATCTTGGGATCTGCTCTGGGCGCGCTTCGCGCACATGTTGTCGCCCCAGACGAATGGCACGCTGTGGGAAGAATGGTGGCTCAACGGCAGTGGCCGCAAGGGGACTTTCAGACCGATCGCCAGTGGGCGCAGTGATGCTCAGACCGAAAGCGCTTTCTTCCCGGGACTCTTCTCACGTTACATCCTGGGCATCGAGCCAACACAACCCGGACTCCGAGATATCGTGCTGCGCTATCACCATTCCGACCGCCTTCATCGGCGTCATGGTGCGATCCCGACACCTTCCGGCCTACTCGAAGTGGCTTGGGATGTGAGTCCGACAGATATCAACATCACGTTGCAAACGCCACCACACACGACACTGAGAGTCGACCTTGCCAGCCTGGGAACGCCGTCCAATGACCACATCTCGATTGATAACAAGTCATCAACCGCCGATCAGGTAGAGAACGGCTTTGTCGTCCTTCCGTCAGGCAAACACACCGTGCATATTGAGCGATAACCCGGAAAAGGCGCATAGCGAGGTATAACTCATGACTATCGAATGTATTCGCACGCATCAACTTCGTTGTGAGTTGGATGAGCCGTTTTCCTACTCACAGTTGCGATGCGGTGCCCGCGAGTCGTTGTTGGTTGAGATGATTGCCGACACGGGTGAGGTTGGTTGGGGCGAGTGCTTTGGGCCAGCCGCGGTGAATCAGGCGGCAGTCGCCACTGTCTATGCTCCGAAGTTGTTGGGACGTGATCCGCGACAGATCGACGTCCATTGGCATCATATGTGGCAGACGACACTCGATTTCGCAAGACGTGGCGTACTTATGGCGGCCATCTCGGGCATTGACATGGCCTTGTGGGACCTGAAGGGGAAACTACTGAACCAACCCGTTAGCGAATTGATGGGCGGACGATTTCGTGATCAGGTGCATGGTTACGCGACTGGAATGTACTTCCGCGACTTGCCCGACGCCGCGCTGATCGATGCCTTGATCGCCGAAGCCAGCGGCTACTGCGAACAAGGCTTTCGTGCGCTGAAGATCAAGATCGGCAGGAACGCCAGCTTCGATCGGAAGCTGATCGAAGTGATGCGGCAGGCTCTGCCGGAGATGACGCTGATGGCCGATGCGAATCATGCCTACGACTTACCCGAAGCCATCCGCATTGGCCGGACCCTCGATGAAGCGGACTTCGCTTGGTTCGAGGAACCAGTTTCCCCTGAGCACCCCGAGTTGTACCGGCAGCTTCACGAGAAGCTCTGCGTACCATTGGCAGGTGGCGAGTGTGAACAGACACGCTACGGATTCCAGTCGCTGCTGGCGTCCGGCGGAGTACAGTTCGCCCAGCCCGACTTGGCCTATTGCGGCGGCCCGTCCGAAGCGTTGAAGATCCGCGCCGTCGCTGCTTCCCACGGAATCAATGTCGTGCCGCACGCCTGGGGCACGATGGTGAACCTGGCCGCAGCCACGCATTTCTTGGCCACGGCCTACGGAGAGCCCGGACGCGCCGAAGCGACGGAGCTTCGACTGGAATGCGACCGCAGCCCCAACCCACTCCGCGAGGAGATGTTCGAGACACCGCTTCGGATTGAGGGCGGCATCGTTGATGTACCCAACTGTCCCGGTCTGGGCGTGGTTGTCGACCGATCAGCAATGCAGTCATTTCGAGTCCAAGAGACGGAGCTCAAATGAGCGAATCGGCCGGCGCTCTAATTGTGTGAGTATTCCGCGAGCGCGTCGCCGTCGAGTTCGATTCCATGGCCCGGGCGATCGGGCGCAATGGCTTTGCCGTCGGCGAACTTGACGGGCTCTTTCGCGATTTTGTTCCATACTAAGTCGGAGAATTCCAAAAACAATACTTCGGGCAGGCTGGCCGCCAAATGCACTCCGATCTCCATGATGGTGTTGCCTAGCGAAACGGGAATCCCGTAGTCGCCGGCCAGATGCGCAGCCGCTCGAGACATCCCGAACGACCCGTGGACGTTAAGCACATCGACGCCGCCGGCTTCGAGCAGCCGCCGTTTGCCGTGGAAGCCAAGATACTCGCCCGTGTTGACGCGAGAGAACGGTATTTCGCCGCGCAGTTGTGCGTAGCCGTTGTAATCTTCTCGCGTGATCGGGTCCTCGATCCAATAGACATCAAAGCCCGCGTTGTTGTAGATGTGGCTGCGGCGGATCGCTTCTTTGGGCGACCAGGCCTCATTCGCGTCGACCATCAGATCGGCATCCTGTCCCATCACTTCGGTGGCCATCTGCATTCGCTTCAGATCCCATTCGACGTCGGGATGCCCCACTTTGATCTTGATGGCGCGGAATCCCATCTTCTTGAAGTCACCCAGACGGCTGACAAACTCGTCGTCGCTCAAGTGAAAGTCGAGCGTGCTGCCGTAGGCTGGGACTTCGGGATTGGCCCCGCCAAGCAGCCGGTAAAGTGGAAGGTCGGCGGCCTTGCCGACCAGGTCCCAGGCAGCAGTCTCGACAGCCAGAGGCAACGTCCCCGCGTTAATATTTCCACCGCGGGGTCGCGAGATTCGTAATGCCTCCCCGAAAGGACTCGACCCCCGCAGCATCGGCCACATGTTGTATTCGAACTGCGCTTCCAACTGGGCCAGCGCGGGCGTCGGCTTTCCCTGTTGCAATTCGAATCCAACTCCCGTCAGTCCATCTTCGGTCGTCAGTTCCAACACGGTCATCCAGTGGTCCGTAAAGACGACCTGCGAATCACCGATCGGCCTCGCGAGTTCTAAGCGAAGGCGATGAAGTCTGTATTCGGCAAGGTTCAGTCTGCGATCGCTTGCGTCTTGCATGGAGGCCCTCTACGACGGTCGAAAGTATACAACGGTGACAATAACTCCCAGAATCGTCATGCCCAAACCGGCAATGATGGTCAGGACTTGCATCGGTAGACTCATTCTTAACGGGGCTGGCAATCGCACGCGGTCGGCCCACAGCATAGCAAAGCACCATAACCCACAAGAGGCCGCTCCGCTGATGATACTCCCAAATGTCATCCGGCTGATAATCGTCCCCGCCACGCGTTCCGGCAGCCACATCATTGTCAGCCCGCCCAGAAGGCAATAGGTCACGACTCCCATTCGGATCGCGGGTAAGCGCTGTGGTGTGATTAGTTTTGGTACCACGGCTCTCGCGCTTTCGACAAAGGTGTGTCGGTAAACCTCGAACGCACCATAGAGCGTACCGATGAAGGCGAGAAACACACCCAGCCGGTAGACCCACCGTAGCTCGGGATGCAGTGCGGTTAAGAATGTTTCCTGCTCGTTGAGTAGATCGTTGTTCGCCGGTACAGCCATTTCGCGGTTCAGTACGAGTTTGGCGAGAATCGCAAACAGCAGGGTAACCAGGATTACGAATGCGAAAGAGGCCACGGTGTCGAAGAGCGGGGCTCGCCGCCACTGCTTAGCCCTCGTGAGGGTGATTTGCGCCGAGTCTGTGTTGTCGGCAACGGCCGTGGCAATTTCTTCACGAGTTGCAACACGGCGCCCGGCCAGACCCCACTTCTTCTCGCGCAACATTCCAATATAGCCGATGTAGTCGTACGCCCCGCCGCCGACCGCACCAAGGTAGATCGACACCTCGAGCCAGGGATTGCGGTCTTGAAACTCTTTCGCATATTGGGGTGCTTCCAACAGCCAGTCCGGATAAACCGGTCGCCGGGGCAACAACATGCCGTTGAGCAGTTGGATCAGATCCGGCCCGACTATGACGACCGCGGCCCCAACGCACACCACAATTCCGCCAAGCACAACGATCGAAACGCGTTCGAGGACCTTGTAGGTGGAGCCCAGTGCCATTGCCATGCACAGTAGCAGCAACAGCGAACTCCAGAAGTTGATCCAGAACTCCAGATAACCCCAGGGGCCAATCCCAGGACCCGACATTTCCATCCCAACGAGCCGGTGAATGAACCCACCCAGGATCTCCGGAATCGCGGAAAACGCAATCGGCATCAACGCCACCGCGGGGACGGCGATCAACAGCGGAAACCAGCACCACGGACCGGGCAACTGCTTCCAGGTTTCAATCGGATGTTCGCCAGTCAGCGTAATGAACCGGGCCGCCGTGTAAACCTGAATCGCTTTGAACAGTCCAGCGTAAAAGAAGCACCACAGCAAGCCGTAGCCAAAGATCGCCCCGCTCCGCGATGCATAGACCAGTTCCCCGCTGCCGATCGTTACCGAGGCAATGATCACACCAGGTCCCACGTAACCAACAACGTGCAAGACGCTCGGCCGAACGAGCGCCGCGGGCGGCTCCGGATAAAGCGGCTCGGTTTTCATCAATTCGTACGATCGCTTTTCAGATACCGAACATCGTCAAGCACACGCAACGCCACACGACGACTGAATCGCCACAATTCTGTTGGCTGGCGACGCGCGCACCTCGTTAAACCACCCCTGTGATACAACCAATGCCGGCCAACGATCAGGTCCACTATGGCCTGCCCGCCCCGCCATCTGGTACGGGTCCCTGGTTTCTGCTACAGCCCGCGACGGTACTTCTTCGGCGGACGTTTCATCAACGATGCTGGCGGGGGCGTGGCCGGTGTCTCGGGCGCGACCTCGACAGGTGCCGAGTGGTTGAACCCTTTGAGTTCGCCACGCTTGAGCTGTAAGTTGATGCGCTGTTCGATACGCGTTAGTTCGGGACCCTCTTCGGGCGCGACGAACGTGTAAGCCACACCCTCGCGACCCATCCGGCCCGTCCGACCAACGCGGTGAACGTAGTCGTCGCAAAACGACGGGGTATCGAAGTTGACAATGTGCGAGATACCCGTCACATCAATGCCACGACCGACCACGTCCGTGGCGATCAAGTAACGCAGCCTGGCGTCTCGGAATGATTTCATGACGCGATCGCGCGAACTCTGAGGTAAGTCGCCATGAATACAATCGACACTGTCGAGCCTCTTTCTGAGACGTGTCACCAGTCGATCGACGCCGCGTTTCGTGCGACAGAAGATAATCGCCTGTTTTGCTTGTTCGCGCTCCAGAAGATGTACAAGCAAATCGAACTTCATGCGGTTATCGACGGTGAAGTAGAACTGCTCAATCGTCTCGACCATCATGTCTTTGGCCGAGAAGTTCAGCATAACGGGTTCGTGCATATACCGTTTGGCCAGCCGTTCGATCGGCGGCGGTACGGTGGCACTTAACAGCAACGTCTGCCGTTGTGTCGGGCAGCGGCGGAGGATTTTTTCGATGTCCGGTCGGAAACCGATGTCGAGCATCCGGTCAGCCTCATCCAGAACGATGCACCACAAGTCGTTCAGCCGCAGCGTGCCTCGGCCAATGTGATCAATCACGCGACCTGGCGTCCCGACCACGATCTGCGGGTGGCGTCTTAGTTTCTCGATCTGACCACGAATCGGTTTGCCACCATACGCGGCAACGCATTGCACGCGTTGTCCCTGCGACAACTTCACCACTTCGTCGCGAACTTGGACCGCCAATTCACGTGTGGGGACAAGAACCAGCGCTTGAGGGCCTTGGTTCCTCTTGGGTGGATCAAGCTGCTCGAGAATTGGAATGACGAAAGAAGCGGTCTTGCCCGTCCCGGTTCGGGCCTGCCCAATGACATCATGCCCTTCCAAGGCCTCGGGAATGACTCCCGCCTGAACAGGAGTTGGCTCCGTGTAACCGGCGTTGCGAAGCGCCGTACTCATTTCCGGTGAAATATCGAAATCGTCAAACCGCTTCGGTTGATCTGCCGTTTTAGTCAATTTGTCAATTAGCTCCAGTTCTCAAGACGTCAATTCGACCTAACCGTAACGCCGGCCATAGCTTTCGTCAACGGCAGTGATTTGATTCGGCCAGAACTACGAAGTTGGTCGCCAATGCAAAAGAGGCCGGATCACATGCGTGATCCGGCCCCAGCGGTTCATCGAACCCAAAATGGCCACCTTTCTATCTCTTTTTACCAGTCGGACGCTTGGTGGCCTTTTTGGCAGGCTTTTTGGCCGTAGCGATCTTCTTCTTGGGCGATCGCTTGGCGGTGGATTTGGCGGTGGACTTCGCCGCTGTCTTCTTCGCCGTCGTTTTCGTAGTCGACGTCTTCTTCTTTGGGGACCGCTTGGCCGTAGCTTTGGCTTTCGTCTTTGTAGTGGACTTCTTGGCCGCAGCGGTCTTCTTCTTTGGCGACCGCTTGGCGGTGGCCTTGGCCGTTGTCCTGCCGGCTGGTTTCTTCTTCGCTGCTGACTTCGTCGCTGTCTTTTTCTTAGCTGCCATCTACGTGGCTCCTCTGTATCGGCGACTGTTGTTGTTTCAGTCTTTCCTCCGTCGCCGCGCAAGGAAAAACGTCTATGGCTCCGCCCTTCGAAATGGCGAAGGGTGACGGACCTCCAATGGTCCAACGTCCTCATCCGTAACTGAGGAACCTCGATTGTTGAAACGGTCCGTAGTCACTTACCGTTATCGGCCACATATCTTGATCCACCCAGGTTCGCGCATTGAACCGATTTACCTGGATTTCGTCAAGGCGAATCTTGCACTCAACCATCCCAGACGGTCTGTCCAATCCAAATCGCGATGTCGTTCACGACGCAGCAGGCGCGCCAAGCACTGCTGACGGCTATGCGATGGCACTGCACTGCGGTTCATTGGGCCGAGCTGTACAGACCCTCCAAAGCATGGTCCATGTCGGTCGCGACATGATCCCAACCGAAGCGATCGATCATTTCCCGACTACGATCCTCCCCTGTCCACAGCTGGCCTTGGTCGCGCAGACGAACGTCCAATTCCACCAGTCGACTCACCAGATTTTCGAAGGTGCCATCATAGAACCAGTCGGAAGCGGTACCCAAAACTTCAGGATACGCCAGTCGACATGGTGCCAGTGGAAAACACCCCGCGGCGACCGCTTCCACCATCGCAATACCAAAGAACTCGTGATTGGCCGTCGACACGACCACATCTGACGCCGCCAGCGCCATTTGATATTCAGTGAGATCCGAAAGGAATCCCCATCGTGTGATGTTGCCAGAGAACTCCTGCCGTGCGACTTCGAAACAGTTCGGCACGTGGCCAAATGACTCACCGAGTACGCTCAATCGGAAGTCGATACCGCGATCCCTCAGTACCCGTAATGCCGCAAAAAAAGTTTCCGGACCTTTGTCGTGCTCCCAACGAGATGCCCATATCAATCGTAATGGTTGGTCGCGTTGCCGGACTGGTCGCGGTGGCGGTCGTTCGATGCCAGGCGGAAAGATGCTCGCCCTACCCCGAATCTGCTCAACCGCCGACAACGGTTGATGGTCCGGCATACGACGCAACATCTGCTCGAGTGCCGCCAGGAATTCATCGCGATGAAAGGCGGAATTGAACCAGACTTGATCCGCCGCCAACCCAGTCAACATATTCGTGAAGGCAAAATGCAAATCGCGTTCGTCTGATTCTTGACTGGGGTAGGTAAGCTGGTTTTCGTGGAAGTACGCCACCGCTGGCAAACGGGCAATGCAATCCAGTGCCAAACCGCGAAACTCCGCCAAATTCAACATGTCCGTGCAGCACACGACATCCCAACCGCCACCTTCCTTGCCGAGTTCCTTGACACGTTCGGCAAAACTGATTGCCGCATGACGCATCCTCCATTTCCACTTGAAGGGTGGCAATGTCAACTTTGTAAACTCATGTCGGCTGTGCCTTGACCAACCATCCAAAAACGCTCGATGACTACCGCCGTGATAGGGATTCAGAGCTAATACGCGCAAAGAAGTTGACATTACATTCAGCGCCAGTTTGTGGAACCACTAATGAACTGCTTTGAAAGCACCTCTTCCTTTTGTCTGCAACCGATTGAAACCGACAGCTCGATGCGAAACAATCAGACAACGCCGCTTGCCTGGCGCGATTCGAAAAAAAAACGAACGTTCGTGTTGAAACCCTGGGTGACATTATGCATATGAGTTTTCACGCGTTTCTTTGTCTTGCCGTCTATTGTCTAATTGTCGCGACATCGTCGCTGAGCGACGCGCAGCAGCCAGCACCGAAAGCCGACGGAAACCCGAATCGACAACAGCGCTCGCCAAAGCTGCCGGCCGGGATCAAGGCACACCGCGACATCGAATATGCGCGTGTTGCGGATAAAGTGATGCGTATGGATGTCTATGCTCCAGAGGATTCGGAGAAGAAACTTCCGCTGTTGGTTTGGATCCACGGCGGCGCCTGGCGGTCCGGCGACAAACGCAACTGTCCGGCGCTGCGGTTTCTGCGGCAAGACTACGTTGTCGCCAGCATCAACTATCGCCTCAGTCACGAGGCGATTTTTCCGGCTCAGATCGAAGACTGCAAAGCCGCGATTCGTTGGCTGCGAGCCAACGCCGCACGATTTCATATCGATCCGCAACGTGTGGGCGTGTGGGGATCGTCGGCTGGCGGACATCTGGTCGCCCTGCTGGGAACTTCCGGAGAAGTAGAGTCTCTGGAAGGAGATTTGGGGAATCTCAAGCAGTCCAGCCGAGTGCAAGCGGTATGCGATTTCTTTGGACCGACTGACTTCCTGCAAATGGATGCACACAAATTGCCTTCCTCGTCGTTCTTACATGACATTGCCGATTCGCCCGAATCCAAGCTGGTTGGAGGACCGATTCAGGAATATCCCCGTCGTGTGGCAGCGGCAAATCCGATCACGTATGTCACGACAGACGACCCACCGTTTCTGATCGTGCACGGCGACATCGACCCGCTGGTCCCCTCGCATCAAAGTGAACTGTTACACGCGGCGCTCAAGGCCAACAACGTCGAGACACACCTGCGTATTGTCAAAGGTGCGGGCCACGGGTTTCGAAATGCTCCTGGAATCGACAAGATGGTCGATCAGTTCTTCAAGCAGCACTTGAAGTGACGAGACAGCTGCCTGACGTCATTTGCAACCTCGAAAGTAGTCGGCGCTCTTCTCTGCTGCTTCCTCTGGCCCCATCAGATGTGCGTAGTGCTGATGGATCGTAAGACATCCGTCGTAGCCAATCTCCTGCAACGCCTGGACGACGCCGGGAAAATCGACTCCCCCAGTTTCCCAAACCGGCAGATGATGAAAACGCACATGTCCCCGGCACCATGTCTCCAGCCTTGCTGGGCCCTCCGGATCCAACCGATGATTTTGCACGTAAACGTTCATCAGATATGGTGCCAACGCTTTCAGCGCCGTCAGATCGTACGGTTCGCCACACAGCAGCAGATTGGCGGGCTCGTAGATCAAACCGAAATTGGGACGGTCAATTTGGTTCAGGACTTCCAACGAGCCGTCGATCTGTTCAAATAACGTTGTCGTGTGGCATTGGTGTGCCAAGCGAATTCCGCGCGCTACCGCGGCGTCCGCCGCGCGTTGAGCCCAGAGAATATCATCGCTGGTCTTCAGACAGACGCGAATCAGATCGCAGCCCAACGATTCAGCCACGTCCAAGCTCGGTCCAATATCGCGCAAGCTATCGGGACCACGTTCGTTGTTCAACGGCACATCATAATCGGCGGTCACCATCGAGACTCGCAACCCAGCCGCCTCGACCGTCGCCCGCATATCTGCCAGTTCGTCTGAAGGTGTCCCGATCCCGCCAGCACTCGCCCGCATACAGATCGCCTGGTAGCCATGTTGGACGGCCAAGTCGACAAGATGTTCAAACGGCACATTGAGCTTTGTCTTACAGGCTGCCTCGGCAATCCGCACCGAAAGGGAGAGTTTCATGACTTGTAATCTCGGGGTGAGTTGGTGCGTCGCTTGGGCGATCTGTGGCGGCACTTCGCCTGCGCATCATACGACCGTTTCATATTAGCCAAACATTTTCGAAATGGTGGAGACTGCGGCCCAGATTGCGAATGAGCCGAAGAACAGGACGGCCCAGGCCATGATGATCGAACGCCACCAATTGATCCGCACGCCTGTCGGCAACTTGAAGCGATTCATGTATAGCAGTAGGACGCAATACAAGAACATTACGCCACCGTTCATGGCGGCCGTCAACTTGAACAACTGTAGCGCGCTGACGTCAATCCCTACGGTGTCCAGCAACAGAATTCCCGATCCGACGAAAATCGTTCCCCATAAGAACACGTAATACAGCCGGCTCTCGCTCCAGAAGTTATTTTCGCGTAGCCAGGCAACTTTGACGACGTCCGTCGAGATTCGGCTGGCGGCGTCCAAGACACCAAATTCCGTCGTCAACAGGATGACGATCCCCATGAAGAGGAAGACGTTTCTTGCCACGGGACTGATAGTGCGACCAACTTCGTTTGCCTCGCCCAACACAAAATTCATACCATCACCGTACTGTTCAGCACCGGCCCGCAAGGCATCGTTCTCGTAGAACACGCTGTGGCTGATCAGCGCTAACAGAACCAGACAAAAAATGCATGTCGCCAAGAAGCTGAGCGAATGTTCCCAACTGGCCGACTTCCACCACTGCCGCCAACGCGTCCAGTTTTCTTCGGAATCGCGAAAATGAAAGCCGATTTCCGTCACGGATTCGACCTGGCCCGTGATCGGGCTGGTAATGCGTCCTACATGGGCGCCCATTCCGTACCCCTTGTCCTTGATGTAGTTGCTCTGGCCCAGATTCGTTGTGCCGCCAGCACCGGCAAAAGCGAGCGCGCCCAACAAGAGAACAGGATCTAATCCAGTACTTGCCTGATCGGGGAAGAAATTCGGGAATCCGAATGTCAGCGTCGAGCTAAACAACGCGACGACTGACTCCCAGCGAACCAGCCAGACGGCCAGCACGACAATCAGCAGGATGACGATACTGACCAACACGACCTGAATGCGTTCGACCGTTTCGTAGATCACTGGCCCGGCCGTCAGAATGATGCCGCAACCAAACATGCCAGCGATGGCGATCCAGGTTTGGTAGCGTTCACTCGCAATCTCAATCGCGTAGGTTTGCGTCACTTCGTTGAAAACCATTTCCGGCTCCCAAACCATCCAACTGACTAGCTCCGCGGCACCAGTCGCCCAGGCGGGGATCATCCAGGGAATGACATTCAACAACAGGAATACCCATGCCCAGTGCTTGTTTAGCCGGACGAATCCCGTAATCGCACTTTCACCAGTCGCCAAGGCCCACCGAGTGATCTCCATGTTCAGGAAATACTGGGTCAGCACGCCGAGTAGACAGGCCCAAAAAAAGACGAATTGCGACTTGTAGGTGATGTAAGGCCAGAGCACGAATTCGCCGCTTCCCAAAGCCAAACCAGCCAAAATGATGCTTGGGCCCAGCATTTTCCTCAATGGAACTGAGTCTGGTAGATCGCGATAGCGTAATGGCGGCAGCTTGCCAGGGGGAATGACATCATCAGGAACTAGCGAATCTGGCGGCGTGACGGCTGACTTCTCGGGCATTTTCGGACCTGATGGAACTTATTTCGCGAAACAACCGCAGTTCGGCTGGGTTATATGAAAGCCGTAGATTCTAACAGCGTTTCCAGCGATAATGAATTGGATAGGTACTCCACCAGACTGAGGGTTTTCGCAGATGTCCCGTTTTCTTCATCAGATCCCGGCGATTGTACTGTGTCTCTTGCTGACTGCATCCGTTGATTTGGCCCTGGGCCAACGCGGTGGTGGTGGACCCGGAGGTGGTGACAGAGGCCGCGGCGGTTCTCCTGGTGGAGGTGACCGAGGTGGTGGCCCTCCAGGCGGTGGTGACCGAGGTCGTGGCGGTTTTCCTGGTGGTGACCGAGGTGGTGGTCCTCCAGGCGGTGGCTACAGTCGCGGTGGCCCTCCCGGTGGCTACAGTCGCGGTGGACCGCCTTCCGGCGGCGGGCCGAGCGACTTCATTCGTCGCCTCGACACCAACGGCAACGGGATGCTTGACCCGGACGAATCGCAGGGTCGTGCCAGGATGTTTCTGGATCGCATCGCTGGCTCGATACCCGGTCTTGATTTGAACAGACCGGTATCGATCGCAAAGTTGAGCCAAGGTTTCGAACGACTTCGCGAGCAACGAGCACGTGAGGGTGGCGATCCCAGTTCAGGCGGATCATCGCGTGGCGGATCATCAGCCGCTACGGTAGAACCGCTGGTACCAGGTTTTGGAACGGACGAGGTTCTAGCCTTGCCGCCGGGCTTTGGTGCCGAGGGCGAGTTATTCACCGTCAAAGTTACCGACAGAGACAATGACGAAGCGGACGAGCGGTTTCGTCGCTATGATTCCAACCGCGATGGCTTTCTTGACCGCGGCGAAATTGCGCGTGGACGCTGGAGCGACGATCCCTTTACCTACGATCGCAATCACGATGGCAAATTGTCCCCATCAGAAATGGCCGTGCGTTACGCTCAACGCCGTGTCTCCCGGGAAGGTTCATCAACCGCTTCGTCTGGGCGTAGTTCCTCGTCGTCGTCATCCACCCGGACTTCTAGCCGCCCATCGAGCGGTGGCGGTGACTCGCGGTTGGCGGGCATGATTTCTGGCTTGATGAGCCGATACGACCGGAACCGCGACGGCGTCTTGTCCAAGGAAGAATCGAGCAGTTCGCGGATGCTATCAGGTGCCGACCTCAACAAGGATGGCAAGATCACCAAAGACGAACTAAGTAAGGCGATTGCAAGTCGGTTTGGTGGTGGAGGGGGTGATGGCCGAGGCGGCGGGGATGACGGCCGAGGCTTCAGTCGCGGTGGTGGCGATGGTCGTGATGGCGGCGATCGAGGAAGCTTCTTTGGTCGGCGCGGATCATCCGAATCGTCGTCGCCAGACAGAACTGCGTCCAACAGTGGTTCATCGACCGTCGAGAATCATCGGTTGTCCTATCGATTCAAGACCGCGATCGAACGGCTCCCAGAAGGTCTGCCGCCATGGTTTTCTCAGAACGACGGCGACGCCGATGGACAAGTGGCGATGGCAGAGTTCTCTACGTCCTGGTCGGGCCGGACGCTGGCGGATTTCCGACAATTCGACTTGAATCTGGACGGCATCGTCACCTCTGACGAGTGCTTGCGAGCGACAGATAATGGCGCCGTTCGTGGCACCGTTGCGAGCACTTCGTCGTATGCATCGTCACGATCACGATCTTCATCCGGCACGACACGGTCCAACGCGGCGTCCCCAACAAAGACAACTGCGACGGCGTCCTCTGGCGGCGGAGCCAAGATCGATCAGCGTTATATCGATTTCTCTCGCAAGACACTGGGCAGGTACGACACCAATGGCAACGGAAGTTTGGAAAAAGAAGAATGGTCGAAGATGTCAAGCAATCCCGAGGCCGCCGACACGGATAGCGACGGCAAGATCACCGTCGAAGAGTTGGCGGGATTTTACACGAAGAAATAGGCGGTCTTCGAGGGGCGGCTGAATCCAAAGTGGCGCTGTCCATCTGGGTGCTACGCCAGGATTCCTGTGTGAACATCACCGGCGACATCCGTCAAGCGGAAGTCGCGACCGGCGTACCTGAATGTCAGCCGCCAGTTGTTCCGTCACAAACGCATCAAAAGGCTTGTCCGAGTTCAGGGCCGCGATCACATAGTCGCGGTATCGCCAGGCGTTGCCATGCGCGATATTCTCGTCCAGACCGTTCGAATCCGCGTAGCGGACAACATCCAGCCAATGGCGTCCCCATCGTTCGCCATATCGCACCGAGCTCAAGAGTCGATCCACGACGCGGGAAAACGCCTCGGGCGACTCATCGGCCAGAAATGCCGCAACTTCATCGGCCGTAGGTGGTAGCCCGATCAGATCGAATGTCGCGCGTCGGATCAGTGTACGTTTGTTCGCGGCTGGTGCTGGTTGGAGCGAATTCTCGGCGAGCCTGGCCAGAATGAAATGGTCAATCGGGGTCTGCGTCCAAGCTGGATTGTCCACGCCGGGAACGGCAACAGCGAGCCGCGGCTGAAAAGCCCAAAACTTTTTGCCGGCCTCGATATCGATGGTCCTGGTTGGTTTCGGACTCTTCCCATTCGCATCCGGATGAGGCGCACCCATCTCGATCCACTTGCGCACGTCTGCGATCTGCTCGTCCGCCAATTTCTTGTCCGGTGGCATTTGCAGATCGTCATCGACGTACACAAGTGCTGTCAGCAACAGACTCTCGTCGGGATCATCCGGCACGATGCTGATTCCTGCTGCGCCCCCCTCCATCATCGCTTCATAGGAGTCCAGCCGCAGTTCTGATTCTTGTTTCTTGGAAGCGTGGCAGCGATAGCAATGCTCGGAGAACAACGGCCGGATCTTCGTTTCGAAGAACTTGTGGCCCGCATCATCATTCGCCGCGACGACTGACTGAGTCATGAGACAGCTAATCGTGCAAGCCAGCACCACCAGTGCGCGCCGCACGGATGTGTAGCATACGCGGAGCTTTGATTCACAGGTCCAAACGGCGAAATAGCCGCTATGCTCAATCCGCAAGCGCTCTAGAATTCGGCAATTTCGCGGCACGTAGACGTCTCCCATTCATGGAATTGAATACGTCTTACAATATAGCCCACCGATGCGTCGCTTCCCAATCCAGGAATTACGTGAGGTAGCGTATTGAGTGTTGGAACCGTACCCGATGAGACTAGAGAGCTTGTATCTGGCATTCTGTACAAATAGGTCGCGTTTTCAGCGACGGGCACCGAACGCAGGTTGGTCGGGGAGCGGGTGTCGCAACCGAACGTTAGCTTGCATCGGTCCGAGGCACGGCCTCGCTAGTTCTGGGTGTATTCCTTCAAGAAGCCCTTGAATAGGACCAGATGTTCTTCTTCCGCGGCCAGCAGACGAATGCACATATCCTGGGTGACGTAATCGTCGCCGTCGGTCGCCTTGATGATCTTGACGTACTGGTTGCAGGCCGCTTGCTCGGCGGCAATCACAGCTCGAATGACTGCCGTTACGTCCGTCGTATCCTCAGGTGGTTGCATCTGTCCCCCGATATTGACGGCCGCGGAACCGGGCACAAGGCCGCCAATCTGCTTGATGCGTTGACCAATTTGCTGGGCATGGAGCAATTCCTCGTTCACGTCGGCTGCGAGCGACTTTTTGATTTCCTCGGCACGCACACCGTCAAGATTAACACTGTTGGCGATGTAGTTCATCACCGTTTCCAATTCCATGCTGTAGGCAACTTCCAGCATTTCGATGATTTCTTCGCGACTCGCAGCCATTGTGTGTCTCCGGAGGACAAAGGCGTTTTGGATGATGGCACGGGCGATTGGCCAGCAATCGGCCGACGCCAGCATCGTAGCGCGCACGTCATCATTCGACAACCACTTTGAGAAGGCGATGGCAGCGGTTAGCATCAGGCCATGCTTGAAGCCGAATTTATTTTCGCCGTTTGCCAGCAAGGAGCCGAGGCAGCTCTGAAAGCGGAAGTCGCCGACCAATGGCCGGAATTCCGCTTTGCCTTCTCGCGCCCTGGTTTCGTGACCTTCAAGTTGCCCAACGGACATGACCTCAAAGGCGATTTTGAACTACGGTCGACGTTTGCCCGCGCCTACGGAATTTCCTTGGGAAAACTGCAAGGCGACGATCCGCTCTCCCTGGCCGCCGGCGTGTGGAGCCTGGCCGATGAACTCGAAGCCGTCAAACACAGGTTTGACAACTTGCACGTTTGGCAGCGCGACGCAACGGCTTCAAGAAAACGCGGTTTTGAACCGACGTTGACGCAACTCGCTCAACAGACAGCCCAGAAGATCGCGGAGGCGGGACCGCAGCGGCCAACCACATCGCCACTTCGCATCAATCGCCGCGCTCGTGCGGGGCAGGCTGTGTTGGATTGCGTACTGGTCGCGCCGGATCAATGGTGGGTCGGTTATCACGTCGCCACGACTGTTGCCTCGCAATGGCCTGGCGGTGTTCCCCCGATCGAACCATGCGACAACATGATTAGCCGAGCTTATTTGAAGATGCATGAAGCACTCGCTTGGTCGCAGATGCCGATTGAACCAGGTGACTGTTGCGTAGAAATTGGCTGCTCGCCGGGCGGGTCCGCACAAGCTCTGTTGGAAATCGGATTGGACGTCGCAGGCATTGATCCGGCGAATGTCGATGAACTGGTCCGCGTCCATCCGAATTTCGTGCACTTGAAGAAACGCGCCGCTGATCTTCGTCGCCGTGAATTTCGTGGAGTCAAGTGGCTTGTTTCGGATTCCAACGTGGCGCCGGAATTCACGCTCGACTCAGTCGAGTCGATTGTGACCTACGACGACGTTCACATTCGCGGTCTGTTGCTAACGATCAAGCTGCCACACTGGGATTTGGCCGCGCAGATCCCGGATTACGTTGAACGAGTCCGGTCGTGGGGTTTCGCGCATGTCCGCTCCAGGCAGTTGGCCTTCAATCGGCAAGAAATCTGTATCGCCGCACTCCGCACGAAGTCGATGCGCAGGTTGTCGCGCAAACGTCCGCGGCGTAATTGAGCGAGAATCTCCGCCCTGGCCTCCTAACCATCTCGGCGTTAGAATACGAGATTCTGACTTCATCACTGGCGTCGCCCGGAGAGGAGCCACGGTTGCCTACCAGACCAATTCAATTGCGCGGCGTGCGAGTCCACAATCTGAAGGGTGTGGATCTCGACATTCCCTCGCGCAAGTTGGTCGCTTTTTGTGGCGTCAGTGGCAGCGGAAAAACGAGCCTCGCACTCGATACGCTCTACGCTGAAGGACAACGGCGTTATATCGAGAGCTTTTCGGCCTACACACGGCAATTCCTCGAACAGCTCGAAAAGCCAGATGCCGAACATATCGAAGGCATCCCTCCGGCCATCGCCGTCACGTACAAAGACCATACGCGGTCGAATCGAGCGACAATCGGAACTTCGACGGAAATCGACGACCATTTGCGGCTGCTGTTTGCCAAGTTGGGACGCGTGTCTTGCCATCAATGTGGGGCGACGGTTCAACAACACACCCCTAGTTCGATCGCCAAGAAGATCGACGAATTGCCCGACGGCACCCGGTTGATGATCACGTTCGTGAACACCGTCGAGACAGCCGATGCATTTGACGCCATAGTGGCCGACCTGCGCGTAGACGGGTTTGTTCGCGCGATTGTCGGCGAACACACGGTCGACCTGAATTCAACCACTCTGGCCGCCAAACAAGAGGCCTTTCCGTTAACGGTTCATTCGGTCGTCGATCGGTTGGTCGCTGGCGAAGCAAAAGCGGAACGGCTGATCGATTCGTTGGAAACGGCGCTTGAAAAGGGGGCTGGTGCGTGCCGTATTCTCGTCGCCAGTGTCGATCCTTCCGCGGATCGCTCGATCGACAGCCGACAATTCGTCGAACTGGCATTTAGCACGTCGCAACGTTGCGAGGCGTGTAATCTCGATTTTCCCAGGCTCGATCCGAGGCTGTTCAGCTTCAACAGCCCGCTTGGTGCCTGCCCGGAATGCGAGGGCTTTGGCAACGTCGTCGACATCGACATGGAACTGGTCGTTCCAGATCCTGGCAAGTCCCTGAAGGAAGGGGCAATCGCGCCTTGGAACACTCCTGCGTACCAACACGAACTACAAGAGTTGCTGGCTTTGGCCGGGGACTATGACATCCCCACAGATGTCGCCTTCAGCAAGTTGAACGACGAGCATTTGAGACTCATTCGCGAGGGCGTGCCCGAACGTGACTTTGGCGGGATGAATGGGTTTTTTGCGTGGTTGGAAAAACGCAAATATAAGATGCACCTGCGCGTCTTTCTTAGCCGTTGGCGCAGCTACCGGCCTTGCCCTGCCTGCGACGGTGCGAGATTGCGGCCGGAGGCGTTGGCCGTGCAGGTCGTCGGTCGCAATTTATCTCAGATCGCGCAGTCCAAGATTTCAGAGATTCTCGACTTCTTCCAGAACCTGGAGTTGACACCGTGGCAGCGGAAAGTCAGTCGGGTGATGCTGGACCAAGTGGTCGTGCGGCTTGGCTTCTTGGATTCTGTCGGTTTGGGTTACCTCACATTGGATCGCACGCTTCGGACGCTGTCTGGAGGTGAAGCGCAGCGCGTCACGCTCACTTCGGCGCTGGGGTCGAGCCTAGTGAATATGTTGTACGTTTTGGACGAACCCTCCGTTGGCCTGCATCCGCGCGACATTGATCGCTTGATTCAGTCGGTACAAGCGCTTCGCGATCGTGGCAATACGGTGGTCGTCGTCGAACACGAAGAGGCGATGCTGCGTGCTGCCGATCACATCATCGAGATTGGCCCCGGCGCGGGAGAACACGGTGGCCGAGTCGTCTACGAAGGGCCGCTCGACGGGATGTTGACTGACAAAGAGAGCACCACCGGCGACTTCCTGGCAGGCCGGCGTGGCGTTGCGCTGCCGGAAAACCGGCGCGAACCGAACCGTGGCTGGATCCGCCTGACTGGTGCTCGCGGAAACAACCTCAACAACGTCACGGTCGAATTTCCGTTAGGCCTCTTGTGCCTGGTCACGGGCGTGAGCGGCGCGGGAAAGAGCACACTGGTCCTGGACACATTGCATGGTGCTGTTTGTCGTCGCAAACGCAAAGATGTCCCCAAGCCGTATCCTTACGACGACGTATTCGGCGATGGCCAGATCGACGACGTGATTTCGATCGACCAGAGCCCGATCGGTCGTTCGCCACGGTCAAATCCTGTCACTTACGTTAAGGCGTTCGACGACATTCGTGCGGTCTTCGCCGAGACGATCGACGCACGCACGCACAATTACACCGCCGGCCATTTCAGCTTCAATGTCGATGGCGGCCGCTGCCCCGGCTGTAAGGGCGACGGCTTCGTCACCATCGACATGCAGTTCTTGGCAGACGTTTATATGAAATGCGACCAGTGCGGCGGGACGCGCTATCGGCACGAAATTCTGGATGTGCGTTATCGCAACCGGAACATTGCGGACGTGTTGGACATGACCGTCCGCCAGGCGTTCTCGTTCTTTCGGGGACAAACCAAGGTGCAGGCCAAATTGCGTCGTCTGATCGATGTGGGGCTCGATTATCTGCGACTCGGTCAGCCAGCCAACACGCTTTCGGCAGGCGAAGCACAACGTCTGAAACTGGCGGCATACATTTCGTCGGCCAAGCGAAACCGAACACTGTTCATCATGGACGAACCGACCACGGGTCTGCACTATTCAGACATTGTGCAACTGCTGGACTGTTTTGACATGCTGATCAACGTCGGCCATTCGTTGATCGTGGTGGAGCACAATTTGCAATTAATGAAAGCGGCCGACTACATCATCGACCTCGGTCCCGGTCCGGCCGAGCAAGGTGGCAACGTCGTGGTACAGGGCACGCCGGAAAAAGTGGCCCACTGCGAACAGTCCATTACGGGAAGTTTTCTCCGGGATGCGCTGGCTGACCAACTCCGAGAACAGTCCGCATAACAGCTACCGGTGTGGCAACAACTGGTTGAAGGCAAAGATGGACATTTTTTACGGTCGCGTAACCGATAGTATGGCGCATGTCTATGCCCGCGTCGGTCGCAGCGGCCCAGACGACGCGCGAACGGTATCAGGTTGGATCCACGGACCGCTCTGCACGCTCAGCCACACGCTCCCGGCGACAATTGCGTTGCGCGACATGGGAACCGGACCAACGCTGCTCGGTGCCGCAGCAGTGCCCGATCCATGCTTCTGGTCGCCGCATTTGCCCGCGCTGTACGATGTCCATGTTGAGCTGCGCGAAGAGTCGCGAGTTGTCACAACGTATGATCAAACGATCGGTATTCGTCGTCTGGGTGCTGCCGGACGCAACCTGCTCTGGGAAGGAAAACGTTGGGTCCTGCGTGGCGTCGGCAGCCAGCGGAGAATCAGTTTGGCGGAACCAGTCGACCAGTACGTGGCGACATTTCGCGACGCGTCGGCTGCGATGGTCTTGGTCGATCCTGTTGAATCGATCTGTTGCCGCGCGTCACAAGCCGGAGTCGTCGTAATCGCCCAACTTACAGATCCAGCCAATATCGAAAAGCAGCTTACCGAACTTGGTCGGTTGGGCTCAGTGGCAGTGGTCATTTTGCCAACGGATATTGCGGTGTCGGATCCGGCGTTACACAACGCCGCGCCGAACTTGCTTCTGGCGCAATATTTTCACGCCGAAACCGCGGTCAACGCTGCTGATTGGGCTGACTTGGTTGTGTGCCAGGTGAGCGAGCCAGCTCGATTTCATGATGCCGTCGCGGCTTGTCCGCTTCCCATCGTGGCACAAAGACAGTTGAATGAGACCGGCTCCGTGGCCGAGGCCCGCAACGAGTGTGATCGAATCCAACGCGACCTCGCGCCGGCCGGTGATTATGCCGGATATCTCATCACACAACTGTAGGCCTGTTTTTTGAAACCTTGGACAACCGCAATCGATTCCCGCGAAAGGTTAGCTTGGCGTGACAGACGACGCTTCACATCTTGATCGTTACATCCGCCAGATGCGGTATCCGCCGCTTGGGAAATCCGGTCAGCAGCAACTGTCAACAAGCAGAGCATTGATCTGCGGCTGCGGCGCGTTGGGTTCCGTGCTAGCCAATACGCTCGCCCGAGCGGGCGTCGGCCATTTGAGAATCGTCGATCGCGATTTTCTCGAATTGAACAACCTGCAACGCCAGGTGTTGTATGACGAGCAAGACGTGGCGGCGGGCATTCCGAAGGCCATCGCAGCGCAGAATAAGTTGCGGGCCATCAATTCCGATGTCGAAATCGAAGCCATTGTGGCCGATGTCGATCACACCAACATCGCGTCGTTGGTCGATGGTGTCGAGATGATCCTGGACGGTACAGACAATTTCGAAACAAGATATCTGCTCAACGATGCCTCGATCAACTTCAACATTCCGTGGGTCTACGGTGGCTGTATCGGCGCGGAAGGACAAACGATGACCATCCTCCCCGGCGACACGCCCTGCCTGCGTTGTTTGATGCCGGAATCTCCGCCTCCTGGGTCGACGCCCACATGTGATACAGCCGGAATCCTCGGGCCCATCATCAACGTCATCGCTTCAATCGAAGCGTGTGAAGCGATCAAGATTCTGAGCGGTCATCGAGAAGCAATCAACCGCACGTTGATGGTGTTTGAGCTTTGGGACAATCGAGTTCGCCAAGTAAAGCTTGATTCACTGCAGGGAATTGAGTGCGAAACGTGTGATCAGCGAAAATTCCCTTGGCTGGTGGGCCAGCGAGGTAGCCACACGGCAATTCTGTGTGGCCGCAACGCAGTCCAATTGAGCTTCCCGGATCGCCAGCCTCTGTCCTTGGAAAGCCTGGCAGAGAAACTGCGAGGCGTGGGAGAAGTGAGCGGCAATCGTTTCCTGTTGCGACTGGCAGTCGATGACTATTTGATCACGGTCTTCCCGGATGGCCGCGCGATCATCGGTGGCACGGAAGATATCACCGAGGCCAAGACAGTGTACGCAAAGTACATTGGAAACTAAGATGGGATTCGCAAGGCATCACACAAGAATCGAATGTACACACGGCTGGCAGTAAATGCATCGGCGGTTGCTTTCATGAAGCCTCCATCCTGCACATCGGCTTGGCGGAGTCTCTTGATGCCAATAAAATCCTTCCGCCGAAGATCTTCAATTAGCGGGTGGTCTTTGGGAAAGTCGCGCGGTGCCGTTTTCAAGCTGTCGCCGACGAGATCAAAATGAGAACGGAACTTCTTCTGATCTCGAGCCCGTTTCCACTTCGCTGGTTCGTCGGCAATCGCCTGGCGAATCTTCTTCAGGGCCTCCGAGTCGGGGTGCCAGATTCCGGCCCCCAAGAAACACTCGCCGGGCGCTAGATGAACATAGAAGCCAGGACAATGTACGTCCTTGCCCATCTCGTGACGGAAGTGAATCCCCACATTCGTCTTATAGGGAGTCTTGTCTTTGGCGAAGCGGGTGTCTCGATAGATTCGCATCAATGACCCACCAACGCGACGATCGTCGACCAGAAAATACGGTGACACACGTTTGAGGTGCGGTTGAAACGATCGAATGAACGCCAGGCACGGCGCTAACAGCTGTTCTTCGTACTTTGTCTTGTTCTGTTGAAACCAATCGCGGTTGTTATTCGCGGTCAATGTCTTAAGAAAGTGAAACAGGGATGGCTGAAAGCTGCTAAAGTCTGAGTTTGGCATGAGTCGAATCTCACTCTGCGCCGATGTGAATTGGTCAAGATAGCGGCCCTTTTCCGGGCCAAACAGCCCAATGACTGGCGGCGACTGTCCGATTTCCAGCCGGCGCCTAAGCAATGCTTAGAGACAAATGCGCGGTTCACAATTCAGAATCCCTGGATTTCTCGGCCAATTTCTCGGAGTCGACTCTGCAATCATTTGCACTCCCCGCTTAGAATGCAAGTAAGCCAGTAGATCCTCGCAGATCAGTGAAATCCAGCCCTGGGATTTCAATCGGACGTTGATCATATTTGCGACGTTCCACAGGCAGTTTGAAAATCGGCCGTTCCCGCTTGCCGAACGGGAACTTGATATACGGCACCAGCCGTTTCACAGGTGCCATCCGGCCAATGATACCTACCAATCGGCAACTCCTTTCTGCAAGCAATCCCCCTATCCTTCATTGCCAGGCAAACGCATTCGCATGACCGGCATCAGCAGTCGCCAACGATTCAAACACTACCAATCAACCAGACAGAACGAACCCACGGCACGGGGACATGGTCAACCTGCGCCTCGGCAAGAATCATCGTCGCAACGTTCTTTTGCAAAGCTCTTTGTGGCTTTTTTCGGATTGCTAGCCGGCTTCCGCGCAACGTTGGTGTTGGCGCTCGCGTCATTGACGGTTGCAACGTTGCTAAAACTGGTTCCACCGGTCGGTATCAAGCTGGTGATCGACTACGTTGTGGACGATCAACCGATTCCCGTCGCATGGGCAACTCACTTGCCCGAAAGCAAAGTCGCATTGTTGTTTTTGATCGCGGGTGGAATCATCGCCTTGTCGATCGCCGCCACATTGGTCCATTTGTGGGGCCGTTGGCGAGCCACGAAGATTGTCAATCAGGTTCAAGTCGCTCTAAGAAAAAGGACCTTCGAACACGCTGTAAGACTGCCCTTGCATCGAGTGTATGAACTCAAATCGGGCGGCGCCGCCAGTCTGCTTCGCGAGGACGCCGGTGGTGCGGCCGAATTGATCTTCAGCATGATCTACAATCCTTGGCGAGCGATCATCCAACTGATCGGAAGCCTGGTCGTGTTGGCCTTGGTTGATTGGCGGATGATGGTGGCTGGTATCGCGATGGTCCCGTTGGTATATGTGACGCATCGCACATGGGTTGGTCGTATTCGCCCGATGTACCGTGACGTGAGAAAACAACGTCAGGATATCGACAGCCATTCGACCGAGGCATTTGGTGGCATGCGCGTTGTCCGCGCGTTTACTCGAGAACGGAGCGAACGCGGTCGTTTCGTGCTTGGCAATCACCTTCTGGTTCGCCAGCAGTTGTTCGTTTGGTGGTGGGCCCGCATGATCGAGGTCATTTGGGACTTGTTGATTCCAGTGGCCTCGACCTCGCTGCTGGTCTATGGCGGCTATCAGATCATGCAAGAACAGATGACCTTCGGCGACTTGACCATGTTTCTCTTCTATTTGGCCATGTTGTTGGAGCCACTGGCGACGTTGGCCGGCAGCGCGACATCTTTCCAAAATCAACTTGCGGGTCTGGACCGCGTGTTGGACCTGCTGGAAGAACCCAACGAGTTGTCGCTCGACATCGATGTAAACGCGATCGATGTCAATCAGGTTACTGGTACCATTTCCTTTTCCGCGATTGGATTTCGCTATCCTAGCAGTCAGCAATTGGTGTTGACGGATGTCTCCTTGGAAGTGCCCGCCGGGACAACCTGTGCACTGGTCGGACGGAGCGGGGCGGGCAAGACGACGCTCTGCAATCTGGTTGCCCGATTCTATGATCCGACCGTCGGCACGATCGCACTGGATGGAGTGGACCTGCGTCAGATTCAACTGGAATCTTATCGCGGTTTACTTGGGATTGTCGAACAAGATGTGTTTCTGTTCGATGGCACGATTGCCGCCAACATCGCTTATGCTGTTTCCTCGTGCGATCAACAGGCCGTCGAGCGTGCCGCAAGATCCGCCAATGCCCACGATTTCATCGTCGCACTGGAACACGGCTACGACACAATCATCGGCGAACGCGGTGTCAAGCTGAGCGGAGGCCAGCGCCAACGAATAGCCATCGCGCGGGCCATTCTAGCGGATCCGCGGATCCTGATCCTGGACGAAGCAACCAGCAACCTGGACAGTGAAAGCGAACGGCTGATCCAACGGAGCTTGAGGGCGCTACTACAGAATCGCACCTGTTTCGTCATCGCACATCGGCTTAGCACGATCGCGCACGCCGACCAGATCGTTGTCTTGGAAGAGGGCTGCATTGTCGAGCGTGGATCGCACGAAGAACTGATGGCCCAGAGCGGACATTATCGCAAGATGGTCGAACTGCAGACGGAACCACCGCGTCCGCCCGTCCAGTAGCGATTTTCCGTCACTTCCAGACTGGTGGACGTTTCTCCATGAACGCGGTGAGCCCTTCCGCGGCCGCTTCAGTCGTTCTCGCCGTTGCACTGGTGGCAGCTCCGGCCGAAAGGCTGACGTTCAGATGATTGCCGACGGTCTCATTGATCATCCGTTTGGTCAGTTGCAGTGATTCGGGTGCGGACTTTGCGCAAGTCTCCGCCAGCTCATGAGCCCGCGCCCAAATCAGATCGTCTTCGACTAACTCGTGAAACAGGTTAATACGATGTGCCTCTTGCGCGGTAATCATGTCGGCGGTCAACAGTAACCGAGCGGCCTGACTGCCACCGATGCGAAATTCCAACAACGGAGCAACCATCCCCGCTGCCAGACCACGCCGTGGTTCAGGCAGACCAAACGATGCGTTCTTCGATGCAACAACAATGTCCGCTGCCAGCACCAAACCCGCGCCACCAGCCACCGCCGGACCATTGACCGCCGCAATGATCGGCTTGGGATACATCAACATCACATCCAGTAGCTCTTTGTATGCGACGGCGTCGTCGTACCATTGCGCTTGAGCTTGTGCCTCGGGCTGACGGCTCGTTTCCAGCATTTCCGTCAGATCCATGCCGGCGCAAAACGCATCGCCCGAGCCGGTCAAGATCACTGCGCGCACGTTTCGTTCTTGGTGGAAGTCATGAAAAGCCTGTTTGACCTGTTCCAACAACATCCGCGAAAGCGCGTTACGCTTTGCAGGTCGATTTAGAATAATCGTGCCGCTAGGCAGGTTTTTGCGCAGCTTAATCGACGGTTCCATCTTCGGTCTCTCTGATCCACAACGAGGAGTCTGTTTCGCGCCGCCCGACCGACACCGGATCGGAATCGACACCAACTGGCAATTCCAATTCAAGGATCGCAGTTCCCAACAACTTACCTTGTGTGTCGATGTGCAGCGACTGGCTGGCACCGCCACGCAACGCATTGTACAAGACAAAGTTCAAAGCCCACACCTCGGGCAATTCGAAGCGCTCGACACGTGTTGCGCCGAGCCCCTGAAAATAATCCGCAACTCGTGTCGCCGTAAGCTGCTGGCACAGGAAGGCAAAGTCCTCCGCATCCCGAGCGACCACGCCGATGTTGGCGTGATTCCCCTTGTCACCACTTCGGGCTGACGCGAGTTGGCCGAGCGGAACTGTGGCTTCTGGCATCACGGCACCTCCCCTTCGCGAACCGCCTCTTGCAGCCATTGATCGGCCGGCTGTACACGGACAACCGGTTGAATCAGGGATTTGGGAACAAGTGTCGGCCAGTAGGCGAAGACCGGGCGGACGTCCGCGCGACCGACCGCGTAACCAGCCAGCCCCGACGGACCCGACGTGACCAGCGGCGCGAGTTCCTTGGCATAACGCGCGACCGCTTCGCGGTTTCGATCACGCACGGAAATCCGCACAATGATCTCACGTGGCAACGCATCGGCGTCGGAGTGCGGCAGGCCAGGCACGCTGTCCCCCAGCCCCAACAATTCGACTTCGAAGGCCTCCAGGCGATAACCGGCTCGCTCCAATCGATGACGTACGATCTCGCCGCAATGCTGGGATTTCTCCACACAATCAGCACCGTAGACCAGCAGTTGGCTACTCGCCGTGTAGCCTGCCTGGTAAGCCAGCGAGACTTTGTAGTCGTCCGGCGCGGCTGTCCCCGTTGCACCATGCACGCGGACACGATCAGGCCCAACGGACTCAACTTTCACGCTCGCGAAATCCGCGACGACATCGGGGGTCAAATAGTGCCTTGGGTCGCCAATCTCATAGAGCAATTGTTCGACTACGGATTGCCGATCCACGATTCCGCCTGTGCCAGCGGGCTTGGTAATCACCGCTTCGCCGGACGCGGCTAGCTCGGCGATCGGATAGCCAACATCGCGGGGGTCATGGTCGCGCCACCGCTGCGAATAACCGCCGGTGACCTGCGCGCCGCATTCGATCAGATGGCCAGCCACCGTCGCCGCGGACAGCCGGTCCCAGTCGGTGGTATCCCAATCAAACTCGTGTACGGCCGGCCCAACCGTTAGCGAGGCATCCGCGACGCGGCCTGTGATCACAACGCGAGCGCCCAACCCTAAACTCTCGACGATCGGCTGGGCTCCCAGATACGCATTGGCCGCCACGATTGGATCACTCAATTCGGTCAACGGTTGACCAGTTTCCAGGTTGGCAAACCTGCATCCGTGCTGGCGCAGCTCCACCAGTTGCCCCAGCAGATCATCACCTGTCACCGCCGCGACGGGGAAACCCGGCAGGCCTGCATCCACCAGTCGCCGCGCGACGCTTCGCGCGCAACCGAGCGGATTGATACCGCCGGCGTTGGTCACGATACGGAGTAATTCTTGGCTTCGCAACGCGGGCAGCAGACTACTGGTGACATCCAGAAAGTCCTTCGCGTATCCGACTTGCGGGTCCTTCTGCCGAGCACGCGCCAGAATCGACATCGTCAACTCAGCCAGGTATTCCAAGGTCAGATAGTCGACGTCCACCGACTCGACAAGTCGACGCGGCGCGTCAATGTCGTCGCCCAGAAACCCTGCGCCGTTGGCAATGCGAATGGTTACGGGAGTGATTCCCAAGGTCATTTCACGCAGATAATGTCAGCACGTCGATGGTCGATTCAAACGCAGTTTCGATCACCCGATCCTCATTGTCGATTGCATTAGCTGCACGAGATATAGTGCAGGCGGACGGGATAGGGTACTCGCAGCGCCGTCATTCGGATACCAGGCCGAGCGGTTGTGACGACATGCGGTCGAGAAAGTGACCTGCCAGCCCAGCAGCCGAATACAATAAGTCGTTTCTAAGTTGGGACTTGTGTCACATAGTCCGATCGCTGGCACGGCGATTGCACGCCCAATATCGCAATTGACGCATTTCTTGCGAACAGGAAGTTCGCATTCACCAGAAAGGACATGATGTCTTCAATTGCATTCCCCCGCCATCTGTGTGTGAACCTTGACGAGGCGACTTCGCTGGCTGCTTTACAGCGACGGCCACATTTCGCTCACTCGGCACCCGAACGACTCAAAAACAACATCATGCTCGAAACTCGAGACCTGTCACTCGAACGTCAGGACATGGTTGACCTACAGCGAGCCCACAGTGTGATACAAAGACGCTGGCAACAGGGTCAGCCGTCAGTGCGTCGCTATCAAGCGTTGTGCCAGCGATCCAACAGCGAGCGACCGTTGTTCGAAGAGAATTCCGCGATACGTATCTACCTGAATCCACTTCGCGCGTGGTGTCGCTTGCAGACATCGCTATTCTTGGACGACGACGTGCCACCACCGGCAACCATTCTCTTGTTCGCTGTTGGGGATCTGTTTGCCTCGAGGGTTTTTGAACTCGAAGGCCAAACACTAGTCAACGAACTGGCGGACTATCAGCCCTGCACGCTGGACCAATGGTCGAAACTCTCAGCACTCGCAGACCGTGACCAGCTGGTCTCTCTCTGCCAAGATCTGTCCGATTCAGGACTGATCTGCTTTTCGTAGCCTGGCGATGGCGAGGCCTGCCAGAACTGCGAATTGACAGATTGAGTCACCAGACTTGTTGGTCAACTTCTCACCTGACTTGGGAAGAAGAACGTTGATGTGGAATGGTCCGCGATTGCATGGTGCTGGCCGATTGCAGCGTCTTCCCGGCGGAATCCGCATTCAGAATCAACTCGAGCGATGTCAACTGTATCCGATTGCCTGGTGCCCCGTTTCTTCGCATCCAACGAACGGCTATTCTACCAAGTGCCGTCGAAACTGACCCGCAAGATGGACGAAGTATGGCTGATTGATTTTTCGAGCACCCAGTGGAGGCAATCGCGTGATCATTGGCGTTCCCAAAGAGACCAAACGTGACGAATATCGCGTGGCGATGCTGCCGGTGGGTGTCGAAGAACTCGTCGGTCATGGGCACACGATGCTGGTTGAAGCGGGCGCAGGACTCGGTTCGGGACTGCCGGACCACGAATACTTGGAGGTGGGCGCGGAACTGGCCGCGATGCCCGACGAGATCTTCGCTCGGGCCGACTTGATCGTCAAAGTCAAAGAGCCGCAGCCCGACGAGTACCCTCTGATCCGCGCCGGCCAGACAATCTTCGCCTATTTTCATTTTGCCGCCGATCTCGATTTGACTAACGCCATGGTTCAAAGTGGGGCAACCTGCGTGGCGTACGAAACGCTGCGCGATTCCCAAGGGCGGTTACCGTTGCTGACTCCGATGAGCGAAGTGGCTGGGCGGATGAGCATTCAAGAGGGTGCGAAGTTCCTGGAACGACCTCAGATGGGGCGCGGGATTCTGCTGGGCGGCGTGCCGGGCGTCGCCCCGGCACATATCACAATCCAGGGCGGTGGCATCGTGGGTGCCAATGCGGCCAAGGTCGCTGCGGGGTTTCAAGCCGACGTCGCGATTTTGGACATCAACATGGATCGGTTGCGATATCTGGACGATGTCATGCCGCCCAATGTTAACGTGTTGTACAGCGATCGACATGTGATTCGCGAGCAACTGAGGTTGGCCGATCTGGTCATCGGCTCGGTCTTGATCCCAGGAGCGAAAGCGCCGGTATTGGTCGATCGATCTGGTCTCAAACTGATGAAGCCGGGCAGTGTCATCATCGACGTCTGCATCGATCAAGGCGGGTGCCTTGAAACAAGCCGAGCGACCACGCACAGTGATC
The DNA here is from genome assembly GCA_030744725.1 of Pirellulaceae bacterium. Taxonomy (GTDB): domain Bacteria; phylum Planctomycetota; class Planctomycetia; order Pirellulales; family Pirellulaceae; genus ARS98. The sequence goes on from JASLPZ010000008.1 coordinate 41,439, forward strand.
CCACCTACGTTGAAGAAGACGTCGTCCACTATTGCGTCACGAACATGCCGGGCGCCGTCGGACGTACCAGCACCTTTGCGCTTTGCAACGTTACGCTGCCGTGGGCGATACAGATTGCTCAGCAAGGCATCGAGTCTGCAGCGCACAGTTCTAAACCAATCGCCACGGCAGTGAATATTCACAATGGCGAGTTGACCATTCGGGCGGTTGCAGAAACATTCAACATGCCTTACAAACCGCTGTTTGACCCAGCTTTGTAATTCAGTTCCACGCCGGAATCACAGAAACGGCGAACCAAGAGACACGAATCGAGAACGATGGCAGTAAACGAAACCCCCCTGGTTGGGATTGTAATGGGCAGTGACAGTGACTGGCCAAAAATCAACAAGGCGGCCACAGCGCTGGCCGAGTTCGGCATACCCTATGAAGTCCGCGTGATGAGTGCCCATCGGACGCCGCATGTGGTCGGCCAGTATGCAGAGACCGCGATCGATCGTGGTCTCAAAGTCATCATCGCGGCGGCCGGTGGTGCGGCCCACCTGGCGGGTGTTGTGGCTGCGCACACTACGCTGCCTGTCATCGGTCTGCCGGTGCCGACCGCCGAATTAGGCGGTCTCGATTCCCTGCTGGCAACCGTCCAAATGCCGGGTGACGTGCCGGTGGCCACCATGGCAGTCGGCATGGGCGGACCTCGCAACGCAGGCTTGTTTGCCGTGCAGATTCTGGCGACCGCCGACGATGTGCTGCGGGCTAAGTACACCGAATTCAAAACCAGCCTCGTTGGAAAAATTGCCGCCAAGGACGAACAGCTACGCCAGAGTATCGAATGAGTGACGTCGGTCAGATCGAAACCGTACGTTGGATCGGTGATGCCGATGGGCAGCTGGTCCTGATCGATCAGACGTTGCTGCCGATCGAGTTTCGTGAGGTCAACTGCACGTCGGTTGAAGAAGTCTGGGAAGCGATCAAGATGTTGCGTGTGCGTGGTGCGCCGGCCATCGGCATTGCCGCCGCATATGGGGTTTGCGTCGGTTTGCAACCGTACGCTGCGACGGACCACGATTCGTTCTTTGACCGGCTGGATGAGGTCATGAAGTATCTCGCCACCAGCCGCCCCACCGCCGTGAATTTGTTTTGGGCGCTCGACCGAATGCGAAAGCTGGCCGACGCCCTCGGTGATGTGGCGTCAATTCGCGAAGTTCGTATCGCGCTGCTCGAAGAAGCTCGCGCGATTCACGAAGAAGATCGCCGGATGTGTCACGAGATAGGCCGTATCGGTGCCGATCTGCTATCAGACGGCGATGGGGTGCTCACACATTGCAACGCAGGTGGCCTGGCGACAGCCGAATATGGGACGGCTCTCTCAGTGATTTTTACGGCACAAGATCAAGGCAAGCAGGTGCACGTCTTCGTCGACGAAACACGACCCTTACTGCAAGGAGCGCGGTTGACGGCCTGGGAATTGGGTCAGCGCGGAATCGATGCCACGCTGATCTGCGATTCCATGGCGGCACAGGTCATGCGCGAAGGCAAGGTTCAGGCGGTGATCACTGGTGCCGATCGTATCGCTGCCAATGGTGATACCGCCAACAAGATCGGCACGTATTCCGTGGCCGTTCTGGCACAGGCTCATGACATTCCGTTCTATATTGCTGCGCCCTCCTCGACGTTTGATCTGTCCATTGCCAGCGGCGCGGAAATCCCTATCGAACAACGGGCCAGCGAAGAGATCACTCACGGTTTCGGCCGACAAACAGCACCGGACGGAATCGCCGTTTACAATCCTGCCTTCGATGTGACTCCGGCCGATTTGATCAAGGCGATCATTACCGAACGCGGTCTGATCGAACCAGTCTCGGTGCACACGATCGCGGATCAGATCACCAACACGACAGCTCGTTGACCGTTGGGCTACGCTACTTTGTGTGCTTGAGGTTTGTGTGCTTGAGGACGAATTCTACGATCGGTGCCGGGTCCTTCAACGAATGTGGATGGTGCCCAACACCTGGCTTTCGGATCACTTCAATACTACCGCCCAGCTTGTCGTAGCGTTGGGCCAACACGTCTGTATTTTCATCGACGGGTACGACCTGGTCGACTTCGCCTACCACGTTCAACAGCGGCACGTTGGCCTTCGCCAGCGGCAGCAGTTGATCAATCGGATTTGCGCGATATTCGAGCGCCTGTTGTTCCGTCAAGTCATACGCTTTCAGGCACGCCTGCCAACTGCCGGGACTTCCTTTGCCACGGCCTATTCCTGCTGGCCAACTCTTGAAATCGCAGACGGGTGCGTCGCCATAGATGCAACAGACTTTATCTGGATTGGCGGCCGCCCAGTTGTAGATGATTAGACCGCCCCGGCTCATGCCTTCCAAGGCAACTTTGCGAGCAAATCCGTGCTTGGTCGTGAGAAACTTGTAGAACGCATTCCAATGGGCCACCGCTTTTGGGCTGCCAAACAGGTTACCCACGTCACAATAGACGAGATGGAAACCTCGCCGGAGCAGGGCAAGATCTGTTTGCGGCTCGTGACCAAAAAATCTCGCCCGCCAAATCCAAGGATGCCCCGCCGCAGACTCCGTGGGTGTTACGACGATCGACTTTCGGCCATCGACCACAAAATCGTATCGATCAAATCCGTGCCAGGTTGTCTTCTTCCCAGGCAGCGCAGTGGGAGGTGCGGCATTGACCTGCTTGGGATCGAGTTGCAGCTCTGCCGTTTGTGCCAAAGCTCGACCCGTAACAATAGTCTGAGAAAACACCGCAACGGACAAAATCAGCGTACCCCACATCAATCGGCTCGAACAATTCATCGTTTCCTCATTCTGTCAATCTCCAAGCAATCGTGTATTCCGATACCACAACGGGAACTGTCGTTGTCACGCGCGACCAACTAGACTAACAATCTTTCGCCAAACGCGCATCTCACCGTAGGAACTACGATATGTCACATTTCGGTATCCGTCGGCCGCGGGCGTTTTGCCCGTTGGTCCTCGTCACGTTGATTCTATCATGCACCCATAAGCTAGAAGCGGACGAACTTCGCTTTTACGACCCTGTGGAAAAAGAGATCGAAGGATGGACGATTGCTGTCGATCCTCAACTCATGCAGCCAGAAAACGAAGCGGTTGCCACAAGAGCGTTTCAGGCGCTAGCGAATCATCTGCAACGTGTCACCTACATCGTGCCCAAGGATCGTTTAGCGAAACTCAAAAAGTTGCGCATTTGGGTCGAGCTTGACAACCCGAAGCTGGGAAATATGCAGTATCACCCCGATCGCGGTTGGCTGGTCCGCAATGGCCATGATCCGCGTCTGGTCAAGCACGTGCACATTCCTCGTGCCAGAAATCTCTATGCGCCGCACATGTGGGCCAAACACCCGTATGTGGTTCTGCATGAATTGGCACATTCATTCCACGACCAGATTTTGAACTTCGACAACCCCAAGATCGTGCAAGCCTATAACGACGCCAAGGAACAGGGAATCTACAAGCAGGTGTTGCTGTACACGGGAGCCAAGGTCCGACACTATGGTTTGAACAATCACAAAGAGTATTTTGCCGAAGCGACGGAAGCCTATTTCGGCGTTAACGATTTCTATCCGTTTGTACGAGCGGAACTGAAAGAGCACGACCCGCGCATGTTTTCAGTGATGGAGGAGTTTTGGGGACGCGTGCGTTAGTAGAGTTCGATCTTCTATTGTCGTCTTTCGCTCCGCGAAAGCACGCTCCTTTCGCGGAGCGAAAGGCGACTATCGGA
>JASLPZ010000090.1:0-22285 GCA_030744725.1 Pirellulaceae bacterium
AAGACGACAATAAAAGATCGAACACTGCTAACAAGACGATGTTGGCCCGAAATACCGAGGGGACCCTGCCGCCATGGCTCCTGGCGGTTTGATTCTGTCGTGCATACACGAACTACGGATTCACACCATCAGAGATCATCAGCCAGATCGTCGCCCCAATCTTTCTCAAGTTTGACGTCATCGTCTTCGTCGATCCTGTCTCCGGCGGCAAGCACTTTGACCCTATCGAACCAACCGAGCTTAAAAAGTCCAAGCCCCACGACTCCCGTCTTTCCCACACTTTTGAAGACGCGATCACTGCTCGACTCGATGCTTGGACTCACTTCGACTTGGCCCGCCTCGATCTGCTGAAGTAAATTGGCTTTACCGGAAAACTCGACCTTAGTGCCAGCCTCTGAAGTCGAAATAATCACACATTGTTTGCCGGTATAAACGGCCCAGACGATCTTAAACCGCTTTTCCCAATCGTCGTGTTTCGCAAGCTGTCTAGAAACCTGATAGATGTTCTGCATCTCGAGTACATCAAGTGAGGCCTTGATGACGTTTGAATTTGCCTGACTGAAGTCAAAAGTCAGTTTTGCCTCGACTTCACCGATTTCAGACAATGCTGGGACTTCGACGCCCGCAACGGTTCGAATTGAGCGAGTGCCGGCTGAGGCGAAGTCGATGGACGCGGGTTTACCGGATGCAGTCTGAAAATCAACGCCGAACTCAGAAACATCACCTAAGCGACGGAAAACGCCTCCGTCAATCAGACCAAAGTCTCCCACGTTGAAGGTGTTCGCAACGGGGTACCATGCCGCATAGATTTTCAACTGGCCGTGCAATGCTTTGTTGAAGTTCTTAGCAAGACTCACTTAAGGCTCCTTAATGAAACGAGAAAGGCGTGAAATCACGAAGCATTTCGCGGCGTCAAACCGATGTCAACGATCGGGTTGTTGGTAGTGCCTCCTGATTCTCACGACTCGGCGGCCAAGAAGACGCTTGCAGACTATCGCCCAGAACACACGAAAGCAAGAACTCGCATGGCACCGTAGCAGCTACGCTGTGGCGAAGTTCCCGCTGGCTTCTAGCAGAGAGCGACGTGCGCGATGCTTGGGGCGTCTCCTCGACCACCCACACTCAACGCAGATACGACCATCGTCCATCCAGTGAATGTCGCGGAGACAGCTGGGTTATCGGTCTTCGCGAAGATCGACGCGCTACTAAGTGCCAGATTCGCGAATCTGCGGTTCCATCACCTTCGTATTCCGCTCGATTGCCAGCACCACCGTGTGCTTCTCGACACCATCTGAACTCGCGGCGACGATCGGCAGAACCTGGCGACGGTCCGGCATACTGAGTCTTGCCGAAAACGAGCCATCAGGACTGAGTTTGACGGGCGTGCCTGCCAGCGTCACGTGCGAATTCGCTTTCGCGGTGCCGAAGATGATTATCTCGGCATCGACCACAAATTCGAAATCACGTTGGCGGTTCAACATCTTTTCCGCCCCGACTCCGTAGCGTGAACCGGCTGGCAAGCCAACAGGTCTTCCAAGACGATCCTCAAGCAACTCTTGAATCTCGCCAGGGTTCGACTCCTCGGTGTAGCCGCCACTGAGTGCGTAGATCTGCTCGCAATTGTCCGCAATGTCCGACCAATCTTCCTCGACCATGCTGGCCTTGCTTGGACGTGGTGTGGTCACGCTATTGCTGCGGGCCAGCGAAAAGAACTTTCCGCTGGGTGCCAAGAAACCGATATCAACGCGATAACTCTTCGGTGACTCTTTGACGTCGATGTACCAGGTTTTGACACCGCCATGAATTGGAATGTCGCGAATTACTTGTTCTGCCGAACTGGTCGTGCCACCCGCTTCAACTCGCACCAAGCGAATCATCGGCTTCGCCGTATGCCATTGCTCCGCCATTGCGGCCTTGGCGCGATCCATGCTCTGACGCGTCAATTCCCACCAAGCCTGCAACCAATACGCATCGCGAACCAACAGGACGACTCGGTCCCTTTTCAGGCCATCCTTGTCTTTCTTCAGCTTTGGTATGGGGTTGCCGTTGCTCTTGGAGTGCCCGTTACCTTTGCCAGACTTGTCACCCAAATAGCCGCTGACCGACGGTACCGCGAGGTTCTTGTCGCGTTCTCGATCCGCATTCGCTCGTTGAATCTTCCGTGCCACGCGTGGATTCTTCGGCGCTACGGTTTTCGATGCGGTTTTCCTCGCCGAACGGCGTCTTGGATTCGCCACGTTTGTCGCCACACGGACGGGCGATTTCTTGCGGGCACCCTTGACGCTCTTGGCTGGAGAGGACTTGGAAGCACTCTTGCTTTTTGCAGATGCCGCGGCCTTTCGCTTGGCCGCTCGCACCAGTGCTTTGACCAATTCGTCCTTGCGCATACCTCGCCAACCGACGACTCCGAACTTGGTGGCCAATTTGCCCAGATCTTTAACCGTTTGTGATTTCAAAGCGGCTGCTGTGTACAAGGGACTTTTCCTCCACAATTCAGCTTCACCGCCGCGTGGCGGTGGGAAAACTTGGTGCCGTCCCTGACACGAATACAACGCTCAATGATCTACGCGAACCTAATTTCGCGGTGGGTTTCAGATCGTTCTGAAACCAGTCGCTCACCAAGTCCAAACTGCTCAATTCACCCCACAAAACGCAGTTTCCCATGCGTCTGCTTGTGCAGGTCGTACCGATTCACACGATTCTAACCGATTTGTTCCCAAAATGCAACGAAACCCATGCTTTAGAGGTATTCACATTCTTGGAGGAATCATCTCAACCGGTTACGTATACAGAAGTTAAAAGATAATCGATGTTCTCCACGGATGCAGGCATTCTGGTGGGGTAAGATGCACAGATCAACGTCCGCCTGTAACCCAAATCGATCCCTGCAGCATGTTCGCGAAGGCCCAGGTGATTCGGCGTAACCTACTGTCGTGAAAGTATCTTACGGAGCACGGCCACCTTTGTGAAAAAAAGCACGAAATCTAGGGGGACGGTCGGTTGACCGCACGAAGTGGACTGGTATAAACTGTGGCCATGATGGGAGTTGGGACGCGGAAACTGGCAACCGTGGCTGCGTCTTCCAGCGCGTGATTCCGACCAGAATTTGGGTCACAACTTATTTCACTGTAGGCAGTTACGGATGAAGCTGGCTGCCCAACGTGGTCAGCCCACAGATGACGCCCACCCAATTGTCCCATCAACGAAATGGGGGGCGCGTATAAGGGTGGTCATTTTTTGCCTGACGACAAAGAAGATTGACGGACGTGACGGAAGACGCCTCCAATACACCTAAAACACGCCAGACCAGCGTCACCTTTGCGTGCGTATTGTTGTCGCTGGCCTTGCTGCTTGTGTTTCCGATCATCGGTGCCTACGCGTTCAATGCGCACGGAACAAACGGACTGATCGCCGCTGCCCTTGCTGGGGCAATCTGTTGGTCTGGGGCGATGATCGCGCTCCTGTTGGTCTTGTTGTTTCGGAACTCGCCGAATCAGATGATCAGTGCGACCCTATTGGGGATGCTGTTTCGCATGGGGCTGCCGTTGGTGACTGGCCTGGTGCTAACGCGTGCTGGCGGGCCGCTGGCTGATGCAGGTCTGTTTGGCATGATTATGGTGTTCTATTTGGTCGGTCTTGTTGTTGAGACGACTCTTTCCGTTCGCGTCTTGGGATCGTCACAATCCGTGGCGAAAGCGTCGTAGAATCATGGCGTCGGCAATCCTGCACATCAAAGACAGCTATTATTTTGAGGTGCCCAAGAGCCTCTGGCCGGTCGGACACGGATCCAAGTCCGATTTTCCGGATTTGTGGATTCGGTTGGATGAAGGTTTTCAGCGATGGGAAGCCGAGCGGCTTTACGACCATTATTCGCGGCTGACCGAGAGTGATCGGGATGGAGAGTCGTTTGAGCTCAGATCGTTTGCGGAACTCAATGCCGACTACGAGCATTGGAAACACGATGACCACAGTAACGCGGGTAAGCCGTTTTATCGGTTTCTAGAAGAAGCGGAATATGTCCTCAAAGATGAGAACGGCAAAGTTCTGAAAGACACCAGACATGGTGGCGACAAGGACTGGTTTACCCACAAGCTGGCGAGCAGCGGGTTTCGCGGGCGTTGGGGCCAAGCAAAAGAGCAAGCTGGAGACGTCGAGGCGTATAAAGCGAATTTGTCCGTTTCCTGGTCAACGGAGAAGCTAACCGCATACAACAAGCATCTCAGTGGGAAGATTCTGATCCCGCAACCATTCGGCAAACTCCGCAATCTCTATGAGCGAGACTCAGGACTTTGCATCTCGAAGTTCATGATCATTGAAGTGGTCGTGGCGTTGCTGCTGTGGGCCGTTTTTAGTTGGCTGGGTCGCCAAGTCGGCGAAGGGGATCGACCGCGCGGGCGGCTGTGGAATCTTCTTGAAGCGTTTGTCGTTTTTATTCGCGACGGAGTGGCCAGGCCAGCGATTGGCAAGCACGATGCTGACCGTTTTGTCCCCCTACTACTGACGCTGTTTTTCTTTGTCTTGAGCTGCAACCTATTCGGCATGCTTCCTTGGGTGGGTGCTCCCACAGGTGCCTTTGGCGCAACGCTGGGTTTGGCGATGATCACTTTCGGAACCGTCATTGTATTTGGCATGCTTAAATTCGGTCCGATTGGCTTCTTCTTGAACCAGATTCCCAGTATGGACTTGCCGTTACCATTAGCGATCTTCTTAAAGCCGATGATCCTCGCGATCGAATTGCTGGGGCTGATGATCAAACATGGCGTGCTGGCCGTTCGGCTTTTGGCGAATATGGTCGCCGGTCACGTCGTACTGCTGGGGATTATGACTTTGGCATTTAGCGTCCAAGGCGTCGAGGATTTGGGCGATTCATGGCTGATTGCGGCTCCGATTTCGGTCATTGGATCAACATTATTCAGTTGCTTGGAGCTGTTTGTGTCGTTTTTACAAGCTTACATTTTTACGTTTTTGTCGGCGCTGTTTATTGGCGCGGCGATTCACCATCACTAATCGCCGTGAGCGTGATATTTGCGTAGGCAAGCCTTCAACTTGTAGACAGGAGAGTCGATCCGTGAACAAGATTGTTACGATGATGATGACGAGTGCCGCAGTGGTCCTAGCCATGGCGGTTCCCGCGTTTGCGCAAGAACAAGCCATGATTGAGTTTTCTGGTGCGTTTGGCGTTGGCTTGACCGTGATCGGTGCGGCCTATGGAATCGGCCGGTTGGCCGGTAGTGCCCTGGAAAGCATGGCCCGACAACCAGAGGTTGCCGGAAGTATCCAAACGGCCATGATTATCGCAGCCGCGTTGATCGAAGGTTTCACGTTCTACGCCCTGTTCATCTGCTCGAGTGCCTGAACCAGCGCGACGGTTCGTTTCCCATACAGGTTGGTTACGAGGCTCCTTTTTTCGAGTGTGAGAGACCACAATGCGCCAAAGCATTCGTGATTTTCTGTTGGTGATGTCCGTCCTTGTGGGCGGGCTTGCGATCAGTTTGACTTCCGTTGCCGCGGATGACGAGCAACTTACCCCGGCCCGTGCCGTTGCGGAACAGCCCGCTGCACCAACAGTGGACACGCCCGTTGCAGACACTTCTGACAAGAATGCGGAACTGCCAGCGAAGTCCACTGATCCTCCGGCGGAAGACCCTGCCAAGGAGGCAAGCGAAGGGGCCGCAAGAGAACATGGTGACAATGTCAAAGCCGATGGTGGCGGTGATCATGTTGGTGAAGAGACTCATGTTGGTGAAGAGACTCACGGTGCGAGCGGTGGCAAGCACGACGATCACCACGATCCGCACGACTTGGGCCACCAGAATGCGACCGATGCAATTGAAGACCCATCGGAAATCAAGTCAGATCTGGCGATCTGGACGCTGGTGGTTTTTCTGTGCCTGTTGGCACTCCTGCGCAAATTCGCCTGGGGCCCAATCATGGAAGGTCTGGAACGTCGTGAAGCCTCCATCGCGACTGCCATTGACGACGCCGAAAAGGCCGCCGCCAAGGGTGCCGAGCAGCTGAAGGTGTACGAAGCGAAGCTCGCCGCGGCCGGCGACGAGACACGTGAGATCCTGGCGCGGGCTCGGAAGGATGCCGAGGCCACGGGTGAACGGATCGTCGCCGAAGCACAGGAGGCAGCAGCGCGTGAGCGTGACAAAGCGGTCGCGGATATTTCCGCCGCCAAAAATTCGGCGTTACAGGAGATTACTGAACGGAGTGTCGACTTGGCGGTCTCGATGGCGGGTCGGATGATTCAACGTCAGCTGACGCCTGACGATCGGGCCGGCCTGATCCGCGAGGCGCTCGACCAAATTCCCAACCAAAACTAGGTAGCCGATTTCAGGTCACCTCAATCAGGCCGCGACCACTGGCGAACCATGGCAGAAACCAAACACGATACCGTCTTCGATACCGGTCAACAGTACCTGGGGTCGGTTTACGCGAAAGCGTTGCTGGCGACCAGCGAAAATGCGGGTGAGACGGAAGCGGTCTTGGAGGGGCTGCAATCGTTGGTCGAAGACGTCCTGGAGCAAGCTCCCGGTCTCGAAGCCACCCTGGTTTCGCCGCGTGTTCCGCTCGAAGCCAAAGAGAACATGCTCCAAATCGCCTTTGCCGGCAAGACAGCTCCCACGCTGCTGACGTTCTTGAAGGTGCTTTGTCGCCGAGGACGATTCGACTGTTTGCGAGCGATTCTGACGGCGACGCGTACACAGTACAACGATCTCCGCGGACGCATCGAGGTTCAGGTCTCGACAGCGGATGCGCTGAGCGCTGGGGATCTCGAAGCCACGACCAACCAACTGCGAGGGGCGTTGGGCCGCGAAGTGGATGTGCAAGTCAGAATCGTCCCTGATTTAATTGGTGGGTTAGTGATTCGTGTCGGCGACACGGTCTACGACGGCAGTCTGGCGAATCGCCTTAAGCAACTACGCAGTGACATGGTCGCCAAATCAACTCAACAAATCCGCAGCGAACTCGACCGGTTCGCGGCGGTGGAATGAACCAGCGGAATAATCCAACTGAAAGAACGAACATGAAATTTAACGCGGATGAAATCGCTTCGGTCATTCAGGCCGAGGTGGAGCAATATGAAAGTCAAATCGACGTTCGCGAAGTCGGCACGGTGCTGGAGGTTGGCGACGGCATCGCTCGCGTCCATGGCCTCTCGGGTGTGATGGCGACGGAGATGGTCGAGTTTCCCAGTGGCGTTCGAGGACTTGCCTTCAACCTGGAAGAAAACAGTGTCGGCGTGATTATTCTGGGTGACTATCTTTCGATCGAAGAAGGCCAGGAGGTCAAAGCGCTCGGGCAGCTGCTTTCAGTGCCCGTCGGGGATGCCGTGATCGGCCGCGTGCTCGATCCGCTCGGAAACCCCCTGGACGGCAAGGGTCCGCTCAATACGACCGAAAGTCGCGTCGTCGAAGTGCTGGCCCCAGGTGTGGCCGAACGCGAACCCGTGTCGCAGCCTCTGCAAACAGGTCTCAAAGCCGTCGATGCCATGACACCCATCGGCCGTGGTCAGCGCGAATTGATTATTGGCGATCGCAAGACTGGCAAAACCGCCATCGCGTTGGACGCGATCATCAATCAGAAGGGCTCGGGCGTTAAGTGTTTCTACGTGGCGATCGGCCAGAAGGATTCGTCCGTGGCTGGCGTGGTCCAAGTGCTCGAAGAAGCCGGTGCCATGGAATACACGACTGTCATCGTCTCTGGTGCCAGCTCCCCTGCCCCACTGCAGTACGTTGCTCCCTATGCGGGCACATCGATGGCCGAACACTTCATGTGGAAAGGCGAGCACGCATTGGTCATCTATGACGATCTTTCAAAACAAGCTCAGGCCTATCGCCAACTTTCCCTGCTGATGCGTCGACCGCCTGGTCGCGAGGCCTACCCTGGTGACGTGTTCTATTGCCATAGTCGGTTGCTCGAACGCTCCGTGAAGCTCTCTTCAGAGCTCGGTGGCGGATCAATTACCTCCTTGCCGATCATTGAAACGCTCGAAGGTGAAGTCTCCGCATATATTCCAACGAACGTGATTTCAATTACCGATGGACAGATTTATCTGCAACCCGACCTGTTCTTTGCGGGTATTCGGCCCGCGATGAACGTTGGTATTTCCGTCTCGCGTGTCGGTGGTGCCGCCCAGGTCAAGGCGATGAAGAATGTCGCTGGTGGCCTGCGTCTGGATCTCGCCGCTTTCCGGGAACTGGAAGCGTTTGCCCAGCTGGGTACCGACCTCGATGCCGCCACACAGGCGCAGCTGGACCGTGGCTACCGGATGGTCGAACTCCTCAAGCAGCCACAATATCAGCCGTTGAGTGTGGTCGATCAGATCATGGTCATTTATGCCGGAACGAAGGGCCATCTGGACAAAGTTCCTATCAACGACGTGCCGCGATGGGAGACAGAGTTCCTGGCGTACATCCAGGATCGTCGTAGCGATGTCTGGCAGGTGGTCGATGAAAACAAGAACAATGGTGGTGCGTTCAAGTCGGAGGACGACCCGGCCACGCAGGCGGTGGTTGCGGCCCTGAACGAGTTCAACAGCCAGTTCAAGTCGGGAGGCTCGGACGACACAGCATAATTCACCGGAGATTCTGTTATGGGTGATCCAGACATCAAGATGCCACCAATTGCAGACGGCAAGTCGAGCGATGAGGACAGGATGTGGGCGATGTTTGCCCACTTGTCAGGTTTGATTGGCCTTTCGTGTCTCGGACCCCTGATTATTTGGCTGGTCAAGAAAGACAGCTCCGCGTTCGTCGAAGATCAAGCAAAAGAGGCTCTTAATTTCCAACTGACACTATTGATCGCGGCCATCGTCCTGGGTGCGACTTGCATCGGGGTGGCCCTGCTTCCGGTGATTGTCGTCGGAGGAATTGTCTACGCGGTTATTGGCGGCATGGCGGCGAATCGCGGCGAGATTTATCGGTATCCTTACACCTTTCGTATGATCAACTAACAGTTTTTTCTATGGCCAACGCCCGAGCACTCGATAAGCGCCGCAAGTCGGTTCGCAACATTCGCAAGATTACGCGGACGATGGAATTAATCGCCACTGCGCGGTTCAAGAAGGCGATGGACCGTGCAAACGCCGCCACGGCCTACACCAGCCGCATCACGCAAGTTGTGTCAGACCTGGCGCACAGCGGACTGGAAGTTTCCCATCCACTGCTGGAAGCTCGCGAGAGCCAAGAGAAAGCGTTGCTGTTGGTGCTGACGGCTAACCGCGGATTGTGCGGTGGGTACAACGGTTCGATCGTGCGAATGGCAATTCCGCATTTGGATGCCATGCGCAAAGAATACAATCAAGTGAACCTGGAAGTGTCGGGCAAGCGCGGAATCAACGCGTTGGGCTTTCGTGGCGTGACACCGGACGAATCGTTTCTGCACTTCGAGGACCAGCCGAAGTTTGCCGAAGTCGAACTGATCGCAAATCGCTATCTGGATGATTTTGCCAGCGGCAAACTGGACCGCTTGGATGTCGTCTACACCCGGTTCGTTAGCGTTGCGCGACAAGTCGCCTCCATCGAGACGTTGCTGCCACTCGGGTCGCTGGACGGCACTGATGATTCCAGTGGCAAGCCTGGAAAGAAGGACGGTGCAACAACAGGCGCGGGTGCACCTGCTGATGGCGATTCAATGTACGAATTTCTGCCGTCTGCCGAGAGCATTTTGGAAGAAGTGGTGCCCGCCAGTTTTCGAGTCAAATTGTTTAAGTGTTTTCTGGATGCTGCCGTCAGCGAGCAGATCTCGCGGATGGTGGCAATGAAGTCGGCGACCGAAAATGCCGGCGATATGATCAAACAGCTCTCGATGACCTACAACCGAGCACGCCAATCGCAAATCACCGGCGAGATCATGGAGATCATCGGCGGTGTGGAGGCATTGGGATAATCAAACAGCGTCCCTCGGGACAGACAACCAGTTGGCGGACCCGATCAACAAAAATCGCCCGCCTGAACCTCTCTGGTTCGCAGAGATGTTGTGACAACGACAAAGGACCCCATAGATGGCAACTGCTACCACCAACATCGGTCGAGTTACCCAAGTCATTGGTTCGACCTTTGACGCCGAGTTTTCCGAAGAACAATTGCCCAAGATCTACAACGCTGTCAAAGTCGTCAGCGAACAGAAAGGCGTGAAGGTCGATCTCACTGGCGAAGTGCAGCAACACCTCGGTGGCGGCCGAGTTCGCTGCGTGGCACTCGGCAGCACGGACGGCATGATGCGAGGCCAAGATTGCATCGACACCGGGATTCCCGTCACGGTACCCGTCGGCGAAGCCACACTCGGCCGCGTGTTCAACATGCTGGGTGAGACCGTCGATGGTCGAGGTGAGATTGAGGCCGACGATCATTGGCCGATCCACCGTGAGTCTCCTCCCATTAGCGAACTCTCGACTAGTACCGAGCTGTTCGAGACGGGAATTAAGGTTATCGACCTGCTGACCCCGTTCGTCCGCGGCGGTAAAGCTGGTCTGTTTGGTGGTGCTGGACTTGGTAAGACGGTGATTCTGACCGAATTGATCGCTCGGATTGCCAGTGCGCATGGTGGCTATTCGGTGTTTGCGGGTGTTGGCGAGCGTACTCGCGAGGGAACCGACCTTTGGTTGGAAATGCAAGAGGCGAAGATCGGTGACACTGGCCGTAGCGTGATCGAGCAGACGACGATGGTGTTCGGACAGATGAACGAGCCCCCCGGTGCTCGCCTGCGTGTCGCTCTGTCGGCCCTGACGATGGCCGAATATTTTCGCGACACAACTGGTAAAGACACGCTGTTGTTCGTCGATAACATCTTCCGTTTTTCACAGGCCGGTAGTGAAGTTTCGGCCTTGTTGGGGCGTATGCCATCGGCCGTGGGTTATCAACCAACCCTGGCTACGGAAATGGGTGCGTTGCAGGAACGCATCGCGTCAACCAGCAAGGGTGCCATTACTTCGGTGCAAGCGGTTTATGTGCCCGCGGATGATCCGACGGATCCCGCGCCGGCCACGGCTTTTTCACAGCTGGACGCGTTCATTTACTTGGAACGATCGATTTCGGAAAAGGGTATTTACCCCGCCATCGATCCACTGGCATCCAACAGCCGGATTCTCGATCCACAATACGTTGGTGATCGCCACTACGCGATCGCCCGCCGCGTTCAGACAACCTTGCAGCGCTACCGCGAACTGCAAGACATCATCGCCATTCTGGGAGTCGATGAACTGAGCGAAGAAGATCGGCTGATCGTGCACCGCGCACGACGCATCGAACGATTCCTTTCCCAGCCCTTCCTCGTGGCGGAAGTCTTCACCGGCAAGAAAGGTGAAATCACATCCCTGGAAGACACGATCCGCAGCTTTGAAGAGATTTGTGACGGCAAATGGGATCACCTGCCCGAATCCGCCTTCATGTACGTGGGCGTAATCGAACAGGCGGAAGAACAGGCCAAGAAGATGGCCGCCGAAGCCTAGTTCCTCTCGACACCACCTACCCTGGCCGAAATCCGCGCCTTTACGTTTGGTTCACAATCATGGCTCAACTCAACTGCATTGTCGTTACACCGGAAAAAACGGCATTGGACGAACAGGCCGACTTTGTCGCCTTGCCGCTGTACGATGGCGAGATTGGCATCAGTCCCGGCCATAGCCCGCTGATTGGCCGACTCGGCTTTGGCGAAATGCGCATCCGTACCGGTGGCACGGTGCAACAATTCTATGTCGACGGTGGATTCGTCCAAGTGAATGGAAGTGTCATTTCCGTCCTGACCAATCGAGCTGTTCCCGCCAGTTCGTTGGATGCACAGGCAGCGGCCGAACAGCTGGACGCCGCCAACAAGAGGCCGTCAAACTCACCCGAATTGGCAGACGTCCGCGACCGCGCCGTGTTGCAGGCACGCGCACAGCTTCGCGTTGCCAAGCGAAATTCGTAGCGGTTTCATACCCAACGTGTGGCCGCCTCGCGGTTTCTCGTAACGGAAATGGTGGGAGAATCGGAAAGCGCCTGTCGCTGGCGCGGCGTCATCGGGGCACCACAAGCCTCCTATCTTGACCAAAACGTCTTACCCGTTGCCACACGCCGGGAAAGGTCATTTGCTGTCAGTCGACGGTGTACGACCAGTAGCAGATCTGCCGAAGAACCTCATAGCCCCCAAGCTGCCGCGATACATTGCCTTGCTTACCAACAGGAACCCCGTTGCATGCCAGCAATTTCCAATCGCGTCGTCGGGATCGTTGACGTTGAAGAGAATCCTGATTTCCTCCTGCAACTTGAGGCACCGTTCGGAACGACCACGTTCGACACTTCTCCCAGTAGCTTCGAATTCTTTACTACGGCGAAGTTAACCGCTGAAATTCAGCAACTGGCCGCGGACTTGAAGATCGAGTACGAACGTTACCAGCGTCAATCGTTAGTGTTCTGTCAAGACTAAGAACTAGGGTGGTCTAGCCTGATTGTCGTGGTTCGCTCCGCGAGCCAGACGTTTTGATCGCGGAGCTTCTAGATTGCGCGGAGACTGGAACCGAGGCCAGAATGTGTGAGACTTCGATCGACGCACTACGTTGCCTCAGTCAATCCAACTGGCCGACCACGCTGTTCACGAATCGTGCCAACCGGTCAGTGGCCTTGAGCGCTTCCTCTTGCAACTTCCACATGTCCTTCAGACTTGATGGACGTTTCACAATCGCCCCCGCGGCCACCCCGAGCTTTGAAGCGATCGACTTTTGATCCAGCAGTCGCTCGATCTCCTTCGGTAGTTCGCCTTCGAGCCCATCGCTGATGATCCGCACGGACATAAACCGAGTTCTCGCTTGCTGGCACGTTCTCGCCACGGCGGCCGTTTCCATATCGCAGGCAATCGCCTGATGTTCTTTGCCAAGATGTTCTTTCTCATCTCGAGTGCGAATCAACTGATCGACCGTCAGCAGCGTTCCGACATGCAGACCAGGCGACGCATCAATGGAAGCCCGGTCCATCCGCATACCAATCTCGAACTGTTGGCCGTGAGTGTCGACCACCTGATTGGCCATCACGATATGCCCGCGTCGTAGATCTTTAGAAAGTGCTCCGGCGAATCCAGTCGAAATGACCCAGGCGGGTTGATGCAGCTTCAGTGCGGCCTCGGTTGCCTGTTGCGCCGCGTCGCAGCCAACTCCTGTTTCGATCACGGCCACACGTCGGCCAGCGAGGTATCCGGCATGTTCGACAAAGCCAGGACACCGCGTCCTCACGACGTCCGTCAGCTTATCGACCAAACCATTTGCCTCGACGGGCAGCGCGAAGACAAACACGATCTCGGCGGGTGGAGGCGGCGGCAGCGGTTCGCCATGTTCATCAACTTGCTCGCCTGTCTCCGTCATCGGTACCGCGCCGCGAGCCGCTTGTGCAACGGCATCGTAAAGATGCTGCTTGGCGTGCTGTCGAAGAAAGTTGGAAACCAACCAGCGAAGAATCATGACTCGAACATCCCGGTGAGCGAAACGTAGAGGGGTAAGAGGCGAAGCCTATGGCTCATTCAAATCTCAGTTAGCCGACGTCATGATTTCCAATCAATACGTAGTCTATCGGCAATTCCAGGGGCACTGCAATTGAAAATGTGATGAAGACCGAACTATGGCACCGTCGGCACGGGGAATTGTCCATTTTCTAGCGCGACGTTTACGATTCGTGTTTTGGTTTCTTCGGTTCGGATGGTGATTTCTTGGTGACCCAAGGGGTGATTCAAGATTCGCAATGTGGCTGTGTATGCCAACGTCACGAAACGCGCACACTCGTCCGCGCATCCCTCATTCGCGAGAGCTTTCCAGTTGATTCGCACCAATAATTCCGTCTTCTTGCACTTTCAGTGTCTTTTTCAACATAATATTAAATGTATAACTTTTCATTTTAGTGTATTTACAACTTATATATTGACTGTAGAATCGGCGGCTGATTCAGGGTTACCTCGCTCGGTAGCCTGCCAGCATCCAGTTTTTGGGGAGGGAAAAATGACCCATCGACAGAGCCACAGACCTTCTTTCACGACACCGAGAATTCGGAGAACCCTCGAGCGACTCGAGGATCGCACGCCGCCGAGCAGCATTGCGGACGTGCTTGCAGTCGCATTCGCTTTCGAGAGCGATCCATCACTCATCGGAGACTTGGATGAAGATCTTCTCGACTCGCAGAGTGATGGCGAGACGAATTACCTGGAAATCGCCATTTATCCGGGACACAATGAGGCTCTCACAAAGCTCCAGGGGCGCACAGAAGCCGTGGGTCGGACGGCTGATGACGATTTCGAACTTGGTTCACGAGCAGCGGATCACCATCAACTCGAAATGACAACCTATCGGCTCGCGACGGATGCACTCATGCAGCGACACACTTTCCCCGGGCAGGCCATTGCGTATGATGATTCGGCGTTCCAGACGGTGGCAGAGGCTCAACCGAGACTGGCAACAGCGGTCACCTGGAGCGAGGTCGTTACAAACGTTGGCGCTGTCACAAACTACACTTCACAAACCACGATCCCTTCGCCACCTCCGCATCTGGGTGAAGGCGAAGGCCCAGCCGAAGGGGGTCTTACAAACACGACGGTGGGAGGATGTTTCGTCCGACTGGTGAATCCAGAGGGACCGATCGGCCCGGACCAGGGTGATTCTGTGGAAATCATCAGCCTGTACAGATTGCCTGCAGCGGTCAAGGCATGGGGCAGCGCTAGCATCGGCGACGGCGGATTCTCAGTCAAAATTCAAGGATGGGCCAGCGCCCACTACGGACCATTTTTCGATATCGAGGCTGAAACCATCTTCGCTGCAGTGAACATGGTTGGTTTGCAGCAAGCAGATGGCAGTTGTCGCATCGAATATCACGAAGTTGGCGGTTCGACATGGGACTACCATTCATCGCCATTGAGCATGGGAATTCAAGCCAACCTTCGGCATGCCGGCGATGATATGATCACGGTTGACTTCCGGGGCACGGCAGGTGCGAAAGGTGGAGGGGCCGTCGGTGCGGGTGTCGGTGACATCCGTATGGGGTTGGAAATTCCCAACACCGAGTACCAACGCACAAAGTCGCTGCGTACGGGTACGACGTGGAGGGCGTATCCCACTGGATCGGTTCCACCTTTGACACCGACGACGACGCCGGAAGAACCAATCGCACCGATGGAAGGCAGCTCGGACATTCCCCCCGACATCAACCTTAACGACTTCCCCCCATTTCCAGGCTAGTGCTACATTCAGTTTTGATTTTGGGGTTGAAGAAGAATGGTCGCCTGTCGAGATAGTCGCTGATCGCTCGGCAATCAAAGCGTTTGGATCGCGGAGCGAACCACGACAATCAGGCTCGACAACCCTAATTCTTAGTCTTGACAGAGACTAGTGCTGCGTCAAAGCCAAAGAGTGGGGTAAGCATCTTACTTGCCTTGGGTTTGGCGTCCATAGAACGCTAGTTGGAAGCTTACGCTACTTAATCACCGACCTTAAAATCAAGCTTTGACCAAGCACTAGTTTCGTTTTCCCCTTGCACGAGTTTACCCTGAAATGCAGCAACGATGGAATTATGGGTTGCGACGCATGTTCTTTTGGATCGCTTTTGCGGCGGTACTGCTGGCTGGTGTCGCTCGAGTGAGCGAATTCGAATTGTCCGATTGGGACGAAGCACCAGAACCTGGCTTCTTCGTGATCGCCGTGCGCGTTGACGAGTGGAATTCGTTGCCTTTATTGGAATCGCTGAGAACGCAAATGCTCGAGACTGTTCCTGATGCCACCATTGGCGGTGAGAGCGTTGGACTTTCAGGCGCCGTGGTGGGAGGTTCCCTGCGCGTCATTCGTCACAGTTCCCGCAACATCGACCTTGCTGCGCTCGCCAATGAATGCCAGTCGCGCGTCGACGACGTCATGGATCAGAATGGGTGGACTAGTAAGATCACGCTGTGCATCGTCGATTCGCAGGGCAATCGATTTACTGCAACGGACCGGTTTACCAGAACCGACCAAGGCGACCAGACTAATGCAGTTGAACCACGGAATCAGGGCGAAGAGGATTCACAATCAGTTCCATCGGCCAGATAGAACATGACCGAATAAGGCGTTGGCGTAAACCAGCCAGCTTTGACACCCGTCTCGCGCAGCATACGTCCCGTCCAACAATTGCAAGTATTCAAAGCGTGGTACGTCCCTGCACCGCGATAGAAACAGTCCAACGTGTTGTACGAATCTACTTCCAGCCGGATCGGATTTCCTTCCACATCTGACTGAAAACTCGAACGTAGAGATGCAACCAACCGTTCGTACTGTTCGACGCTGAGCAAGACCTTTCGGAACGATGCGCTTTCCCGATAAAGGTGGCCAAACTGAGCGTGCATGATCGTCCCAGTCGGCAACAGCATCGCGCGCGAGGTGGTCGCTACGCTGACGTCCTCCCAAGTCGGTGTGTTGACATAGAAATCGCGGTCGCCCCAGCCGAGCGCGACATACCGGAAACTTGAGGTTGGCTGTTGAAAATGCTCGGACAGCAAGACCGTTCGCCAATCAAAGATGCTCGTCGTGATCGGTACATGAATGTCCGTATGGACGCCGTTAGAAGCGACGTAGATCGCGATGCCGTCTTCCGTGGGAACGAAATCCCGATTGACGGGAAACAATCCGGCGACCACAAGAGCCACATAGCCGATGGCAACAATAATCAAACTCGCCGCGCTCCGAAACAACCACCGTCTCACTCTGCGGAAGAGCGGCTTGCGTTCGCTCGACGGGATTCGTATTGCTTGAGGACGCATTTGCTTTTAGTGATCCGGGACGGCCAAGAAATATTCCAGCCAATCGCCAGACGTATCAGGCCCGAATTCCGGCAGTTACCAGCCCCAACCCGCAACTCAGGCGCTTAACCGCAGTCTGCTACTCAGCCACGTCCAGCGACTTGACCAAGAACGTCAGTACGTCCGTGGCGAACTCAATCCGTTTCGATGTGGGGGTTCCGGCACCGTGTCCCGCGCGCGTTTCGATATGAATCAAAGCTGGCTTATCACCTGCCTGTGCGGCTTGGAGCGCTGCGGCGAACTTAAAACTGTGTCCCGGCACAACTCGGTCATCGTGGTCCGCGGTCGTCACCATCGTCGCCGGGTATTTTGTACCTGGCTGCAAGCGGTGGAGCGGCGAATACTTGAATAGATTCGCAAACTGGTCGGGATCGTCCGAAGAACCGTACTCGCCCACCCAGGCCCAGCCGATTGTGAATTTATGGTACCTCAGCATGTCCATCACGCCGACTGCCGGCAGCGCCGCACCGTAGAGATCGGGGCGTTGGGTCAGACACGCACCAACCAACAGTCCGCCATTGCTGCGTCCGCTGATCGCGAGCTTTGGCGTGCAAGTGAACTTGTTTTCAATCAGCCATTCGCCGGCGGCGATAAAGTCGTCAAAAACATTCTGTTTGCGATTTCGCATCCCGGCTTCGTGCCACTGGCGACCAAATTCGCCACCGCCGCGCAGATTGGCAACCGCGTAAACTCCTCCCATTTCCAACCAGACCAGATTGGAAACTGAGAAATCGGGCGTAATCGGAATGTCAAACCCGCCGTAGCCGTACAGGATCGTAGGATTACTACCGTCAGGTTCAAGTCCACGGCGGTGCGTGATGAACATCGGAATCCGTGTGCCATCTTTGCTTTTATAGAAGACTTGCCGCGTCACATAGCTGGCAGGGTCAAACGCAACTTTCGGCTGGCGATACACCGAACTCTCGCCCGTTTGCACGTCGTAACGATAGATCGTCACGGGCGTGGTGTAGTTAGTAAACGAATAGAATGTTTCGCGATCGGCACGTCGACCGCCAAAGCCGCCGACGGAACTGAGTTCCGAGAACGGCACTTCGCGAACAAGTTTTCCTGCCAGGTCAAACACCTTGACCTGAGTCGCGGCGTTGCGCAGGTAGCTGGCCAGAAAGTGGTCACCGACCAGACCCACACCGCGGAGCACTGCATCGGTCTCGCCGATGATTTCCTGCCAATGTTCTTTTTGCGGATTATCGAGATCGACAGCCACGACACGCCGCATCGGCGCACCGTCATCTGTGTTCAGCCAAAACGTGCGGCCTTCGTTGCCCACAAATTCGTACTCGAATTCAAAGCCCGTAATCAATTCGACGACTTGCGACTCCGATCGTGCGAGGTCCTTGTAGAACAGCTGGTTCTTCGATTCCGAGCCGCGCCAGACATTAATGATCAGAAACTTCCCGTCCTCGGTCACGTATCCACCAAATCCCCATTCTTTCTCATCGGGCCTTTCGTAGACGAGCACGTCCTTGGCCTGGGGATCGCCAATCTTGTGAAAGTACAGTTTGTGGAATTGATTGACGCCTGTGAATTCGTCCCCTTCTTTGGGTTCGTCGTAACGACTGTAAAAAAGTCCCGAGCCATCCTTGCTCCATAACACGTCGGAGAACTTGACCCATTGCAGATGGTCTTCCAGATCCTTGCCGCTAGCGACATCCTTGATCTTCCATTCGCGCCAATCCGATCCGTCCGCCGCGAGCCCGTACGCCAGTAACTTGCCGTCTTCGCTGGGGTTCCAGTCGGCCAAGGCAACCGTGCCATCTTTAGCCCATCCGTTGGGATCGATCAGTTCGCGGGGTTCACCGTCGAGCGTTTTGGAAACGAACAGCACACTTTGGTTTTGCAGTCCCGTATTGCGCGAAAAAAAGTAGCGGTCGCCGCGATGCCGAGGCAAACCAGATGATTCGTAATCCCACAGCTCGGTCATCCGCGATCTGATTCTCTCGCGTTGGGGAACCTGTGAGAGAAAACTCTCAGTCAGCTTGTTCTGTGCTTCAATCCACTGTCTTGTGGCAGGGCTGTCGGTGTCTTCAAGCCAACGGTAGGGATCTGCCACCTGCGTGCCGTGGTAATCGTCAACCTGGTCGGCGCGAGCGGTTTGCGGATATGTCAGCGAAGTGCCGTCCTGCGCGAAAAGCGATCCATGCGACGTGAGACAAACAACGTAGGCCAGTGCAAACAGTAGCGAGCTGTTGATCTTCATCTCTATCCTCGTAACACGGTTTGGTGTCAACGGGTCCGGTCTTAGAACGAATTCCAACTCCCGCTCGACCGGCGTCTGCGACCGGCGTCTGCAACCTGCGTTTCAGAATGGCCGGGCGGGCCAATTACCAGTAAGTGAAACTGTAACTACCTGCGTTGTGGCGCACCACCCGGTACGTTCATAGGCATGGAGATCAAGGGGCCATTTCCGTCGCAAACCACACCGCGCCAAAGCGACTGGGGAACTGACAACGATCTACATCAAATACTTGGCACCAGAGACAAATGGGCATCCTTTCGGTGTTCTATGGCTACGAAAGTCGTCTGAAATAACTCTTGGTTTGTCATTGCCTGATGACATTCAACACGAGCGTCTGGTGTCTGCACCGAAAGGCTGCACGTATGCTGGCCTCACTGGATTTATCGTAGTCAATGCCGGTCTTGGCGTACCTGAACAACTCGATGAGTGGGTTCACGCTGCCTTCGAGCAACGGAAACGAGACACTCGATAATGGCCTCGTCAATTGAGGATGTGCTTCTGTGCCCAATGCTTGCACGCGTTACGTGCAAAGCGGTGAGAAAATAATGCACTTAATCAAAGATCGGCTGATTCAATCGCTACGCGATTCAGCCGCATACAACTCGAACGTCCAGGTTGCACCTCGGTGCATCCTGTGGCCAGACGGTGATCGACAATGGGAGCCCGTGATCCCGCGCCTGCAAAGTGAACTGCCAGAACTCTGTGTGCTGGGCGACTTCACGCCGGAAGAAAAAACAGGACCGGCAATTTGGTTGCGACTGGTGATTGCCGATAAAGCCGACGAAGTGAAGTTGCCTACCGAGGCAACACCTATTCTCTATTTACCAGGCGTGCGTCGCCAAGACTTGCGAGCGGTCGAGAACTGTCCGCAGCACCTCCAACCATTAGCCGAGCTTCAGTATCGAGGCGTTATTTGGTCCCAAATCAACTCCAAGGATTGGACCATCGCTTCGTTCTTACAGTCCGGCCAAGGCGGACTGGGATTCGATGTCGCCCAAGACAATGAAACCAAGCGCGCGATGAGACTTTCGCTGTTCCGGTTGTTGGATGAGCGGGTCGACTTGCTCGAAGGCGAACGGCTCGACAAAAACTACTTCAACAAATTGATGATTGGCGGCGGTGATCCAATCCACAACTTGCTGCTGTGGATCAACGATCCGAGTGGATTCCAATCAACATGCGACACCAATGCTTGGAACGCGTTTGTCGCGATCTGCAAGTCGCAGCTAAAATTTGATCCCATAAAGGACGGCGAGTTGGAGGCTGCCGAACGACTCGCCGAGAGAGCGCCACCCTGGGATAACGTGTGGCAACGTTTCGCCATAGCCCCGAAGGCATATCCAAACATTCCCAACCAGATTCGCAAGACGACGCTCCCCAAGGAAACGACTTTATTCCCCGACTTCAACGGGTGGCCGCAATGGAACGACAAGAAGGAGGCGGAGCTTCGTAGTAGCCTCAAATCGGTCGTGCAATTATCACCGGAGGAAGCACGCGGCAAGATCGGTGAGCTGGAAAGTTCACACGGCGACCGACGCGAGGAGGTCTGGGCGGAGTTGGGAATGTCGCCTCTCGCCGTGGCTTTGGAGCAACTAGCTGCACTCGCCAAAATCACGGACGACTCAATTGCCGCTGGAAACGCCACCGACATGGCTGCTGCCTACCAAACTAGCGGATGGCGGGCGGACGATCATGTTCTGCGAGCCTTGGCGGCGGTTCGGTCAGACGAAGATTTGCTGGCAGTGATCGACGTCTTGCAAGCCGTATACGTCCCCTGGGCGACAGACGCCGCTCATTACTTGCAAAAGATTGTGGCGAAGGACGGTTACCCGGGCAAGACAATCGACAAGCTGAGCCCAGTTTCCTACGAGTCAGGCACATGCTTTCTGTTCATCGACGGACTGCGTTTGGATCTCGCCAAGAGGCTGGAGAGTCGGCTGGAGAGATCGGGAGTCAAAGTCGGCAGCTCGGTCGGTTGGACGGCGTTGCCGAGCGTCACGTCAACCGCGAAACCGTCACTAACTCCAGTGCGACATCTTATCTCTGGCGATGAGTTGAACAATGACTTCACGCCGAAGGTCGCCGACACCGGAAAGTCGCTAAAGAGTGGTTACTGGCTGCAAAAGCTGCTTGAAGAAGAGGGCTGGCAGCGGCTCGGTAAATCGGAGGAAGGTGATCCAAGCGGCCTGGCCTGGTGTGAGACGGGCGATATTGACCACGAAGGTCACCAGCGCGGATGGAAGCTGGCGAGGCACGTGGACGCGATGTTGGATGAAGTGGTCGAAAGGGTGCTCCAACTCTTCGCTGCTGGCTGGGGCGAGATTCGCATTGTCACCGATCATGGTTGGCTGTTGATGCCAGGTGGATTGCCGAAAACACAACTTCACACCTCACTTTCGGAAAACAAATGGGGACGATGCGCCTCGCTCAAATCGGGCGCCGCCTCAGATGAGCGGCTTTACCATTGGTTTTGGAATCCCATGAAGTGTTTTGCCTTCGCCGAAGGTATTTCTTGCTATTACAAGAGCGAGTACACGCACGGCGGATTGAGTCTGCAAGAGTGCGTGACGATGAGCATGACGCTCAAGAGTGCCAGCGGGGCAGCCGGGAGCGTCATGATTGATGAAATCAAGTGGAAGCAGCTCCGCTGCACGGTGAACGTGGCCGCAGCAGCACCTGGCATCAAGCTCGACATCCGTACGCATGCAGGCAATCCAGAAACCAGTGAGGTCGTCAGCGTCAAGGACTTCAAGGATAAGGCAAATTGCTCCGTGATCATTGAAGACGAAGACCTTGAAGACCACGAGTGTTGGGTCGTGATCCTCGACGCCAACGGAAACGCCTTAGCACAAGAAAAAACAACAGTTGGCGGAGGTCCCACATAATGGAACTTGATCAAATAGACCAAATTGCCGCTCGCTCGCTTGACGGATACCTGGTTCGCAAGGATCTGGTGAGAACCTTCAGCCGGCAATTCCCGGTCCCAACCTATGTCGTGGAATTCATGCTCGGGCGGTACTGCGCCAGCGTCGATGAGGAAGAAATCAACGAGGGCATTGCGATTGTACAGCGGCAACTCAGGTCTCGCACGATCAAGGCTGGTGAGGAAGAACTGTTCAAGTCGCGAGCTCGAGAGAACGGTCGGATCAAGATCATCGATCTGATCAAAGCAAAACTCAACGCCGCTGAGAACTGTTACGAGGCCGAACTCCCGAGCCTCCAGCTCAACACCATCCACATCGC
>JASLPZ010000091.1:0-22251 GCA_030744725.1 Pirellulaceae bacterium
CCTCGTCCGGAACGGCGTCGCAAAGCCGCAGGAATGCATACTGAACGACATCGCGTGCGGAGTGTTCGTCACCTAGCAAGCGGATTGCGTACCTCGTCAGCCGACCCTCGAATTCATCGACGGCCGCTAACACCCAACTCCGTGAAACTCCGTCGCGGTTGGCGGACATACGGTTATGTTACTTGTTGTGATAGGTCCTTGGCGTGTCCTAAAGAGATAACGGACCAGACCCGAATTCGTTACAGACAATCAGCGAAGTCCGACATTCTCGGACGGAAAGGCCGTATTTGACGTCACAGACTCGGCAGGATTGGCCGTCAGATGACGTTGGTGCACACTCGAACAGAATGACTGGCCAATCGCGCACCACCCATCAGGATGGCCGGAACTGCGAATCTGCCCACCGGCCAATCAACGCAATTCGTTGCCGGGTGCCGGCGCAGCAGATGCTTCGCGTGCGGGTCCGAGACGCGGTGCTGAGGTGGGAGCCGTTGTCGGATCAACGAACTCGAACGAACTGATTACACCTTGATCTGACTCGGCAAATCGTTCGAGCAGCTTGGCGTCCATCGTGAAGGCGAACGAAACCTGTCGGCCAGCACTGTTCGAAATGTGATAATACCGCCATTGAATTGGGAGTTCAGATGCGAGTCCCGCAATGACAACTCGCAGAATGCGACGGCCATCGCCAGACGTTCCCTGGGTTGCCTGCACAATTTCGCCGAATTCCTTCGACAGCGCCCGTTTGATGTCGTTTTGGAATGCTTCCAAAGAAACACGTTTTCCGGCCGGCAGGTCGGGCAGCTTGGACGCATTGCATTGGGCAATCAAATCCCCCCGGTCAATCATGCGGAGAACGGCCACATCATGTCGGTCCACCATGACCCGCCAACTTCTGGGATGAAGGAACCGAAATCCACCCAGGTGCGATGTGAATTCGAGCATCAGCGATCCAGGTTCCGCTTCCAGATCCAGGTTCGCCAGGGCCGTGTCACGCAGCTGGTCAGCAATCTCGGCCGGATCGATCGAAATCCGAATTCGTGCCGTCACGTCAAAACCCGGCGATGCATGACCGATCGCACGGTTTTCCTTGATGGTCATCGCCATGCAACGAATGACGCGACGCTCGCGATCGAAATGGTATTTGGCTTTGACCTCGATATCACTGGAGACCCCGCCAATCACCCCGCGCAGATTGCCGGAGAGATCGATCACGACAATCTCCTTCTCCACCGCCCACAGTGTGCTCGACAATTCGTTGCGGTGGACAGCATCCAGCCCGAGTAGCTGGGCGACCAGACAGTCATCATGTTTCCATTGATCGCCAACAGCGACTTCGCCCGTGGGCAGCAAGCGATCCAAGAGAGTCGGGTTGCCCTGGATCTCGATCAGTTCTAGTTGGTCGCGAGTCATTGGTCCCAGCGGCGAATACACCGTCGTCCGCTGCCCATCACAATCTACGACAACCGTTCGCCGATCCATCGAAAGCGCGGATGTCTCGCTGGCCCCACCCACACTGATCTCTGCGGTTGCCTCGCGGTAATGCCGTACATCGCGCCGAACCTCTGGGCCAACTTGCAGGACGCGTTGGTCGAAGGTCATCAAGCCATGCGCAGTAAACGGGAGTCGAGTCACTTGACGGCCGTCCGCATTCAATTTGAGGTCGCCTTTCACCTCTTGGACGGCTCGAACTCGAGCGCCCCGGTTGGCGTCCGCGGCGGGAACCAATTTCATCCGCTCGGCAACCACCCCCTCGCTGATAGCCCCCACGGAAACGCCGATCACTAAGAGAATTTTGTAAGAAATTCTCGAAATTTGCCGATTGCCGGTGACAATCTGGAAAATCGTGGAAACTAAGAATTGGAGTCGCACGTCGAATACCATGTCACGAGGGTTGATTCTCCGGTAGCCGCATTTTTGATGTTGGCAAGCGGAATTTGAAGATCTGGTTAAGATCCACGGTCAGAATGGGTTGTTGTCGGTTCATCGACGCGCCTTTGGCAATTTATTCAACGAAATGGGCGAACGAACGAAACATTGGTGGCTAGAGAGCGGTTTATTGAGACGACGAAGAAGCCCCACCACGATCTTTTCTACCTGTTTTACCCGCTTAACCCATTGTTCCGAAGCAGCATGAACCCGCGAACTTGTTTTCGTGTCGGGACTTAAGTGACAGGACCAGCTGCGTTGCATTGTCAAAGGCAGCTGCCGGGAAGAAATCAGACCAGATCTTGCGAACATTTGAGGCGAGCGTTAGGTCACGAAGAAGTAACTTGGGCCCGCAAAGATTGACAACATCTCTATAATCCTGACCTGCAGCGCCGAGTCGCCCAAAGGTGATTGGAGTTGTATCAATTCGCACTGAGTTGCAGGCTACAGGATGTGATGTTGAGCGAAAGCAGAACCAACTTGAAGAGAATGTCGTACCAAAGATGGAACAGCGTTGAGTTTGCGGAAGCAGCACAGGATCGGCTGCTTTTCCGAAGCGGACGACGAATTTTGTCGGGCGAGGAGTCGCAGGGAACACCGGCAAGGTTTGCAGGAGAGAAGAGGCACTGTGATGCATACTGAGTATCAGAGCAACATTATCAGACAACTTCGCGACCAACAGGTCCGATTTGCGCCGCGCGAGAAGAAGCTCGAACAAGCGAATCGCGCCGAGAAACTGTTGGCCGAAATTGAACCACAGAAAACGTACAGCTACGAGTACGTTTGCTTTCGAATCACCGACTATCGCCCTGATGCAGCGATCGACAATACGCTGTCAGGTCAGGAGGCCTGCCACGATTTGCGTTTGTTTGTTGAGGATGTCTCGGACGCAGCCGACGTCCGTGTCGAAGATGCTAGCGAGCCGGTCCATACAGTTGAAGAATTGAGCAAATTGTTCAAAGTTTCCACCAAGACGATTTCGCGATGGCGACAGCAGGGATTGGTCAGCCGCCGATTCATCTTTGGGCGACGAAAACGGGTTGGTTTTCTCCGCAGTAGCGTCGATCGCTTTGTGGCTGACAACCGCCAACGAATCGAGCGGGGTGAACGGTTCAGTCAGTTGTCGGACGAGGAGCGAGACGAGATCATCGAGCGTGCCCGACGCATGTCGCAGGCCGGGTCGTGCCCTTCGGAGATCGCACGCCGGATCGCTCGACAGACCAACCGCAGTGTGGAGACGATTCGTTACACGCTGAAGCAATTTGACGAGAAGCATCCAGATTTGGCGGTGTTTCCGCACCGGACGGGTACGCTCAACGAAGAATCGAAGAACAAGATCTACCAGGCCTACCGGCGTGGTATGACTGTCGAACGCCTCGCAAAGCGTTATTGCCGGACGCGGACGAGCATCTATCGGATCGTGAACGAACGCCGTTTGCAGCGGATTCTGGAATTGCCGTTGGACTACATCCACAATGATGAGTTCGAAAAAGAAAGCAACAAACAGACCATTTTGGGGCCGATGCCGACCGTTGAGGCATCAAGCCGACGTCGATCGCGACCACCTGCTGGCCTGCCTCCGTACTTGGCGTCTCTGTACGAAACGGCGTTGCTGACGCGAGAACAGGAATATCACCTGTTCCGCAAATTGAATTTCCTGAAGTTCACGGCGACTAGACTGCGCAAGCAGATCAATCAAGAACGGCCTCGTGCCAGCATGATGGACCGTATTGAATGGCTGTACGAGCAGGCGGTCGAGACGAAGAACGAGATCGTCAAGGCAAATCTGCGTCTGGTGGTTTCCATCGCCAAGCGACATGTCTCGCCCAATCAGGATTTCTTCAGCCTGGTGAGTGACGGGAACGTGTCCTTGATCCGGGCATCGGAAAAGTTCGATTATGGACGCGGGAACAAGTTCAGTACCTATGCCAGTTGGGCCATCATGAAGAACTTCGCCCGGTCAATTCCTGATGAATTCAAGCATCGCGACCGATTTCGAACGAGCCTCGAAGAGATGTTCTCTGGGCAACAAGACGAACGGCCGGATCAGTACGAACAAGAATCGGCACAGCGGGTCCGCGAACAGCAGGTGAACCAAATCCTGGCTCGCCTTGACGAACGCGAACAGAAGATTATCATTAGCCGGTTCGGGTTGGACCACAGTCAGGAACCACAAACGCTCAAGGAAGTTGGTGCCGATCTCGGCGTCACCAAAGAGCGAGTGCGGCAAATCGAAGCCCGTGCGTTGAACAAACTGCGGGTGGCGGCGCAAGAGGAGCGGATGGACGCACCGGACTAAGTTCACCCATACCCAATCCAAAAACACCCCTAGACAGGGGATCTACGACAGGGGAGCTGCAAGCAAGCCACACGGAAAAGTAGAGAGTTTTCCTGGGTCATTCAGGGGGCTTGTCTTTTCTGTCGGCTTTTTGCAGCTCCCCTGTTTTTTTTGGTTCGCGGTGGCGATTTTTTATTGAACGATTTTCACCAGGCGATTGTCTGTTGTACGCAGCGAACTGCTTTACTGCTTTACTGCTTTAGCTTGTCGCTTATCTCGCCTTGCACGAGTCGCAACCTTCTGTATATTAACAGGTTTTCAAAGTAGAAAAATGTCGCCAGCGTAGCTCAATTGGCAGAGCAGCTGATTTGTAATCAGCAGGTTGTGGGTTCAAGTCCCTCCGCTGGCCCGTATACGTATAACATGTCGAAATTGAATAGCTTCCAGGCCGGGTCGCTCCGCTGCGGCTGTTTTGGAAGGGGGGGATTCCCGAGCGGTCAAAGGGGTCAGACTGTAAATCTGATGGCTACGCCTTCACAGGTTCGAATCCTGTTCCCCCCATTTGGTTACAGTTTGGCACCGTTGGAGACGTCGACTGCGAAGAAATAGACGCTGCCCGACGCAAATGGAATGAGATGTTGCCAACGCACCGTTTGGCATTTTGGAAGACTGAATTCTGAGGACAGAGTTTTCAAGACCGTGTTGCGGGCGTAGCTCAGTGGTAGAGCCACAGCCTTCCAAGCTGAAGACGAGGGTTCGATTCCCTTCGCCCGCTCTTGAGCCTGCTCAGCCCGCAACTCATAAGAGACAGCCCGCAACCTGAAAGACACCAAGCAACCCTGAAGGTAAGTAGAACATGACAGCGTTCGGCGGCCCCAGCAGAGCGCCCCGGCTGGCCGGCAATAGTGAAATCGGCTGCTGTAGCTCAGTTGGTAGAGCGCGTCCTTGGTAAGGACGAGGTCATGGGTTCAAGTCCCATCAGCAGCTCTTGCCGCCATGCGACACGAGCTTGGCAGCAACCACTAAAGCGTTATTTTTTCCCGCAATCACCCAGTTAAATGATAGGTATGAAAGCATGGCCAAGGAGGTCTTCGAGCGGAGTAAACCGCACTGCAACGTCGGTACGATCGGTCACATTGATCACGGTAAAACGACGCTGACCGGCGCCCTATTATCAGCGCAATCGGAATTAGGACTTGCCCAACGGAAGTCGTACGCCGACATCGCCAAGGGCGGCACCGTTCGCGACGCAACAAAGACGGTAACGATCGCGGTCGCTCATGTTGAGTATGAAAGCGAAAACCGCCATTACGCTCACATCGATTGCCCAGGTCACGCCGACTTTATCAAGAACATGATCACCGGTGCGGCTCAGATGGACGGTGCCATCCTGGTCGTATCGGCGGCTGATGGGCCGATGCCCCAAACGAAAGAGCATGTTTTGCTCGCACGGCAGGTTGATGTGCCGGCGATTGTGGTGTTTATGAACAAATGTGACCTCGTCGACGACGAAGAGTTATTAGACCTGGTTGAAATTGAAATCCGCGAATTGCTGACTAAGTACAAGTTCCCGGGTGACGACATTCCGATCATTCGCGGTTCGGCCCTGCCCGCCTACGACCACCCGGATGTTCCAGAGAACATCGAGTGTATCAAGGAGTTGCTCGCGGCAGTCGACTCGTATATCCCGCAGCCTGAACGGCAAGAAGACAAGCCGTTCCTGATGGCCATCGAAGACGTCTTTTCGATCGAAGGTCGTGGCACCGTGGCTACGGGTCGTATCGAACGTGGCGTGGTGAACACCGGTGACGAAATTGAGATCATTGGTCTGCACGACCAACCTCGCAAGACAACCTGCACGGGTGTGGAAATGTTCCGCAAGATTCTGGACACGGGCAAAGCGGGCGACAATGTCGGCTGCCTCCTGCGTGGCGTCAAGAGGGATGAAATTGAGCGTGGACAAGTTCTCGCCAAGCCGGGCTCAATCACACCGCACATGAAATTTGAAGCGGAAGTCTACTGCCTATCGAAAGACGAAGGCGGTCGTCACACGCCATTCTTCAGCGGCTATCGACCACAGTTCTATTTCCGTACGACGGACGTAACGGGTACGGCAAACCTGGTGGAAGCGGAAATGTGTATGCCGGGCGACAATGTCCGGTTGAGTATCGAATTGCACAAACCGATCGCCATGGATGACGGTGTTCGCTTCGCCATTCGCGAAGGTGGCCGTACCGTGGGTTCGGGTGTTGTGACCAAGATCCTGGAGTAGTTGTTAAGGAAACGAAACACCGGAGGGGTGTAGCTCAATTGGCAGAGCACTGGTTTCCAAAACCAGCGGTTGCGAGTTCGATTCCCGCCGCCCCTGCTTAACCTGTAGTCAATCGCGATTTCACAGTCGTTTGTTGGGGGACAGGGCCGGTTTCCATTTCCCGTTGTTGTTTTATTGTGATTTTTTTCAGCCGAGGTGCCGCATTGGATGCGGCAAGGTGCAATGTCGAAACAGAAAGCGATGTCCGCAAGCTCGATTGTGGGTGAGATCTTTCAGGTTGGATTGTACAAGCCGAGTCAGGGCAGAATTACGCGGCAAGTGACGTGCGGTGTGTTTTGGGTGGTTTTTGCCTTGGCCGCATGGCGCGCATACGACACGTTGTACGGAGCCCAGAAATGGCAATACATCGCGCCGGTGGCGATCCTGACGATTGGGTTTTGGGCAGCCTATCGCATCGTCAATTACGCTCGGTTTGCAGACTTTCTGATCGCCGTGGAAGCGGAGATGAACAAAGTCTCGTGGCCATCGCGCGGTGAACTGATCCGAAGTTCAATTGTTGTCATCTTTGTAATTTTTTCGCTCGCGATCATTTTGTTTGGATTTGACCTCTTTTGGCGAGGTTTGTTTCAGTTTTGTGGCATCCTGCTCGAACCCCGTTGAGATCCAACAAGTAAGGTAAAGCTGGTGAGTACCGAGTCCGACAGCGTCGGTGAAACGCCTGAAGTCGTACCTGAGAAGGCCGACGAAACAGCGGTCGATGCCGGTGTCACGGCGGAGGCTGAAGGCACGCCAACCGTCGATGTGCCCGTCGTCGATGTGCAGCAAGAGGCGCCCGCGAAGGAGGAGGAGGAGGCCACCACGAGTGACACCGCTGGCGACGACCCGGACGATTTGGATGAAGATCCTGACATGGACGTCGAGCCGCTGGAATTGGTTGAAGAGGAACCTGAAGGAGAGGCCGCCGAGAAGCATTGGTACATTCTCAAGGTCCAAGTCAACCGAGAAGGCACGATTCGCGACGCCCTGGAACGGCGAGTGAAGATCGAGGGGCTGGAACCGTACGTCGAAGAAATCGTCGTGCCGACCGAGGACATTGCGGAATTTACCAAGAGCGGTAAGCGAAAGATCACCAAACGAAAACTGTATCCCGGTTACATCATGGTCAACATGGTGATCAACGACGACACCTGGTTCGCGGTTCGCGAAACACCGGGCATCGGCGACTTTACCGGCTCGGCCGGCAAGCCAACACCGATGGATCCGCGTGAAGTGGAACGGATTCTTCGCCGGGATGTTGACGAGGACGAGGAAACGCAAGTTAAGACCTCGATCCCGTTCAACATTGGCGATCATGTTCGGGTCAAGGAAGGCAATTTCCAAAACTTCGAAGGGGACGTCGACAAGATCGACGAGGCGCATGGTTTGATCACTGTGGTGATCAACATCTTCAATCGCCCAACGCCCGTCGAAATTCAGTACTGGCAAATCGAAAAAGTCTAGCGGCCTGATCGTCATCAGCGTCGCAAGGAACCATTCATGGCAAAACAAGTAACTGGTCAAGCAAAATTCCAAGTCCCTGGTGGACAGGCAACCCCGGCTCCACCGGTCGGTACATCCTTAGGTAGATTTGGAATCAACCTGGGACAATTTGTCCAGCAGTTCAACGATCGCACCAAGGAATTCAACGGGACGCCGATTCCAGTCATCGTCACGGTCTACAACGATCGCAGCTTTGATTTTGTGACCAAGAGCCCGCCAGCTGCATCACTATTGAAGCAAGCCGCTGGTATCGCCAAAGGGTCCGGTGTACCGAACAAGGAGAAAGTAGGCAAAGTCAATCTCAGCCAGATTGACGACATATGCCAGAAGAAAATGGCGGACTTGAACGCCCGCGACCTTGAACATGCACGCAACTTGATCAAGGGTACCGCACGCAGCATGGGGATTGAGGTCGAGGACTAACCAATGACAAAGCAATCAAAAAGATATAGGGCGGCGGCCAGCAAAGCAGAAACACTTGAACCAATGCTGCTGGACAAAGCCATCGAAGTGCTCAAGAGTTTTGAGCCGACAAAGTTCGACCAAACGGTCGAGATCCACATGCGGCTGGGCGTTGACTCAAAGCAGGCGGATCAGATTGTGCGTGGCTCGGTCGTTCTGCCAAATGGCATTGGCAAGACGCAACGTGTCATCGTGTTTGCCAAAGGCGACTTGGCCAAGGCGGCTGAAGAGGCTGGAGCCGATGAAGTTGGCCAGGAAGAGATGGCCACGAAGATCAAAGGTGGCTGGGTCGACTTTGATGTCTGCATCGCCACGCCTGACATGATGGGTCTGGTGGGTCCGCTCGGTCGCGTGCTCGGGCCGCGTGGGCTGATGCCGTCTCCCCGTGCGGGAACGGTCACGCCGGACGTGGCGCGCGTGATTCAGGAATACAAGGCTGGAAAAGTCGAATTCCGTAACGATTCGGGTGGAAATGTCCACGCGATTGTCGGCAAGCTGAGTTTTGAGAACAAGAGTTTAGAAGAGAATATCCAAGCTTTTATCAACCATATCGTGGGTCTGAAACCGACGGCGGTAAAAGGCGTCTACGTGCAGAACATTGCCATTTGCGCCACGATGAGCCCAGGCGTCCCGGTTGCTGCGTAAGCCGCTGGTTGGTCGCCGAATAAGCGTACAGAAAGAACATGACGCATGAGTAAGTATGTCAAAGATCTGGTAGCTGACGACATCCGGCGCCGCATTGATGGCGTGGATGACGTGTTGCTGGTCAACATGATTGGTTTGGACGCGAACAAGTCCGTCGAACTCCGTAGGCAGTTGCGTGACAAAGACATCAGTGTGTTGGTCATTAAGAACAGCTTGGCCCGCAGGGCGACCAAGGGCACGCCACTGGCGCCTGCCTTTGAGAACGCGAAAGGCGCCATGGCACTGGTATGGGGCGGCGAGGATTTTGTGTCTCTCGTGAAGGAGATCGCGTCGTTTCACAAGGATGACGAGTACAAAGAATTTGAGGCCAGGGGCGGGGTGATGGATGGCGAAAACCTGACCCAGGAAAAGGTCTTGGAGATCAGCAAATGGCCCAACCGCGCCGAGCAACTCAGCATCTTGATGGGTCAGGTTCTTTCGCCTGGCTCCAAACTGCTGTCACAAATTGAGGCCGCCGGAGCGAACTTGGCAAGTCAGATCAAGCAGATTTCAGAAAAAGAAGAATAACACAGAACATTTTGAAACGGACGAGGCGACTGGGATGTCACCAGGAGCCACACCCCGATAAACCGAATTCGACAAACCGTATCAAATGGCCTCTGTCCCGCGGAGGCAATCGATCGCAAGAAAGGAACTGAATCGACCATGTCCGACGAAACCGCAACCGTAGAAGTCGCTGAAGAACTTAAGACCTTGGGCGACCAAATCGCCGGCTTGACTCTCAAGCAGGCCAAGGAACTGAGCGACTACATTTCGGACGCGCACGGCATCGAGCCCGCTGCTGGTGGCGGCATTATGATGGCCG
The DNA here is from genome assembly GCA_030744725.1 of Pirellulaceae bacterium. Taxonomy (GTDB): domain Bacteria; phylum Planctomycetota; class Planctomycetia; order Pirellulales; family Pirellulaceae; genus ARS98. The sequence goes on from JASLPZ010000091.1 coordinate 9,991, forward strand.
CCCCCGACGACGGTGGAGGTGATGCAGCCGAAGTCCAGACTGAATTCGACGTGATCATGACAGGTTTTGGCGACAAGAAATTGGATGTCGTCAAAGTCGTCAAGGCGTTGACCGGATCGACACTTATGGAAGCCAAGAAGTTGGTCGAAGCCGCTCCAGCCACGATCAAAGAAAAGGCTTCAAAAGAAGATGCCGAGAAGGCCAAAGAGGACCTGGAAAAGGCCGGTGCCTCAGTCGAACTGAAGTAGCCCAATCTCTTGAACTCGTCATTGTCTCGCACCCTGCCCGCCAGGGTCGAGACGCGGGTGAATGTTTTGTTTGATCAGCACTCTTTGCAATCAGCGCAGGAGCGTGCTCTTAGCCGAGGGAGTGGTGCGCGCAAGGTACACCCCACATTGATCAGCGCCGTGTTTACGCCTTGTAGTCACGCGACCCTCATCTCAGTCTATTTGTAATTGAACCGGAGCGAGCAAGCCTATGGCTACCACTGCACACCGACGGTTGACGCCCACAGTAGTTCGTCGTTTTGGCAGCGGGCGGGAAGCGCAACTTACCCCCGACCTGACGCGCATTCAAACGCACAGCTATGCCGCGTTCCTTCAGGAAGACGCCGCCGCGGACAAACGGAAAGATCATGGCCTGGAAAGTGTCCTGCGTGAGATCTTTCCGATTGAAAGCTATGACAAGACGATCAATCTGGAGTACATCAAGTACGAACTGGGGAAACCTCGATATACACCGGACGAATGCCGACAACTTCGGTTGACGTATGGCAAGCCGTTTCGAGTTTGGTTGCGACTGAATAAGGACGAGCCGGTCGAAGAGGAAGTGTACCTTGGCGACATCCCGATCATGCTGGGCGGTGGCGAGTTCATCATCAATGGTGCCGAACGGGTTGTCGTCAGCCAATTGCATCGAAGTCCGGGTGTCGACTTTGTAATGGACCAGGACGGCACATCGGATCGCAAACTTCCCAGTTGCCGGATCATCCCGGAACGGGGAAGCTGGATTGAAATCAACGCGACGAAGAAGGACATTCTGAGCGTTCGGATCGATCAAAGCGGCAAGTTCTCCGCCATCACGCTTCTGCGTGCGATGGCCCCCACCTACAGCTCGGATTCGGATATTCTACGCGCCTTTTACGAATCCTCCGTCGAGAAAATCGTTGACGGTCGCAGTGTGACGAAGATTGAAGGCAAGATCGCCGTTGACGATATTGTCTATCCAGCGGCCAGCGACCGTGCCGGCGAAATCATTGTCGAAGCAGGCCACAAGATTACGAAGAACTCGGCCGAGCTGATTTGCACATCGGGCGTCACGAAGGCGGAAGTGATGGCCGATCAAAAAGTGCCACTAATCATGAATAGTCTTGCCGACGATGCGACGTCGAGCCATGAAGAGGCTCTCTTGAGAATCTATCAGCGACTGCGACCCGGTAACCCACCACAACTGGAAAAAGCCCGCACGCTCTTCCAAGAGAAATTCTATGACGTCAATCGTTATCGACTGGGCCGCGTTGGTCGTTTTCGAATCAACCGAAAACTCGATTTGGGCGTCTCTCAAAAAGAGATGACACTGCGGCCCGACGACTTGACGTCATCCATCAAATACCTGCTAAGTCTGGCCAGTTCGGGCGGCGAGGCAGAAATCGACGACATCGATCACCTCGGTAACCGGCGGCTGCGGACCATCGACGAACTTGCCTGCGATGAACTGCGCAAGGGGTTCCTAAAACTGCGTCGAACCGTACAGGAACGGATGAGCCTCAAGGATGCGGATGATATGACGCCGCGCAGCTTGGTAAACCCCAAGAGCGTGTCGGCCGCCATCGAGTACTTTTTCGGTCGCGGTGAACTTTCGCAAGTCGTCGACCAGACGAACCCGCTTTCGCAGCTGACGCACGAACGTCGGCTTTCGGCACTTGGTCCAGGAGGTCTGAATCGTAAGCGTGCCGGTTTCGAAGTTCGTGATGTTCACATTTCACATTACGGCCGGATCTGCCCGATTGAAACGCCGGAAGGCACCAATATCGGTCTCATTTCCAGCTTGGCCATCTATGCCGGCGTGGACGATTATGGCTTTTTGGTGACCCCCTATCGCTGTGTCAATAAGGGTAAGTTGGAAGAAGAAATTGTCTGGCTCCGCGCCGACGAAGAGTCAGAGTCCTACGTTGCTCCCGCTGACGCGTTGGTGAAGAAGGGCAAGTTGGTTGCCGGAGCCAACATGATCGCACGGCATCGTAGTAATTTCGAAATCGTCAACCCGGAGCTTGTCGAGTACATCGATGTGGCGCCGAGCCAGATGGTGGGTGTGTCGGCCGGTTTGATTCCGTTCCTCGAACACGACGACGCGAACCGCGCGCTCATGGGCTCGAACATGCAGCGGCAAGCTGTTCCGTTATTGGTGGCTGAGCCACCGATCGTAGGCACGGGAATGGAAAAAGAGGTCGCTCAAAACTCAAGCATGGTTGTCACCGCGAGACGAGGTGGCAAGATCACCTACTGCGATGCTGATCGAATTGAGGTTGGCAATGACGTTTACGGGATGCGTAAGTTTCAAGGTCTCAATGAACGGACTTGCTTGAATCAGAAGCCCATCGTCAACCTTGGTGACAAGGTTGAATCGGGGCAGGTCATCGCGGATGGCCCAGCGTCCTACCAAGGCGAATTGGCCCTTGGTCGCAACGTTCTGGTCGGATTCATGTCGTTCGACGGATACAACTACGAAGATGCGATCATCATCAGCGAAGAACTGGTCAAGAATGACACGTATACGTCAATTCACATCGAAGAATTCGACGTCGAGATTCGAGAGACCAAACTGGGACGCGAGGAGTTCACTCGCGATATTCCCAACGTTAGCGAAAAGGCGTTGCGCAACCTGAACGAGAGCGGAATTGTTGAGGTCGGCACTTACGTGCGGCCCGGTGACATTCTGGTCGGCAAGGTCTCGCCCAAGTCAAAGACCGAATTGACCCCTGAGGAAAAGCTGTTGCACGCCATTTTCGGTCGTGCCGGCGAAGACGTCAAAAACGACTCGCTGGAAGTTTCTTCGGGAATCGAAGGCATTGTGATCAACGCACAAAAGTTTTCACGTCGCATGAGCCTCACCGAAGAAGAACGAAAGAAGTTCGAGAAGGAACTCAAGGATGTCGAGACCGAAGGAAATAGCCGAATCTGTGAAGTCTTCGGCTCGTTGATCGACGAGATGGAAAAGGCGTTAAGCCGAAGTCTTACTGACGATGATGGTACGCCTTTGGTCCGCGATCAAGATCCTAAATACGTCGCCGAGCGGGCGCAACAGTTCCGCTTGGAGTCAGTGATCGGTAGTATGCGCAGCGAGGCGCTGATCTCGGAGGCCCGGCGGATCTACAAAGAGCAATGGCCGACGGTCGAAATCGCGATTGATGAACGCGACCGTAGGCTGAACAGCATGAAACGTGGCGACGAATTGCGCAGCGGCGTGCTGCAAATGGTCAAGGTTTATATCGCGACTAAGCGAGTGATTTCCGTTGGAGACAAGATGGCGGGTCGCCATGGTAACAAGGGTGTGATCTCCAAAATCCTCCCTGTGGAGGATATGCCGTTTTTGGCGGATGGAACGCCGATTCAGATCATGCTCAATCCGCTTGGCGTTCCCAGCCGCATGAACGTAGGGCAAATTCTGGAAACGCACCTGGGATGGGCCGGAGCCAAACTTGGTTTCCAGGCCATCACCCCAGTATTCGACGGTGCAACGGAAGAAAACATCAATGAATGCCTGGCGGAAGCTGGCCTGCCTGCTCACGGCAAGACGACGTTACACGACGGCCGGACAGGTCGACCGCTCGAGCAAGAGACGACCGTTGGTTACATCTACATGTTGAAGCTACACCACCTGGTTGATGATAAGGTTCACGCACGAAGCACGGGACCTTACTCGTTGATCACACAACAACCGCTCGGCGGTAAAGCCCGTTTTGGCGGCCAGCGTTTTGGAGAAATGGAAGTCTGGGCCTTGGAGGCCTACGGTGCAGCTTACATTCTGCAGGAGCTACTGACCGTCAAAAGCGACGACGTGGAGGGTCGTACGAAGATTTACGAATCAATGGTGAAAGGCGAAAACACGCTGGAGGCTGGTACGCCTGCCAGCTTTGACGTCCTCACCAACGAAATTCGCGGTCTGGCCCTCAACATGCAGCTGGAAAAACGTCGGGTTTAGGATACCTCGTCTCTGGCTCCGGTCGCGTGCTGCCTGGCACCTGACACGGAGTCAGTGATTCGTGCACAAACCGCATTTTGCGGAATCGCAACTATTAGCGCCCCAACACCTCGTTGACTCATAAAGGAGCCCGCGCAGATGACCATCGGCGAAAGCTCTTACGACAGAATTAATGACTATGCCGCCGTCAAGATCAGCTTGGCGCGCCCCCACGACATCCGTAGCTGGTCTTTTGGCGAAGTCAAGAAACCGGAAACGATCAACTACCGCACGTACCGTCCTGAGAAGGACGGGCTGTTTTGCGAGCGGATTTTTGGTCCGGAGAAAGACTGGGAATGCGCCTGCGGCAAATACCGCGGTATGAAGTATAAGGGCATGATCTGCGACCGATGTGGTGTCAAAGTGACCCACTCGCGCGTCCGACGAAAGCGGATGGGGCACATCGAACTGGCTGCGCCCGTCGTCCACATTTGGTTTTTCAAAGCCATGCCTAGTCGGCTCGGCAACTTGTTGGAAATGAAAACTACCAGCCTGGAAAAGGTCGTCTACTTCCAAGACTATGTGGTCGTCGATCCAGGCGAAACCGGCCTCGAGAGGCAACAGTTGCTGACTGAGGAAGAGTACCGCGCTGCGCGGGAACAGTTCGGCGAAGGTACCTTCGAGGCAGATATGGGTGCCGAGGCCGTCCGCAAACTATTATCCGTATTAGACCTCGTTACGCTGTCACAGCGTTTGCGCGAAGAATTGGAAACAACCAATTCCAAACAACGGCGCAAGGACTTGATCAATCGTTTAAAAATTGTCGAGTCGATTCGTGACAGCGACAATCGTCCCGAATGGATGGTGTTGGACGTGATTCCCGTGATTCCGCCCGACCTCCGCCCCCTGGTGCTGCTGGATTCCGGCAACTTTGCCACCAGCGATCTAAACGACCTCTATCGCCGGATTATCAACCGCAATAACCGCCTCCGCAAACTCGTCGACTTGAATGCGCCGGAAGTGATCATTCGCAATGAGAAACGCATGTTGCAGCAGTCCGTGGACGCGCTGTTTGACAACAACCGTTGCAAACGGCCAGTCCTCGGCAGCAGCAATCGACCACTCAAGTCGCTGACGGACATGATCAAGGGTAAGCAGGGGCGTTTCCGAGAAAACCTGCTGGGAAAACGAGTCGATTATTCGGCAAGAAGCGTGATCGTCGTGGGCCCGAAACTCAAATTGCATCAATGTGGTCTTCCCAAGAAGATCGCACTTGAGCTGTTCCAGCCGTTCATCATTCGCAAACTCAAGGAATTGGGCCATGCGGACACGATCAAGAGCGCCAAGAAAATGCTCGAACGGAAAGACGAAGAAGTCTGGGACATTCTGGAGCAGGTGATTCAGAACCACCCGGTCATGCTCAATCGAGCTCCCACGCTGCATCGCATGGGAATCCAAGCGTTCGAACCGATCTTGGTGGAAGGTAACGCCATTCACCTGCACCCCTTGGCGTGCAAGGGCTTCAATGCGGACTTCGATGGCGATCAAATGGCCGTCCATTTGCCCTTATCGATTGAAGCCCAAGTGGAAGCTCACACCCTGATGCTGGCGACGAACAACATCTTTGGCCCGGCTAATGGTCGCCCCATCATGAGCCCGTCGCAAGACACGGTGATGGGTTGCAATTACATTACGCTCGAACTGCCAAATCGTCCGGGCGAGGACATGGTGTTCTCGTCACTGGAGGAAGCTGACTTGGCTTATTCGCTGGGCGTAATCGATATGCACGCGCAGATCAAAGTCCGTTTGCCAGCCAACCGCCGCTTAAAAAGCGAAAACGATGATCAAAAAGTGGGCGGTCTGGTCGAAACGACATACGGTCGTATTCTGTTCAATATGATGCTTCCCGAGGGTCTGGACTTCTACAACTCGTCGCTCAAATCGGGTGATTTGGCAGGCGTGATTTCCGACTGTTACCAACGGTTGGGACGGAAGGCCACGATCAACTTGCTGGACGATATGAACCAATTGGGTTTCCGCGAGAGCACACGCAGCGGTCTATCATTCGCAACTGACGATCTGGTTACACCGGAATCGAAGGAAAAGTACATCGGAGAAGCGGAAAAGACGGTACTCAAGTTCAAGAAGCTGTACGAACGTGGCGTCATTACGGACCAGGAGCGGTACAACCAGGTACTCGATACCTGGACCCACACGCGTGAGGCGATCACCAGCGAGATGATGGACGCGATGAAGTCGGACGACCGCGGTGGTCACGGCTACATCAACCCCGTGTACCTGATGGCACACTCCGGTGCTCGTGGTGGCGTCGAGCAGATTCGCCAGCTTGCCGGCATGCGAGGTCTGATGGCCAAACCGACGGGCGAAATCATCGAGACGCCGATTAAGGCCAACTTCCGCGAGGGCCTGACCGTCCTTGAGTACTTCAGTTCAACGCACGGTGCGCGAAAGGGTCTGGCCGATACAGCCTTGAAGACCGCTGACTCGGGATACCTCACACGAAAACTGGCGGATGTCGCCCAGAATGTTGTCGTCACAATGCACGACTGTAAGACGACACAAGGGATCACCAAGGGGGTGATTTACCGTGGCGAAAAGGTCGAAGTTCGTTTGGCTGATGCCGTGATGGGACGCGTTAGTCGCCAGAATATCGTTAATCCGATCACCGACGAAGTCATTGTTCGCGACAGTGAGATGATCACCTCGGACGTGGCCCGAAGGATCGAAGACTTAGGCTTGGAACGAATTCAAGTTCGAAGTCCGATGACCTGTGACGCGCCACTCGGAGTTTGCCGTTGTTGCTACGGAATGGACTTGGCGACCGGCAATATCGTCGAAGAAGGAATGGCCGTCGGCATCATTGCCGCTCAGAGTATTGGTGAGCCCGGTACGCAGCTGACGATGCGGACGTTCCACATCGGTGGAACGGTGAGTACGAGTGTGGAAGAAAGCGAGACCAAAGCCAAACGTGGCGGTAAGATTCGCTTCATTCGTATGCGAGCCGTGACAACCCCCGAGGGCAAGGATCTGGTCCTAACCCGCAACGGTGAGATCTCGATCGTCGACGCAAAAGGGCGCGAGGTCGAAAAACACGAGGTACCCACGGGTGCTCAGTTGATGGTCAAGGAAGACGATGACATTCGGGCCGGCAAGATTCTCTGCCAATGGAACCCACACTCGATTCCCATTCTGGCCGAAGTCTCCGGCAAAGCTCGCTTTGAAGATGTGGTCGAAGGCGAAACAATGCGGATAGAGAAAGACCCCAGCGGTCACGTCCGCCGCATGATCACCGACCACAAGGGCGAACTGCACCCGCAGGTTGTCATCGAAGATGCCGACGGTAAGCCGCTGGACGTCTACTACCTTCCCGAGCGTGCTCATATCGTTGTTGAAGAAGGTGAGCAGGTCACGGGCGGAGCCACGTTGGCAGAAACTCCTCGCGAAGCTTCCGGCATTACCGACATCACGGGCGGTCTCCCCCGCGTAACCGAGATTTTTGAAGCTCGTAAGCCGAAGGATCCTGCCGTCATCGCGGAAGTCGATGGCGTCGTCGAAATCTTGGGTGAAAAGCGGCGTGGCAAACGTACGATCATCGTTCGCAGCGAAAGCGGTATCGAACGCGAACACCTGGTGCCCCACGGAAAACGATTTCTGCTGCACGCCGGCGACATGGTCAAAGCCGGTCAAGCACTGGTCGATGGCCCACTTGTGCCTCACGACATCCTGCGGATTTCAGGCGAAGAAGCTGTGCAACAGTACTTGCTGCACGAGATTCAAAGTGTCTATCGAAGTCAGCGAGTTGAAATCAATGACAAGCACATCGAGATCATCGTGGGCCGGATGTTGCGGAAGGTCAAAGTTGAAGATCCTGGCGACACCAATGTGCTGCCAGGCCTCGACTTGGATCGATTTCAATTCCGTACGGTCAATAACGATTTGGCCAAGTGCATTAAGATCTCCGAAAAAGGTGATAGCGATTTCGAGATCGGCACGATCGTTCCAAAAGATGCTCTCGAGCAGGTGAATGCTCAAATCGAGGCGTTGGGTGGCGAACCGGCCAAGGCGTCGCGCCCCAAACCGGCGACAGCAAGTACACAGTTGCTCGGAATCACCAAGGCTTCGGTTCAATCCTCGAGCTTCATTTCGGCCGCCAGCTTCCAGGAGACCACCAAGGTGTTAACGGAAGCGGCTTTGGCTGGCAAGGTGGACCACCTGGTAGGTCTGAAAGAGAACGTGATTCTTGGGCATCTGATTCCAGCCGGAACTGGATTCCGCACGTTCCAAGAATCGGAAGTCCGCTATCGACCCGAAGCGCTTAAAGCGATGGCGGCGGAAACCGAGAAATCGCTCGTCACTAGCTTCCCCTTGCTACAGGACTCCGAAGGTGGCAACGGCGAATCCGAAGCAACCGCTGGATCCGAAACGCCGGTACCAGCGGTCGAGGCGACGGAACAACCGGCCACTTCCGCGGCGCTAGAAGACCTGTTCAAGAGCAGTGGCGAAGCACCAACGGAGGAATAGTCGCTCGTTACGATTGCTCTATTGTGACGCGCGAAAACGGTCGAGCTGTTTTTGATAGCCCTCATTGTCCGGTTCGATTTCCAAACAACGTTCGCCGCATTCGATCGCCTCGGCCACTTCGCCTCGACGAAAATGGACCTCTCCCAACGTATCGATGTAAGACGCAGTCTTCGGCGATAGTTCAATCGCCCGCCGAGCAAACTGGAGTGCTTCATCCAGCCGCCGGTTACAACGTGCAGACATCCAGGCCAGGTCGTTGCGGGCTCTCGCGCTGTAAGTAAACAGTTGGCAAGACTCAGCCATGATCTTGTAGGTCCGGTCGAAAAGCTGATCCGCTAACTCGGGCCGTCCGGATTTCTCCAGTTCAGGCACTACCGTTTCGATGAATTCGCCATCCCCTGGGCAGATGCTGTGCGCCAATTGGATAATGGGAATCGCGGCGTCCACTTGCCCTGCGGTCAACAGGGCCTTTGCGCGTGTCTTTTGGATGAGGTGCGGAATGTGTATGTAGCCCTCCGTTTGTGTGAAGCCGAACTTCACTTGCAAACACGCCAGCAGCATCTTCTCCCAATAGTCGGCCGCCGCCAGTAGATCGTGCTCTTCGGCAATGTTACCCAAATCACGGACGGCACTAAGAACATCTTCTTCCGACCAGTCCCCCTGCTGAACAATCACCGTCCATTGCGCCACCGCATCGTCCATCAGCCGGTGTGACTTCAATGGCTCGGCCAACCTCTGGTAACGGTTTTTCGAATCGGCCAACGGCATCAGTCGAGCTAGATCCATGAGTCGCCGGCCTTCGTTTTCTTGGCCTGCATTGGTCAACATTCTTCCCTGTAGAAAAATCGCACCCGAGCGTCGATGGTCAAGTTCCCAACATTTGCGATACCACTGTACCGCTTCAGACCATTTTTTTTCAGCGGCAAACTGGTCCGCGTAGCCAAAGGCCGCATCGGCGTGGCCGTCGGCGGCCTGCTCGAAACAGCGTTTGGCAAGATCGCGACGGCCCCAAAGCGCGGACGTTCGACCTGCCCCGTAAAGCCAACGGGCGCGTTTGGCGTGTGACAAGTTGGCCACATTGCTCTCTAGATTGCCAACGAGCATAGCCAGATCGATGGGCGATTCGGTCTGTGACTGAGTACGATACAAAAGCTTCCGAATCCGGCCCAGTGTCGTCGCATACGTTTCGTTGCCGTCGACGTGACGAAAGTAATCCCACAAAGTGTCCGCCGTTTCATGATGTCTCGGAAACACCGTCGACAGGATCGATCGATCTTTCCCCACGATCATGGTTGCGTGCTGAAACGCAAGATCGTTGAATCCGCTCTTAAGTTCTGCTTCGCACAAGGTTCGAATTCGCGACACAAAGCCATCAGTTCGCAGCGCCTTGCCAAGCTTCTCGAATGCCTCCTGCGCCTCGCCCCGGTGCCCGACGTTCGCCAGCATTCGCGCCGTGTAGAGACCAATATTCAGTCGTTGCTGCGAAAGGTGGGCATGGGTGCGCACGTCGTGGGCGACTTGCGTGAACCATGCGCCGCGTTCTTCCTCGGTGTCGCCGATCTTGGCCAAGCGAAATGCATCCGCATAACGGAACTGTCGGCACAACAACGTAAACGCTTCCAACGGGCTTTCAACCTGCTTGAGTTCGATTGCGCGTGCCGTCTCGCCGTGGATCAACATAATCTTTGCACACGCGGGGCTCAGTTGCAGGTTCTTCTTTCCCAATTCGGCCAGTTCAGACATTGTTTGTTGAAAGGCCGCTTCGTCACCAGCCAGACGCTGAAAGGCTGCCTGGAAACCCAACGATTCTGGCTTCGCCCACTGCACATCGCCAGGCCGAGGATGCGTCTGATCAAAGAGAATGGCGGCCGGCCAGTCAGCCAATTCGTAGAGCAGCGTGCGCGTCAGTTCGGTACCGTCGTCGCCAAGTCGTTCTGCCACGGAACGTGCTTTTGCCAGATCGCCATTAGCACGCAACATGTAGGCCAACAATCGAGTCCTACCAACTTCCTCAGCGTCGCTCGAGGCATCCTGCCGACGTATCTCCTGAATTCGCTCTTCCAGATCTCCTCGGAACAACGCGTAAACGGCCAGATGACGCATGCCAAGATCGCCCACTGCTCCCAGTTCCAGCAGACGTTCGACGGTGGCGAACTCTCCCTGATCCATCAGGACCGGCATGAATCGGGGCGAAGACTGTTCGATCCATGTTCTGATCACGCGGCGAACTTCTGGACTCTCATGCTGCGTACCCAGCCGCACAATTGCGCCAAAGTTCTCCTTCTTTTCATATCTGGTCAGGACGATCCGAATGATGTCTTTGCGAAGCGTTTCGGTGGGCGCTTCGGTGGCCAACCGCACCATGTCCCAGGTTTCGCCGAACTGTTCGAGATAGCCGACGAGTTTGGGCCGCACCGACGCCTGCAATTGTCTGTTGGCATCAATCGCCAGCAAACGCAAAACCGCCACAATCGTCCCGCGATCAGCCAATTTCTTTAGCGCGTCAGCCTGTTCCTTGACGTCACCTTCACGGAAACGACGAATCAACGCGACATCCTCGGCTGGCGTCGTCGCGAAGATGCCATACTTGAACTGCTCAAGCACGGCTCGAGCGCGAAATCGAACTTCAGCGTTCTTGCTTTTGGTCGCAGCTTCGAGCAGCGGACGTGCCTCGATGCCGGCGGCCCACAGAACGTCGGTCGCCTTGCGTCGCTGGTCAAATCGGGGATCGCCGAGACGTTCGATGGCCTGTGACAGCTCCTTCTGCGTTGGCGGAGCGGATAGAGCCGTCAAGCTCGGGGTCAACACAATGACCGCCAGGGCAGCCAGCAGATTCAGGAGCTGTCGCTTCAGCATGCCTGCCTCTTTCTCACTGTGGGAATCTTCAATAGCAGGATTTCCAGTGAAGATCTTCCCAAGATCGAAACAGATCGAGCCCACCATACATGGATCGCATCGCTCTTAGGCTCACCAAATAGTTTACCATATTAGCGACCTCATTTACGGGGCAATCTTGCGATGAGGGGTCTATCAGTTGAGCAGCTATTTGAACAGATTTGGCCCGGGCCTGCTCGTCACTGCGGCCTTTATTGGACCGGGGACCATTACGACGGCCAGCAAAGCGGGAGCCGGTTTCGGTTTCGCACTGTTGTGGACAGTGCTGTTTGCCACCGCGGCGACGATCGTATTTCAGGAAATGTCGGCGCGGCTGGGGTTGGTAACACGACGAGGATTGGGCGAGGCAATTCAGACGACGTTCGAGCAAAAGGTGATTCGTCTGGCCTGCTGCGGGCTCGTCGCTGCGGCAATCGGATTTGGCAACGCCGCCTACGAGACTGGCAACATCACGGGTGCTGCAATCGGGCTGTCCGTCCTCTCCGACATCTCCGTTCAGACCTGGTCGATCATTCTCGGTGGAGTGGCGTTTGCGCTACTGTTGATTGGTCGATACAAGCTAATCGAACGCGTCTTGGTGGTGCTGGTGATCATGATGAGCCTCACATTCCTGGTGACTGCGACGATGCTTCGTCCAGACCTTGG
>JASLPZ010000092.1:0-14039 GCA_030744725.1 Pirellulaceae bacterium
GAGCGGCGGTCTGCGTCACAACCGAACTCCAAGCCGGTATCCACCGCCGGCTGACCAATGACGTTAAGTAGAACCTGATACAAGCTTTCTAATGACTCGGAGTGTAACGCGTGATACCGATCGACCTTTCCGGCAAAACCGCACTTGTCACCGGTGGAGGGCAGGGGTTAGGTGCAGCGACCGCTAGTCTGCTGCGCGATGCAGGGGCTGATGTTGTTGTCAATTATCTGGCTGACGCGGCGGGAGTTAATCTGCAACGTGCCGAGGAGACCGCGGCCGATTGGGGCGAACACGGTGCGGTGATCGAAGCAGACGTACGTGTTGCCGAAGCTGTGAAATCGATGATCGAACAGACTGTCGCCCGCTTCGGGCGTTTGGACATTGTCGTCAACAATGCCGGTATTTTGCGCGACCGAACTGCCAAGAATATGAAGCTCGAAGAATGGCAGGCAGTGATTGATTCGAATCTGACCGGCGTCTTCAACGTCTGTCAGGCTGCGATCGGGCCGTTGAGCGATGGCGGCCGGATTGTGAGCATGTCGTCCGTGTCGGCTGCGTTGGGTATTTATGGCCAGGCCAATTATGCAGCGGCCAAGGCCGGCATCGTAGGGTTGACCAAGGTTCTGAGCCGCGAGTTGGCCAGTCGGCGGATTACCGTCAACGCTGTCGCCCCGGGGGTTGTCGAGGCTGGCATGGGGCTAACGATTCCTGAAGAGTTTCGTGCTGGCATGTTGAAATCCGTGCCGCTGGGACGATTTGCCGAACCGCAAGAAATTGCCGGAGTCATTTTGTTTCTCTGCGGCGATTTGGCGTCCTACATCACAGGCCAGACGATTCACGTCAATGGTGGATGGTGGGGACCGTGAATCCAATCGATCGTAAACTTTGCGGGGCCAGCGACGCCGCGGCCCGTGTTCGCAGCGGTCAAACCGTTGCGACTAGCGGGCTGATCGGCGCTGCCGTGCCGGAAACGCTGCTGATCGCGTTGGAGCGTCGATTCAAGAGCACACAGGAGCCTCGCGACCTCACCCTGTTGTACGGTGCAGGCCAAGGCGATGGCGACCTGCGCGGTTTGAACCATCTGGCTTACGAGGGCCTCGTCAAACGAGTCATCGGCGGACACTGGGGCCTCGCGCCGCGAATGGGCCAACTGGCAATAGAGGGGAAGATCGAGGCGTATAATTTTCCCCAAGGTGTGATCTGCCAACTCTATCGAGATATCGCGGCGGGGCGACCTGGCTGCATCACCCACGTCGGACTGGACACTTTCATCGATCCAATCCACCAGGGCGGCCGGCTCAACGTGCAAACTCCCGACGAAGGTCTTGTCCAACGCGTTGAATTGGGTGGCAACACATGGCTGTGGTATAAGGCCATGCCGATTCATGTCGGACTGATTCGCGCTAACCAGGCGGATCCGTTCGGCAACTTGAGCATGGAAGGTGAAGTCATGATCGGTGAAGTGCTGCCGATTGCCCAGGCCGCACACAACCACGATGGCCTGGTGATTGCCCAAGTCAAAAGCGTCTCTGATGATCCCTTTCCGCCGCACGCAGTACACGTGCCCGGTGTGTTGGTCGATCACATTGTGGTGGCTGAAGAGCACGAACACGAACAGACGTTCGGAGAATGTAGCCCATCGTTTTGTTCCCCGCAGCCGGCAGGTGCGTCGGCAGGCTTGGATTCCGCCGAGCCGATGCCGATGGACGCTCGGCATCTGATCGCGGCGCGTGCCTGCGATGAATTGCACGAGGGAGCGATCTGCAATTTGGGAATCGGTATGCCCGAAGGGATCGCGCGGATTGCCGCCCAGCGCGGTCTGCTTGATCGAGTTACATTGACCGTCGAAAGTGGTCCTTACGGTGGTATGCCAGCCGGTGGCCTGGCGTTTGGTGCTAGTGTCTACCCTCAAGCGATTATCGATCAGCCGGCGATGTTCGATTTCTACGACGGTGGTGGACTGGATTTCGCCGCACTGGGCGCCGCTCAAATTGACCGGCATGGCAATGTTAATGTCTCTAAGTTCGGAACGCGACTGGCCGGTGTTGGCGGATTTGTGAACATCACGCAAACTGCCAAACGCCTCGTCTTTTGTGGAGCATTTACGGCTGACGGATTGCGGGTTGCAGTGAAAGGCAATCGGCTAAGCGTTGTCCGCGAGGGGCGCACGCGAAAATTCGTTGACAAGGTTGAGCAAGTTTCGTTTAGCGCCGATCGTGCGCGCAGAGTCGGGCAAGAAGTGCTGTATGTGACGGAGCGGGCCGTGTTTCGCCTAGCCAACCGCGGACTCGAACTGATTGAAATTGCACCTGGTATTGACCTCGATCGAGATGTGTTGGCCCAGATGGACTTTGCACCTCAACTCCGCGACGTCGCACCGATGCCGAAACACGTCTTCCAGTAGCAGCCTGTTGACCACAGACACCGTCTTGCTCCACCGTGACGAGGGTTACGATGCGGGACATCCAGCTTGATGCCATTCGGAATATCTGTTCAACGGTGTCACGATATCGCTGAGCGGCAGGGAAGGCTCATCACGGTGGAGCGTGATGGCCATTATTGTGGAGCCGGTTTCTTTGGTATCGATCTCTCTCGAAGACGCTGGCCGCCTGCAATCTTCTGCAATGTGTCCTTCAGCTTTCGCGGATGATCGGACGACAGCGAATCGGGCTGGTGAACTAGCAGTGCCCGAGTTTCATCCAGTCCACCCATACTTCCGTTGAGATGAAGTTGCTTGTTGGCTGTACGAATCCGTTTCACTGGTTCGTCGCTCTCGCCCAGCCAACGCGGCCAAAGACGAATACATTCGACACCCGCTTCCGCAAACGCTTCAATGTCGTCAACTGCCGGGATCAGTGCCAGTTGTCTTGCTTTCGGCAGCAACTTGCGGAATCGCTTTGCTTGCGTGACGCTCCTCACGCCGACGATCGTCCGGTTGGAATCACCGCACGCGCGAATCACGCGAACAACATTGCGATCGTATTCGTCTCCCTGTTCCTTCAAGTCCAGCAACAAGTCAATCTTCCCGCGGCAAAGCGTGGCCGCTTCCATTAGTGATGGAATCCGCTCTCCTCGATACTTTGCATGAAACCACGATCCGGCATCGAGTTGCTGAAGTTGGGTGAGCGTCAACGCGTTGGCCGGGCCCTTTCCATCGGTCGTTCTGTCCAGCATGGAATCGTGCAGAATGAACAGCTGCCCGTCTTTGCTGGTACGGATATCAACCTCTACCGCGGTTGCCCCAACTTCGATCGCCCGTCGCATGGCAGCCAGCGTGCATTCAGGCCGTTCGGCACTTGCGCCGCGATGAGCAACGATCTGCGTCACCTTGGCGACTGCGGTAGCGTCTGCGAACTCTGTCGCCGACACACCGGCATTCACGAGTCCAAGAACAAAGATTGCTATTACTGCGGATACTCGCTTGTTGTTGACGATCACTGTTTATTGTCCGTACAAGTTCGTGAACGACTAGATCTGTGAACGAGTTGTCGTGTTTTGAATCATACACTCCAGTGCTTCGCGCTACAGCCAGCCAGGCGAGGGTTTCTTGTATCACACGAAAATTAAGTCAGAATGAGTGCGTAATGACTGACTTCATGACCAACAACGGGCTTGATCTTCGGACGGTCCGTGAGCAACTGAATGAATTGACGTTCGAACATGGGACGCGCAGGCTCTGCATCGGCCTCATTTCTGATCTGTTCATTGATCAAACGCCTGACGACATCAATAGCGAACTTGAACGCATACGTGAGCAACTCGCCGATCAGGATCTCACGTTAGAGCATTCATCCGACGTACCCGATCAGCTGGTTGTTGTCCAGCAGCTCAAACATCGCCCGGCGGACACGGGTGCGATCGGGCGTGGTGTGCAGTGGGCTGCACGAATCACAACTGTTGCGCTCGAAATGGTCATCCCCGCCGTGATCGGCACATGGCTCGACAACCACTTCGGCACAAACTTGCTGACCCTGGTCGGACTGTTGATTGGCGTTCCGCTCGGCCTGTGGCATTTGATCAAGATGACAAGGCCGTAGGCCACGGTAACAATGGGCCAAAGTCACCAGAAGCTTGTGTCCGCAAAGACAAATTGGTACGCTGCTGCAACTCATGGTAAGTCGATTGTGACTCGCCTCGGTAGCTTTGGTATCTGGCCCAAATGACATTCGCCAAGCAACAATTTCGGTTGTCAACGCTCTTTCATGTGACCACCATTGTGGCTCTTGTCGCTGGTATTGCCCGGGCGATTGGATTCGATGGGATCTTATTGCTACTCTTTCTTGTGGCGATTCCGATTGTGGTCGCCGCCCTTGGGGTCATCTATGTCCGCGCTATGTCTTGGCTATTTGATGTGATTGTCGGGCCGTTTCTGCTCCGTTAGGCGATGACGGTTTGCGGCACGACAGACTCTTACGCGAGCCAATGCTGGAATTCGAATGGCGATTTACGGAACAGCCCTGTTATCGATTTGTCTGATTGTTGGACTGGTGTTGGGAAGACTTCTTGGCGTGCTTGTCGGCGTGGACGCCAACGTTGGCGGTGTCGGCATTGCCATGTTGCTGCTGATTCTGGCTTGCGACACCTTGCAGCGGTCGGGGCGTTTACCACCACCCAGCCGGCAGGGAATCCTTTTTTGGAGTTCCATCTATATTCCAATCGTGGTGGCGATGGCGGCCAGTCAGAACGTCATCGCCGCCATCAAAGGTGGTCCGTTGGCGATCTTTGCCGGCGTTCTCGTCGTCATCATCAGTTTTGCACTGGTGCCGCTGATCAGCCGCCTTGGATCTGTGCCGCCATCGGAAGTCATCACGGAGTCTGAAGAAGAGCCATGATGGAGTTGTTTGATTCGCTGGACGGTATCTGGACGAAGTATTCACTGATCACCGCCTTTGCCGTGATTGGCGTGACGGTCTGGGTTTCATATTTCCTGTCCGATCGTCTCACGCGAGGTCGCTTGCACGGCTCGGCAATTGCGATCTTGATCGGGCTCTTGTTGGCGTACCTCGGCGGGATCATCACCGGTGGCAAGAAGGGAATTGCCGATATCGAAGTACTGTCTGGAATTGGCTTGATGGGCGGTTCGATGCTCCGCGACCTGGCGATCGTGGCGACGGCATTCGGCGTGCGGATGGATGAATTCCGTAAGACGGGAATCAGCGGAATCGTCTCACTCTTGGTGGGAGTCCTCATGTCGTTTCTTGTTGGAGCTGGTGTGGCCTATTCGTTTGGTTACCGTGATGCAGTCAGCCTGACGACGATTGGCGGCGGCGTAGCGACCTATATCGTCGGACCAGTGACGGGCACCGCATTGGGAGCCACATCGGAGGTGATCGCGTTGAGCGTTGCGATCGGGTTGATCAAGTCGATTTTGGTCATGACAACGACACCGCTGGTTGCGAGATTCATCGGTCTCGACAACTCACGATCTGCCTTAATCTTCGGTGGATTGATGGGGACCACCAGTGGTGTTGCAGGAGGACTGGCGGCCACCGACTCGAAGCTGGTGCCGTACGGCGCGATGACCGCGACGTTCTACACCGGGCTCGGTTGTCTGCTGGGTCCATCGGTTGTATTTATGGTGATACGATTGCTCGTGTGAGACATTCTTATGCCAGAGCTTCCCCTGATTGCCCGCGCACAGACGTTCTCCAATTCCGTCGCACTCCGATCCGATTCCGGCGAGCGAACGTACAACGAGCTACTTGAACGCTCGGCCACGTTGGCGACGGTGCTCTTGGGAGACGAGAATGACTTGAAGGAAACGCGTGTGGCGTTCTTGGTGCCGGCCGGATTCGACTACGTCGCCGTCCAATGGGCGATCTGGCGCGCTGGTGGCGTGGCCGTTCCTCTGAGCTTGTCGGCCACTGAATCGGAGCTGGAACACGCGCTAGCCGACTCGGCGTCGCATTGTGTCGTCGCGCCACGTGAATTGGCGGAGAAGGTCGATTCGCTTTGCCAGCGACTTGGACTTCTCCTCCTCGTTATCGATGAGGTGCCTGACGAGCCGGTGGCGAGCGACCTGCCCGTCGTCGCGCTGCCCGACATCGAGCTACAACGGCGCGCAATGATCTTGTATACCAGCGGCACGACCGCCAAGCCGAAAGGCGTTGTCTCGACCCACGCAAATATTCAATCACAGATCGTGGCACTCGTTCAGGCGTGGGCGTGGCAAACGACCGATCGCATCCCGCTGTTCCTTCCGCTGCACCATATTCACGGCATCATCAACGTCGTCTCATGCGCGCTTTGGTCGGGCGCCACGATCGAGCCGCTAGGCCGTTTTGATATCGACACCATTCTGGATCGGGTCGCCGCCGACGCCTACACGGTGTTCATGGCGGTCCCCACGATCTATGTAAAGCTGATCCAGGCTCTTGAAGTGTCGTCGGAAGAGAATCGCGCCCGAATCGTCGCCGGTTTCGCCAAGATGCGCCTGATGGTCTCCGGCTCGGCCGCACTGCCGGCGAGCGTCCACGAGACCTGGACCGCGTTGACCGGACAGAAGCTGCTAGAACGCTATGGAATGACAGAGATCGGCATGGCCCTTTCCAATCCCTACGACGGCGCACGGCTGCCCGGAACCGTCGGCCAACCGTTGCCAAGCGTTCAGATCAGACTTAAGTCTGAGCAGGGAGAACTGGTAACGGCCGATGGCGAGCCGGGCGAAATCCAAGTTCGGGGCCCGGCCGTCTTTGGCGAGTATTGGAATCTTCCCGACGTGACATCCAAGTCATTTGATGACGGTTGGTTTCGAACCGGCGACATCGCGTTCTGTGAAAACGGCTATTATCGGATCATGGGTCGCCAGTCCGTCGATATCATCAAAAGCGGTGGCTACAAACTTTCGGCATTGGAAATCGAAGCCGCGCTTCTCGAACATCCCGCAATCCGAGAATGCGCTGTTGTCGGCGTATCTGACGATACGTGGGGCGAAGCCGTTGCCGTGGCAGTGGTTCTAAACGACAAGCAGGAGTTGGACTTGGAGTCACTTCGACTGTGGTGCCGTGATCGACTTTCCAGATACAAGATTCCCCATCAACTTCTGGTCGTCGATTCTCTGCCTCGTAACGCGATGGGCAAAGTCACCAAACCGGCCGTCGCGGAGGTTTTCAAGAAGAGAGAGCCATCATGAAACCTGCTGGCGATACGGCTTTGTCCATCGGCACTAAATGGCCAGTTGTTCTTCATGCATTGAGCACTTGTAGGCCGCGAACTAGCGAAGCGAAGCTCCGGCAATGTGTCGAAATAAGTGGTTTGCATCGCCGGAACTGCGTCGCTAACGCTCCTTGTTACCGGCCTACACGGAGATCTTCCGGCTGTTGGAGTCTAGGTTTGGGACATGCGCGCTCGGTGCGCGCATGTTTCGCGAGCGACCAACGGGAGCGTACCAAATACGGGCGCGTTCCCTGTTTGGCTGCGGCACTGCCGCGTCAGACTTTCTTTGCCTCAGAGATGTTATTGCTTGTATTGTTGTCTGTTTTACCAAATTCAAGTGGTTGGATTCTGAAATAGTCTTCCGTTTCGGAAACACCAGACTTGAAACCATGAATCCAACAACCAACACAAGCAGAAACGACACTGCACAACAATGTCGTCAGGATCATCAATCTCTTTAGACTAAATAGAGGTTTCATAGTTTCCTTCACAATTAGACAAGCCAGTCTCACGTGACGACATGAGTAACGCGACATCGCGGCCCAAAATCCGCAGAGAATTCCAAGAAAAGGGGGTCTCGGGCAGATCTTATTCGGCATGATCTCGCTTTCGCGCAAGGTGGCAGGACGGGGTCGGGAGTCTTTTTCGGATGACAGTGCACGAGTCTAGGGGCGAGCTTTGGCCGAAAAAGACTCCCGACGCCCGCGAACGCCCGCGAAACAATCAAACGGACACACTACGCTTTTACGCAAGCGCCCCCGCCTGGATGCGCGACACTCAAGATCTTGGTCCTACCGAGACAAGCCTCTCGACGGCGGCCACTTTCATTCATGTTTCGTCATGCGAAGCGTGACTCACGTTGGTGGACCAGATGGCTTCCACAACGCTAATCCTGGAGTAACATAGGGAAGGCACGGGCCAGCTGACAACAGCACAACAGGCTAAGCGATGGAAGCGTTCGTGTACGGTTCGATTTCAGTTTCGTCGCTCGGCCTGTTGTGCACACGTTTGCAATAGGCCCTGGTGCCTCAATACAGTTTTTGGATGGGATGGTAAAAGAGAGATGAGAACGTCACGCCTTCAATTCACCTGGATCATTGCCTGCATCGCAACAACTGCAACGACATTGCGGGCCGAACCAATTCATGTGCTGGTTTGGGACGAACGGCAACCGCGTCAAGAGGAAGCGTACGACAACTTCCTCGGCAATGAGATTGTTGCACGATTGAAATCGTCCACGGATGACCTGGAGTTGCGTTCGACTGCACTCGACGATCCGGACCAAGGACTTTCGGCCGGCAACCTCGAATGGGCCGATGTGATCGTCTGGTGGGGGCATGTTCGTCAAAACAAGGTGTCGGTGGAAAATGCGCAGCGCATTGTTGACTACATCCGACGCGGAGATCTCGACCTGGTCGCGTTGCATTCAGCACATTGGGCAAGGCCGTTTGTCGAAGCGATGAACTGGCGGAGCATCGAAGATGGACGCAAACATCTGGCAGAACACGCCAAGGGCAAAAAACTCACCATTGAAACCGTTGCTCCACCACGCGAATTCACGGTGCCAATCCATGGCGGAGTGTTGACGCCTGCCTACTTCGGCTACAAGAAAAGTCGTAACGATTATCACGGTGTGATTCACTTGCCTTGGTGTTGCTTCCCGGACTACCGGCCTGATGGCAAGCCGAGCACGATCACGGTCAAGTCGCCTGGGCACCCCATCGCCAAAGGTCTGCCCACGGCATTCCAGGTCTCCCGAACGGAGATGTATAACGAGCCGTTTCATGTGCCCGATCCCGACGAGGTAATCTTCGAAGAGACGTGGGAACTCGGCGAGCGCTTTCGTAGTGGGATGGTTTGGAATATCGGCCAAGGCAAGGTCTTCTACTTCCGCCCCGGCCACGAAACGTATCCTGTCTTCAAGCAACCCGAAGTGATTAAGGTGATCGAGAACGCCTGCCGTTGGCTTGGCAATGAGCCCGCGGAATGACCGATATTGACTGCGGCAGTAAACCAACAGGCTACAAAAAGTAATAGTGTGAAATGAAGTTCAAGGGCCAGGTCGGATTGCCGCGCGGGCGATCAATGGGAAAGCACTCATGCAACAGATAAACGTGACATCGAAATGGTTTGTTCTTGCGCCGCCCAACCCGCTAAGCAATATTCGATCTTTTATTGTCGTCTTTCGCTCCGCGAAAGCACGTTCCTTTCGCGGAGCGAAAGGCGACGATCGGACAGTAATTCCTCGGGCAATCCTAACGCATCTCCGGCGATTGATGCTCTTGCTGCTGCTGTGTTCGCTCTTTACGGCGGCTGCTCTGGCAGACAAGCCTCATGCGGTGTTCGTGGTTGGCACGACGCATTACAGCCCTGCCGCGACGATGCCAGGATTGGCTAAACAGCTTGAGGCGTCTGGCTTTCGGACAACGGTGGTTCTACCGGACGGGAATCCGGAACGGAATGAAAAGGGTATCGATGGCCTCGACGCCTTAAAGGACGCCGACGTGGCAGTGTTTTTCATGCGGTTCCTAACGCTGCCAAACGATCAGCTGAAATTGATCGAAGACTATGTAAAGGAAGGCAAGCCCGTCGTGGCATTTCGTACGAGCACACATGCGTTTTCCTACCCAAGGGAAACTCCGAATTCAAAATGGAATGATGGGTTCGGCAGAGATGTATTGGGGTCGAAGTACTTCATGCATCTTGCTGGATCAACGACCGTCGTCGCAGCGGGAGAGCACGAAATCCTGAATCACGTCGACTTCAAAAAACCGCAAACTGCAGCTGGAACACTGTATCTTTCCAAGATCCCAAAGGATGCCACCGTGCTACTGCGCGGGACGGGAAGTGCAAGAAAGGTTGGGGAGGTCAGAAACGCATTTGGTACACATCACCTGAAGAAGACGATGACCCAAGACGTCGCCTGGACGTGGAAGAACCAGTGGGGAGGCCGAGTTTTCGCGACGACTCTGGGACATCCCAAGACGTTCGCCGACCCGAATTTCGTGCGATTGTTTCTCAACGGAATTCACTGGGCGGCGGGAAAGCCCGTTCCCGACAGTCTGGCCGCGGCGCCGATCCGAGCCGTGGCCGTCCAACAGCGTAAGACGCGGCCTGCGTCGACAGTCGAAGATGCAAAGAACAGACCAACAGGCGCGCCGGATCCCCCTCACGATCCTGCTTTCGCGAAGTATGCCATCTACGAAAACACCGCTCCACGCGCCGTGACCACCGAGCCATCGACCACCACGCTGCCGTTGGAGCTGAAACCCAAGAGCCGCATCGCTTTGATTGGCAACACCCTGCTGGAACGCTCTGGACAGTTCGGACAATTCGAGGCGATGCTCCACCAGCAGTTTCCCAAGCACGAGCTGGTCGTGCGGCATCTCGCGTGGTCGGCGGATGAGATCGACGTCCAACCACGACCCGCCAACTTCGCCGATACCGAACAGCATCTGGCGCACGAGCGCGCCGACGTGATCTTCGCGGCGTTTGGCTTTAACGAATCATTTGCAGGTCCGGCAGGGCTCGATACGTTTCGCCGCAAGCTGACTGACTATGTTGCCAACTTGAAGACCAAAGCCTTTAACGGTCAGGCCGCGCCACAGATTGTGTTGATCTCGCCGATCGCCAATGAGAACATCGAAGGTGTCGCCGCGGCCGATTTGAACAATGCGAGGCTTGGGCTTTACACCGCCATGATGCGCGACGTGGCGCGTGAGCAACACATCGGTTTCGCCAACGTGTTCAATGACACGCAGCGCGAGTTGCAAAGCCCAGGTTCGGATCTGACGATCAATGGTGTCCATTTGACCCAGGCAGGAGACCAGCTGTTCGCCAGTTCTCTTTTCCACCAGGTATTTGGCGAAGACCCGCCAGAAGTGAACCAGTCGATTCGCGAGATCATTGTGGATAAGAACAGGCAGTTCTTTCGCCGTTTTCGTCCCGTGAACACTTTTTATTACACGGGTGGCCGAAACAAGAGCTACGGATATCTCGACTTTCTGCCGGCCATGCGCAATTTCGATATGCTGGTCGCCAATCGCGATCGGCGGATTTGGGATCTCGCACAAGGAAGGGATGTTCCTGCAAAGATCGACGACTCGAACATTCCTCCCCTGCCACAGACGAAACAGAGCCGAGGCGCGAACCGCTGGATGTCGGCAGCCGAGGAACAGAAGGCGTTCAAGATTGATCCTCGATTCGAATTGAACCTGTTCGCCGGCGAGGAGCAATTCCCCGATATCGCCAATCCGATCCAGATGCGCTGGGATCCGCGCGGGCGGTTGTGGGTCAGTTGCTCGACGACCTATCCACACGTCTACCCCGGCAACGAGCCGAACGACAAGCTGGTGATTCTGGAAGATACCGATGGCGACGGCCGTGCGGATAAGTCGAAGGTCTTTGCCGACGATCTGCAGATACCGCTGTCATTCGAATTCGGTGACGGCGGAGTGTATCTGTCTGAGCAGCCGAATTTGACGTTCTTGAAAGACACCGATGGTGACGACAGAGCAGACGTGCACGAGATTGTCCTGTCAGGTTTTGGCACCGAAGATTCGCATCACAGTTTGCACGATCTTACGTGGACGCCGGACGGTGATCTTATCTTCCGTGAATCGATCTTTCATCACTCGCAAGTCGAAACGCCCTACGGCCCAATTCGGCAGCAGAACAGCGGTTGGTTCCGCTTCGAGCCGCGAACCCATCGGCTGATCAGTTTTGGAACGTATCACAGCACCAATCCATGGGGCGTGACATTTGACGACTGGGGCCAGCATATGGCCAGTCACCCGGTCTATGCAGCCGCGTTTCATTCGCTCGACCCGCCGTTTCCGCAGCAGCACCCTTCGCCGAAAGGACTGCAGGCGTATTCGGGCGTGTGCGGTCATCAGTTTGTCGACTTTGCGACTTTTCCTGAGGAACTGCAAGGCGACTTCATCAAAGTCCGCTACAAGCCAACCAACCGTATCGAGATTCACGAATGGGTCGAAGGCGAATTCGGATACAACGAACAGTACGTCAGCGACCTACTTTTCTCGACCAACCTGAGCTTCATTCCTGTGGACTTACAATGGGGTCCGCGCGGCGCCCTGTACGTTTGCGACTGGTACAATCCAGTCAAAGGTCACGCGCAGTATTCACTGCGTGACCCGCGTCGTGACCGGCACTCAGGACGGATCTGGCGGATCACCACCAAGGGCAAGCCTCTGCAAAACCTGCAGAAGATTGACGGTGCGTCGATCAACGAACTGCTCGATTTGCTCAAGCGGCCCGAATATCGCATTCGCGATTGGGCAAAGCGCGAACTGCACTCGCGAAACCTTGCCGACGTCAAAACTGCACTCGACGCCTGGGTGGCTAGACTTGATCCATCCGATCCGCGGTTTCGGCATCATCAGATCGAAGCGATCTGGACCTACCGATGGATTGGACTCGTAGAGCTCGGTGGCCGCGAGACGGGCGCGCAGCACAGTGGTGCCGCGTTTACTCGCGCAGAGTTTGCCAGTGGGACGCGCGTGCTTCGCGAGTTGCTCGACTGCGATGACCACCATGCCCGAGCCGCGGCGACCCACCAACTGCGATACTGGCATCCGCTCTTTGAGGATGCCGCCAGCCTTTTGAACCGCTCAGCCAACGATACCAATGCGATTGTGCGGATGGAAGCGGCGATCGCGGCGAGCTACATCGGGACGAAGCGAGCCTTCGAAGCTATCCTAGACGTGTTCAAGCACTCGCGTGACGGTCATGTCGCGTACGCCATCGTTGGCTCACTCGGATCGCACACACTGCGTCCGTTTTGGGAAAGCGACAACCAATACGGAATTGCCGAGCTGCTGAAGCGAGCTGCCAAGAAGAACGTCATCAAGGAACCGACTCCCAGCGCGTCACAAGCACAATTTGATAGTCAGACGAACTTGAAGCTGGTGAAAATCTCCTGCGTGCCCGAGCGGATGCTGTTCTCGGTGAACAGTTTTACGGCCAAGCCTGGGCAGCCTGTGAAGGTCGTCTTCACCAATCCAGACGCCACGGACCACAACTTTGTACTCGTCAAGCCTGGGGCTTTGGCCGAAGTTGGCATGGCTGCCAATGAAATGGCCAAAGATCCTCGCAATGCAAACTCGGATTTCATTCCTCGGGAGAAACGGGACTTGATCTTACACGCGTCTCCCATGATCGGTCCAACGCGGCCGTCGCTGGTTCACGTCTTGCGATTCACAGCCCCGACGGAGGTTGGCATTTATCGCTATGTCTGTACTTTTCCTGGCCACTGGGTCGTCATGAACGGCGTAATGGTGGTAGCAGACGACAAAGCGAGCGCCGACGCGCTGCTGGCGGCAAGTCAGCCAAAAGTGATCAAGCAATGGGCTATGGCTGACTTTGCTGACTTCGCGAAGATCGCCCACCAGCCAGACGAGGCTACCGTGGTACGCGGGATGACGGCGTTCGTCAAAGCCCGCTGCAATCAATGTCACGTCGTTGCAGGTCACGGAGTCAACCTTGGTCCGGATCTCGCCGAATCCGTCAAGAAACTGAAAGGGGAAGAACTGTTGCGGCAAATCATCGAGCCTTCCAGCAAGATTCACGAAGAATTTCAGAACCACCAATTCCTGTTGGACGATGGCCGAGTAATCACCGGCGTGATTGCGAAAGAGGACAAGCGGAACTATCACATCGCCAGCAACTTGCTGACACCCAACACGCTGACTCAGATCCGCAAGCGAGACGTCGACGAGAGAATTGCGTCGAAAGTGTCGCCCATGCCTGCTGGTATGCTGAACGTGCTGACCAGGAACGAAGTCCTGGATCTGCATGCCTTCGTTGAAACGGGTGGCTACCAACTCCCAGAACACCTCAAACACCTTCATCAGCATGAAGGCAAG
>JASLPZ010000092.1:14049-21922 GCA_030744725.1 Pirellulaceae bacterium
AATCGCCGTATCACTCTATCAGTGACCGACCTGCTGCACCGATTCGATAGATTTTGCGGATCTCGTCCGGCTCGAGAGCCCGGCTGAAAATCGCAACTTCGTCAATGCGGCCGTGAAGCCCCCGACTCTGCTCGAAGGAAGATCTTCCAATTCGAAAGGGATGGTCTGACGGGCGTATGACCCCAGCAACCGCCTCTTTACCATTCGGTTCACCATCGAGGAAAACGCGCATGACGAATTCTTGGACTTGCGGGCTGCATCGAGTGCCACGTCGACCAGCGATGTCGCAAGATCATAGCGTTCACCGGAAAGACACTCATCAATCACCCCTTCCAGCAGTTCGACAACCGCCTTGTGTTGCCAGGGTTCCTTTGCCACCCGAGCAACTTGCCGAGCGGCGTCAGCTTGCAGTTGAACGAGATCGACCGCGAAGGAGTTATCGAGTTCCTGTAGCGCTCGTGCAGCCACGTCGACAGCAGCAGCCTTGGCCGCAATGTCAATCGCCTTCTCGAGCAGCACGTAGCGGTCGGCAGGCTGTGTCCCGATCTGAATCACTTGTTCGACCAATGTGTCGGCGAGATCAGCGGACTCCTGCGGCGTGCGTTCCTTGTTCAATTTGTCTGCAAACAGTTGCTGTATCTGGAAATTTGCGGCCGTACGCGCGAACGCGTCGGGAACAGCCAGCTTCTCAGCTTCGTTCGGTTCAAGTAGATCGCCAAGTGAACGGTGAGGTTTGGGCAGATCAGGTGATGACTCGACAACTGCCGGCTGCGATGGTGGGGGAATTTGCAGTGGTGGCTGGAGG
Organism: Pirellulaceae bacterium; assembly: GCA_030744725.1. Taxonomy (GTDB): domain Bacteria; phylum Planctomycetota; class Planctomycetia; order Pirellulales; family Pirellulaceae; genus ARS98. The sequence continues at coordinate 14,855 of JASLPZ010000092.1, forward strand.
CATATCTTCAGGCGTCCCCTTCAACGGCTTCACATTCTGTTCGCCGGTGACAGGCTTGGGCCCCGAATTGACCGGCGGTGGAGCATCGGCCGCATCGATGCCGCCGGATGCTTCCGAGTTTGTCTCTGATGTCGAAGGGTCATCCACGGTTGGTGCTTGTATGACATCGACTTGCGGCTGCTTTGATCGAGCGTTCGGCAAGGCTCCTCTTTTTGCGACCAAGTCGGAATCATTTCGGAGAACCATTCTCAGCATGATCCCACAGACCAGCAATCCCAACAGACAGCCACCGATCGCTATGTAGCTTCCGATTCTCGACGATTTCTTTCGCCGACGCGGCACGCGCCTCGCGCGAACTGCCGGCGACTTCGGAACCGGTGTGTCCGCGTTGGGAGCGGAGGCCAACAGATCAGCAGGTGTCAGCGGTACTTCAGCAGAGGCGACGGGAAGAGCGCTAACTGGTGCGATGTGCGTCTGTAACCCATTGTCGTAAGCAACCTTCTTTTCGGCGTTGAGCAGAACGACTCGTGCTGTGGCGATCTCATTGAGCAACTGCTGGCATTCGCGCATTCACGGCCCAGCCTGAAACGACCGCAGGTGAGCCATCTGGCGATCCGCACCGTTCTCGATGACATCCAAGTCTGGCTCGAACAGATTCAGCCCCAGCAATCGATAGTGATTCGGTGGCTGTTCAGTTGGCGCGATCCCCAGCCACTTGTAGTAAGGATCAAGGTTCTCAGCCATCGCGTCACCTCTGCGCCAGGCAAGTAGCGAACGGAACAACATTCTCACGTTGCGGCGCAAAGGCGCCGAGAAGAACTGACTTCCCTCCTCTTTCTCCGCGGCTTTGCGACTCCGGGAGATTTGTTGCAGCGAGTCGGGATTAGTATCCCTCACCCGAGGCCTCTCGTGTAAGCACGGAAAGAAACTCGACTAGTGCTCCGTCAAGACTAAGAACTAGGGTTGTCGAGCCTGATTGTCGTGGTTCGCTCCGCGAACCAAACGTTTTGATCGCGGAGCGATCAACGACTATCTCGGTAGGCGACCATTCTTCTTCAACCCTAAAATCAAAAATTGACACAGCACTAGCCTGAATTAAGCGGAGAGTGTGAACAATTGCACATTCGAATTCGAGAGGCGGAATGTAGAATCAAGGTAGCAGGCACACGGAGTGTAGCCTACAACGTTCCACCACGCGCGCACGGTGCGCAGAAATGACAAATAAGACTAATCGATGAGGTTACTGCAATGATTGGGCGATGTCTGCTTTTTCTTGCTGCTCTGACTGTCGTTAGTTCCCTCGCTTCCGCGGAGGAGAAGAAATCTGCGAAGGACTTGTTAGCCGAGTTTTCGAGCAAATGGGACGAGTCCGCTTGGGTCGGTGGTCGACGTGCCTACATCCGTCCTCTCGACGATGAGGACTGGAAGGTTCGCATGACAACGCTCATCAAGCTCAGCAAAGCCGGCTCCAGCGCGAAGGGCCAGCTCTTAGAGAGTGTCCAGCACGGGGAGTTGTCTGAGCGGATTCTTGCCGCGCAAGCACTCGGTTATCTAGGCACCGACTTATCGGCAACCCAATTGCTCGACCTGCTCCGCGAAGAATCGAATCCCTCGGTGCGACTCTATTTGGTTGACGCACTTGGGATGGTCGGGAGAGCTTCCGAGGCAAGTGATTCCCTCCGCCAGTGGCAGGATCAAGAGCGCAATGGTGACGTGCGAAAGCACATAGGCTATGCGCTCCAGCGGGGCACCAACAGGGTTGGTTCGGATGTCCTCAAGTCGCTAAGGCAGTTTGATCATGGCCGGATCGCGATGGCCAGAATCGGCAAGCCCGCGCCCGACTTTCACCTGAAGTCGGTCGATGGCAAGGAGATCCACCTAAGTCAATTTCGAGGGAAGCAGGCGGTTGTCCTGGTCTTTATTTACGGCGACACGTGACCGGTCTGCCACGGACAACTCGCGCAGTTGCGCGATCAAGTCACTCGTTTCCAAGAGGCCGGCGCTCAGCTACTGGCCGTCGATCCGCACGAACACTGGTCAGCCAAGTATCTGCTGAAGGATTCGGGCTTAAGCACCGATGATTTGAATTACCCGCTGCTAGCCGACCCGGCTCAAACGGTTAGCGCAACCTACGGCGTGGCGTTTCAAATGAGGATTCACACCGAGTGGAGCAACCGTCCGGCGACATTCATCATCGACAAAGAAGGGATCCTCCGATATGCACGTCGAGGCAAGTCGTTCTCCGATCGGCCACGTCCGGACGAGATCCTCAAAGAACTAAAAGCAGTCTCAGAACCGTGATCGGCAGGCACCCTTTCCGACATCGTAGCGACCAAGGTTGAAAATATTCTCTCCGAATTACCAGATTCGAATCCGCTCGACAGCCGGTTTGAAAAGCTCGTCGCCGGACTTCACGTCGAATGCGTCATAGAAAGCATCCAAGTTCATAACGGGGCCGTTAGCGCGATAGCGCGAAGGTGCGTGGGGGTCAGTCAACAGGCGACGGACCATCTCTGCGTTTCTGTACTTCCGACGCCAGACTTGGCTCCAGCCAAGAAAAAATCGCTGTTCGCCCGTCCACGAGTCGATCACTGGCGACTTCTTACCGCCCAATGACAGTTGATAGGCTTTGAAGGCGATCGACATCCCCGATAGATCGGCGATGTTTTCGCCCAAAGTTAGCTGGCCATTGATTCGTTTTCCTGGCAATGGTTCGTAGCCCGCGTATTGGGCCACAAGTTGTTCCGTCAATTTTCGGAAGGCCTCGCGATCTTCGTTGGTCCACCAGTTTTGCAGGTTACCATCACCATCGTACTTACTTCCTTGGTCGTCAAAAGCGTGACTGATCTCGTGCCCAATGACCGAACCGATGCTGCCGTAGTTGACGGCATCGTCCACCGTGGCGTCGAAGAAGGGAGGCTGCAGAATGGCCGCGGGAAAGACAATTTCGTTCATGCCTGGGTTGTAGTACGCATTGACCGTCTGTGGCGTCATACCCCACTCCGTCCGATCGACTGACTTGCCCAGCTTATCGACCATTCGCCGGTACTCGACCTGGGCAGACCGACGCAGATTTCCAACCAGATCGTCGTTGATTTCCAATCGCGAATAGTCACGCCATTTCTCGGTGTAACCGATCTTCGTGGTGATCTTGGCCAACTTCTCCTGCGCACGTTTCTTGGTCTCCGGGGTCATCCAAGTCAACTCGTCAATACTCTTCTGATACGTCTTGAGCAGATTATCGACGAGTACGTCCATTCGTGACTTGGCGTCGGCGGTGAAGTGCTTCTTGACGTACAGTTTTCCGACTGCGTCCCCCAACACACCAAACCCTCGCGCGCCGGCGGTGGTTTCCACCGCACGCTTCCACCGCGGTTTCTGCTCGGGAATGCCAGCGAGCTGTTTCTTATGCAATTCAAATGACGTATCAACAAAATCTTTGGAAAGGGCTGATGCGTAACCATCGATGACCTGAAATTGAAGGTACTGCTTCCAAGCAGAAACGGGCATCTCGGCAAGAATCGTCTCCAGACCCTGGAAGAAACTGGGGGTCATCATGTTGACTTCGGTCAACGAATCAACGTCCGCAGCAGCGAAGAACACTCTCCACGGAAGCGTTGGAGTCACCTTGTCGAGATCGCTGATTGCGTATTTGTTGTAGCGTTGTTCGGCGTCACGCAACCTGGTGCGTTCCCACTGGACTTTGGCCAAACGCATTTCGACATCCAGCACAGTCTTCGCCGCGCCGGCTGGATCCGGCAATTCCGCAAGTCTGAACAATTGTGTCACATAGTCGAGCAGCGCTTGCCGAGCCTTCTCGTACTTTGGGTCGTCTTCCAAGTAGTAGTCTCGATCCGGCAACGTGGTCCCGCTCTGCACGAGGGCCGCGAGGTATCGGGTCGAGTCCTTGTCGTCCTGATCGACAAAGAACCCAATCGGAGTACCAACACCGGCGGTTTGAAGATAGCCGAAATGACGCACAACGTCAGTTTTCGACGTGAGTTTGTCGAGCTTTGCGAGTTCGCTTCGGAGCGGCTTGATCCCAAGTTGTTCGATCTTCTCTTCGTTCAAATAGCTCCTGTAAAAATCGCCAACACGCTGAGCGTCGCTGCCCTTCTTGTTTATCTGCTGCGCCGCCTCTTCAACGATCGCGCGAAGACGACTCTGAGAGTCGTCAGAAAGTTCAATGATCGTGCCGTAGTTTGACTTGTCCGATGGGATCGGCGTGTGCTTAAGCCACTCGCCATTGACGTGGAGGAACAGGTCGTCTTGAACTCGGACCGTCTTATCAAAACCCTTCGGGTCGATTCCAGATTTGAGCTGAGCGTTGACCGGCGAACTGAGTAGGAGTGGTCCGATCAAGGGCAGGATCCAGGCTTTCATGAAGGTGACCTTTGTGCGAGAAGAAAAACAGAATACGATTGAGTGGGAGCTATTTCACGGTGACCTTTACCAGTTTGCCGGATTTTGCGTCGCTCCCTTCGGTGGGTGTACCAAAGACGGTGACGTAGATCGTGTCGTCTATGACGGCGAGGGCGGTCGGCTTGTCCAGCGAAACCAGTTTCTTCGCCTCGACGGATTGCTTGCCATTGTCGTTGGTGCCGACCAATTGGAAAAGCCCGCCTTCGGTCGTCTTCATCCAAGCGAAGTCCGTTGCAAAGAGCTTCTTGCCATCGGCGCTGTATGCCAGGCCGGTAATGTCGTACAAGCCAGTTTTCAGATTGAGCAACATCTTGCCGGTCTTGGCGTTATAAAAGGTCAGCAAGGCATCTTCCGGAACCGTCACCTCGCCGCCTTGACCAATCACCAATTGGCCCTTGGGGCTGATCACGGCAGCAATGGGTGCATCGACTTCGGTGGCCTCTTTGGTTGGCAAGAACCGTTTGAATTCGGTCACTTCGCCTTTCTTGACTACCGCTCGTGCAATCCAACCCTTGGTATCGTCGCCGTTACACGTGACAAAAACAGCTTTGTTGGTGGCGGCTAGACCATGAAAGTTACCTTCACCTTTGACGTCTTCGGTAGCAGGCATATTAATACTATCCGTTGCATCGCTGGCTTTGATTGCGGGGCTCCCTACGGCGGGAACTGAAAACACTCGCAGCAGTTCGTCCCCGTCCGACTTGTCACCACCCCCGACAACCAGTGTGTCTTTGTTCAGAAATACGAGACCTAGTGGACCGATATCGAATTTTGGGCCCTTTCCGTACACGTCCTTTTCAAAACCAACGATGACATCCTGGGCTTTCCCATCGACCACGCGGACCACGCGTCCTGCCCCACTGTCAGAAACAAAAACGTGCCCGGTTTCTGGCTGCACGGCCACGGCACACGGATTGTAAAGTCCATCGATCACGGTTTCGATGGTAGGATCTGCGGCAACAAGTGGCGATGCTGCGAGAACGACCATCCCGACAGCGTTGAGAATTAGTGTCTCGATTTTCATGGGGGGAGCTCCTCTTTACCGATTGGTGAATTGCTGAATTGCTGTATGAAGGTCGTGTTATTTACGGAACGGTGTGGTCGATCTCGCGCAGCGTACATGCCTTGGACGATCCACGATCACCTTCAAGTCTGGTTTACGAGAATCGCCCCACGTTGGGCTCGGCGGAACTTCTAATCCGACATCGATCGGAAGTAGACGGGATGAAGAGCGTCATTGTGCAGCGTGAGAACGCGTCTGGCAAGATGGCGAGCCGAAGCGCTATTTCCCGCTCCGCGGACTCACACCTACAAGACAAGGCACCCGCTGAACTTCGCCAACAATCGACTCGCATTGAGGTCAGCCGAGTTGGGCCTATTGGATGCCGTTGGCCACCTCGTAGGCGGAGATCTTGTCCGCCATTGCTAATGAGAGGGCGATGTCATCCAGGCCTTTGAGGAGGCATTCGCGCCGGAATCCGTCAAGCTCGAACGACAGTGAAAGGCCGTGATCGTCGGAGATTGTCTGATTCTCCAAGTTGACGTCGAGCTCGTAGCCAGCGTGCGAGGCGGCGCACTGGAAAATCTGTTCAACGGTATCTTCATCCAAGCCGATCGGCAAGACCGCATTCTTAAAGCAGTTGTTGTAGAAGATATCGGCAAAGCTGGCAGCGATGACCACGCGAAATCCATAATCATCCAACGCCCACACGGCATGTTCACGGCTTGAACCACTACCAAAGTTGCGGCGCGCCACCAGGACCGATGCTCCCGCGACTTCCGGTTGATTGAGCTCGAAGGACGGGTCGTCCGAACCGTCTTCGTTGAAGCGCCAGTCGAAAAACAGATATTGGCCAAAGCCGGTGCGTTCGATCCGCTTCAGGAATTGCTTGGGAATGATCTGATCTGTGTCGACGTTGGCCCGATCCATCGTGGCGACCAAACCTCTGTGCGTGGTAAATGTCTTCATGAAAATGTCCTAACTACATTGCATCACAAAACACGAATAGGAATCGTATCGCTTTTAAGTCAATTGAACTGCCACTCACGAATGTCGACGAAGTGCCCCGCGACTGCGGCCGCCGCCGCCATCGCTGGCGAGACCAGATGCGTCCGTCCGCCTTTGCCTTGCCGGCCCTCGAAGTTGCGGTTACTGGTCGAAGCGCATCGCTGGCCGGGTGCGAGCTTATCTGGGTTCATCGCCAGGCACATACTGCAACCAGGCTCGCGCCAATCGAATCCGGCGTCCTGGAAAACTTTATCCAACCCTTCGGCTTCGGCTTGAGTCTTAATCAGTCCGCTGCCTGTCACAACCATGGCGGACACGCGATCCGACACCTGGTGGCCTGCCGCGACTGCCGCGGCCGAACGCAGATCTTCGATGCGTGCGTTGGTGCATGAACCGATGAAGACCCGCTCGATCGGAATGTCAGTGATGGGGGTGCCAGCCGTGAGGTTCATATATTCGAGCGCACCTGCGGCCGTCTTCTGGTCGGTTGCGTCGCCCATGTCGGCGGGATCGGGCACGGAGGTGTCCACTGCGACTACTTGGCCCGGATTTGTACCCCACGTAACTTGGGGAGCGATATTGGCGGCGTCAAAGATCAGTGACTTGTCGTAACGGGCACCTTCATCAGTCGCGAATTC
>JASLPZ010000093.1:0-21805 GCA_030744725.1 Pirellulaceae bacterium
GGTGTTGGAGGCCGCCGAGCGGACGGGTAATATTGCTTGGGCGTTGGAGGAAATGGCCGATAGCGGTATGCGACGTTGGGTTTTTCGGCTACGAATTGTGTTGAATGTTCTGTTTCCAATCCTGGTCCTGGTGTTGGGGCTGATCGTCGCCTTTCTGGTGATTGGCCTCTTCGTTCCTTTAACGTCGCTTATCGAAGGCATGTCATGATACGACGACGCAATGGATCGATGCTGTTGGAAGTCAGTTTGGCAGTCATGCTGCTGTCGGTTGCTTTAATGGCCGTTGCGCAACTACTGGCAGTCGCTGCCAGACAACGCCACGAGGCGCGTTGGCGAACGGTCGCGATACACGAGGTCGCCAACGTGACGGAACAGATGATGGCGCTGCCTTGGGACGAGACCACCGCCGAGCGAATCAGCGCCACGGCGTTGGACCCCACCACTGAAGCACTGTTGCCCAGCGCCAGGCTGCTGATTGAAGTGACCGATGTGATGGATCCGCGCCAGGCGAAACGCGTTCGGGTCTCGCTGGCTTATCGGAATACCGCAGGCCTGCCCGTCGAGCCAATTACGCTGGTGGCGTGGAAGTTTTCGCCGGGAGGCAACGAATGAACAGTCAAAGCTCGCGCCGTGCGTATTCGCTGATCGAAGTGTTATTGGCGGTCACGATTGTCTCGATGGTGATGACCGCGGTGGCCGTCGCGATGCAGGCCATGTACCGAGTCGATCGGCAGTTGAAGGACAACGCGGCCTACGGGCAAGTGGTACCTCGGTTGTCACTGCAGCTAAGAACAGATACCCACGCCGCCGGCGATGTCGCCTTGCTGGATGGTCCGAAGGGACCCGGCGGCGTCTCGCTGACGTTGGCAGCTGATGGTGAAGTGATCGTGTACCAATCCGAAGCGGGGCGCGTTCTTCGCACGCGGCGGCGTGACGGTGAGGAGCTTGGTCACGAGGTCTATTATTTGGGAAAAACCGCCACATTTCGGTGGCAGAAAACTGGGCCACCGTCGTCAATGGTGGAGTTGGAGATTGTCCGCGCAATGGGAAAAATCGACTCGGCGGATTCTCAGCAAGTGGACCGCATCGTCGCCGCCATTGGGATCCGGACCCCGCACCGAAAGGAAGGAGCTCTCGATGCCTCAGTTGATTAGCCCTCGTCAACGACCGCACCAACTGATGCGGCACAAAGTGCGTCGCCGGGCTGCCGCGATGGCCGTTGTCTTGGTCTGTCTGCTGGTCATCATGTTGATGAGTGGCACACTTGTCCGCGGAATGCTGCTATATCATCGCCAGGCGAAGACTGAATCATTGCAGTTGCAGGCGCTGTGGCTGGCAGAATCTGCCGCGGCGCTGGCAGTGGCACAACTGCGAGCAGATCCGGAGTATCCAGGCCAAACGTGGCGAGTTTCCGTCGACGAGAATTCCGGTTCGATTGGTGTCGCCGAAATTCATGTCGTACGTGTTGATCAGCATCCGCGGCAGCGCATCCTGCGTATTAAGTCAACCTATCCTGACGAACCGATTCAGCGGGTCGTTCTTGACCACGAGGTAACTGTGACCCTGCCAGTCTTGGGAGATTCCGAATGAAAAAGGACATCCGCGCGTTCACCTTGGTCGAGCTTCTGGTGGTGATCGCCATCATCGGCATTCTGGTGGCCATGCTACTGCCCGCCGTGCAGGCGGCCCGCGAAGCGGCCCGTCGCTCGCAGTGCCAACATCATCTGGCCCAGTTGATCATTGCGGTCAATAACTACGAGATGGCGCACACGGCCTATCCGACGGGAACCGTCGCCGCGACCGGACCGGTTCGCAGTGTTCCCCAGGGCTATCATCATGGCTGGACGACTCAGTTACTGCCGTATGTCGAACAGGGCGTTGTTTATCGCAATATCGACCACTCGGTCAGCGTTTACGACGCCGGCAACGCCAAAGTGCGTGCCCACAATGTCGCATTCTATCGTTGCCCTTCGTCATGGTTGGGCGGTCGTGGATACAGCGATTACGCCGGCCTGCAGCATGATGTCGAAGCGCCGATTGACGCCGCCAATGACGGGATCTTCTTCCTTAACAGTAAAGTTCGCTATCAAGACGTTTCCGACGGCTCGTCACAGACGTTCTTCTTTGGCGAAAAGCTCGCAACCGTCGGCGATCTCGGCTGGATGTCGGGCACTCGAGCGATTCTGCGAAACACGGGCACGCCACTGAATGCCGCATTGACGTTGTCCGCGGGGCGCCCTGCTCTGGTGGGACCGACTCGGCCGCCGGGGGTTGAAGACGGCGTGGACACGCCCGCCGATGCCTCTGGAGATACGTCTTCCCCCGCCGAAGACACGGAGAATCTGACAAAAGAAGCTAATGACCAGCCTGACGAAGCGAAGAGCAACAGTATTAAATATGGCCAGCCGATCGGCCCGTTGTCCGTCGGCGGATTTGCCAGTGATCACGCGGCTGGAGCGAATTTTGCCTTGGGTGATGGCAGCGTTCGGTATATCAGTGAGACCATTTCGACCGCGGTCTACCAGCAATTAGGAAATCGCCACGACGGTAAGTTGATTGATGGGGAGTTCTAGCGAGGCTGTGCCTCGGACCGATGCGAGCGATCGCTCGATTGCAGCGACCCGCTCCCCGACCGACCTGCGGTCAGTGCCCGTCGCTAAAAACTTGATTCATTTGTAAAGAAAAACCTGATACAAGCTTTTCTGAAGAAGAACCTGACATGAGCTTTCTCGTTCCAAGCCTTTCTTGTCTCAAGAGGCAAGATCCAGGACTCGCAGATGACCAACAGACAAACAATGCACGCAGGTGAAACTCGCATCACGCGCGGATGCATCAGCCGTGGTTTTACGTTGGTCGAACTGTTGATTGTCGTCGCAGTCATCGGGATCTTGGTTGCGCTTCTCTTGCCCGCTGTGCAGGCTGCGCGGGAAGCCGCTCGACGCGCGTCGTGTTCGAACAACCTTGCGCAGCTGATCATGGCGGTTCATCATTACGAATCGACACATCAGCTCTATCCGCCAGGTACGGTGAACCCGACCGGTCCGATCCTCAATCAATTGAAGGGCTACCACCATGGCTGGATCGGGCAAATGATGCCGTTCTTGGAAAAAGAGGCGGTATACCATCGCATCGACCGTGATGTGAGTGTGTATCACAAGAACAACATGCCGGTTCGCGCGCTCCACCTTTCCCGGCTGCAGTGCCCGTCAAACCCAATGGGAGGCAAAGGCTATTCGCAGTATGCCGCCTTGCACCACGATGCCGAGAATCCGATCGATGTCGACCAAAACGGCGTCTTCTTCTTGAACAGCGCTGTCACTCAGGATGATGTGAGCGATGGCGTTGGTTACACGATTTTCCTGGGTGAAAAGGCGCTGGAACGCGGTGACCTGGGCTGGATGTCGGGGACTAGGGCGATCCTGCGCAACACCGGCGAGGCACTCAACACTGCCATCGACCAAATCCGACAGACACGCGCCTGGAATCGGGGCACGCAACTTCCGCCTGGAGTTTCCTTGTCATCGGGAAAACCTGCGGGGGCAGGGGGCATGGATGGCTTCGGTGGTGAGGAAGAATCCTATGATCTTGACGAACGGAACGATAGGCTGATCGTGCTGGGTGGAACATCGCCGCGTGCGGCAGCGACATTTGTCGGCGGGTTCGCCAGTTATCATTCCAGCGGCGCCAATTTTGCGATGGGGGACGGTAGCACGCGATTCATCGCCACGACGGTATCGACGACAGTCTATCGACAGTTGGGGCATCGAGCTGACGGCAAACTCATCGAACTTCAGTAGGACGGCTGGACCATGAAACAGCACCGTGGCTTCACGTATATCGAACTCTTGACCGTCATCGCGATCATCGGTGTACTGGTTGCGTTGCTATTGCCGGCAGTGCAGGCGGCGACGGAAGCGGCGCGACGAATGTCGTGCGCCAATAACCTGACACAAGTGATCCTCGCCGTTCAAGAATATGAATCCACACACCAGGTCTATCCGCCAGGAACCGTCGACACTTCAGGGCCGATTTTCCATGTTCCGCAGGGCTATCACCACAATTGGATTTCCCAGATCCTGCCGTTCTTGGAACAGGAACCGTTGGCGCGGCACATCGACTATCGCGTGGGCGTTTACGACGATGCAAATCGACCTGCTCGCCGTGTGCATCTGGAGATCCTGCGTTGTCCTTCGTCGCCGGCAGGCGGCATAGGCTACAGTGACTACGCTGGGATTCACAATGATACTGAAACGCCAATTGACGTAGATAACAATGGCATCTTCTTCTTGAACAGCCGAATACGGTACGACGATGTTGTCGATGGCGTTTCGAATACAATATTCATCGGTGAAAAAGCGACCCTGTTGGGCGATCTGGGGTGGATGTCGGGGACGCGGGCGACGTTGCGCAACTTGGGCAGCTTCAATGGTACCGGGCGTCGGCTACCCTGGACCACCGCTGGTTTCCCGCCAGGTGTTGTGGGGGACGCGAGCTTGGCGCCAACGCTCAGCGGCGATGCACTCGAGGCGATTTTGTTTTCATCCAATTCGTCAGGTCGATGGGTAAATGTGGACCCACCGGCATTCGCTGCCAAACCACCCGAGGATCCAAATCTGGGGGTCGGTGGTCTCTCTAGCGTGCATCCCGGTGGCGGGCAGTCCGCCCGAGGCGATGGCAGCATCAGGTTTATGACCGAAACGATCGACGTCCGTGTGCGACAGCAGATGGCCAACCGCGCTGATCGTGGCTTGCTAAACGACGATTGGTAGCCCCTGAGAGCGTTCGCTGCCCCACCCAAACTTCGTATTATCTGCGGTTTCACCAGTTATTGGGTTGGCGGCAAAAATCGCTCTTGCCAAATCTCGTCATTCCCGCAAAATCCCCCCTCCGCCACGATCTCCATCGGTCGCTAGAGCCCATGCGGCGTAAGTGTAGCGGGTTTTTCGTCACATAGGACTTAGAAACAAGGCGTTGCGCACGCTACACGTCCGTGCGACTCGCACCAGCAAGGGAGTGCCAAGGATGAGCGAGCCGTTTTATTTTGACGAACTGACTGTCGGTGATTGCTGGGAGAGCCGCAGCCGCACGATTACCGAGACGGACGTCGTCAGTTTTGCGGGTATGACGGGCGATTACGATCCGCTTCATGTTGATCACGAATTTGCAAAGCAGACACCGTATGGCCGTCCCATTGCACACGGATTGCTCGGCTTGTCCCTCTTGGCTGGTCTCAGCAGTACGGCCCCGGCGATGCAAACCAAGGCGTTCTTGGGAATTGGCCAATGGAAATTCTTGCGGCCGCTGTTCATCGGCGACACCGTGCGCGTCAAAACGGAAGTTATCGATTTGAATTCAAAGAACCGCCGACAAGGACGCGTCACGTGGCGCCGGCAGTTAGTGAATCAGGCGGACGAAATAATCCAGCAGGGCGAATTTGAGACGATCGTCGCTTGCAGGTCCCTGCGAGTGCGACGCGATGACGGTAGAGTGGGTGACGTCGCCAGTCACGAGACGAAGGCGTCCGCTCAGAACAGTTCGACGACAGACGAGCAACGCAAGTCTGCGTAAGCGGCGCGGTCAGCCGAATCGAGCGTATCGCTTCGCAATCTAGCTCCGACACGTACTTCCGCGGCGACATCGGACACGCAGGAACGCGCATGAACACAATACAAGAACCAACTGTCAGTTCCTTGTTCAACCTGTCAGGTAAGCGGACCCTGATTACGGGTGCCAGCGGGTATTTGGGTTCGGCCATGGCGCGTGCCTTGGCGGAGGCCGGTGCCGTGGTTGTCACGGCCAGCCGCGATGTCGAGCGGGCGCGCCAGTCGGCGTCCAGTCTGCCTGCTGTCTCGAGCGGCGCGCACGTTGGCATCGAACTGAATCAATTGGACGTCGCATCGCTGGAAGCTGGTTTTCAAGATGCCATCGACCAGGTTGGCGGGATCGACATTGTTGTCAACAACGGTCAATCAGGGCCTCCGAATGACTTGACTGATGTTACGCCACAGCAGTTTCAACAGCAGTTGGCCAACGCCGCTGGTTACTTTCATCTGGCACGACTTCTCCGCAATCACGTTGTAGAGCGCCAGGCAGCGGGTGCCGTGATCATGATCGGCTCGATGTACGGCGTGGTCGGGTCGTACCCAGACGCCTACAAATCGATTTGCTCTGCCAGCCCCGTCGCATATCACGCGCTAAAGGGTGGCGTGATTCACATGACGCGACATTTGGCAGTCTACTGGGCACCCGACAAGGTGCGCGTGAATTGCCTTTCGCCTGGTGCCTTTCCAAACCCGGCCAAAGTTCCAGCCGGACTGGAAGATCGACTGATCGAAAAATGTCCTCAACATCGCATGGGGCAACCGCACGAATTGAAAGGCGCCGTGGTGTTTCTTGCCAGCGAGGCGAGCAGCTATATGACCGGTCAGAACTTAATTATCGACGGCGGCTGGACCGCCTGGTGATGGTGGGCCCAGGTTGTGGCTTGGTTATGGGCCCGGGGATGGGCGGGTCTCAGGTTGTGAGCGGGTCTCCCAGTTGTGAGCGGGTCGACCAGTTGTAATCGGGTCTCCTGACCCGCTTACCGTTTCGACCGAAAGTCTCCTTCTTCTCACCCCGAATGTGGTAGGCGTTCCGCGCTTGTTTGGAGACCTACGGTCGGAATGGTGTTGCGGTCAGGAGACCGCACCACAACAAGGGAGACCGCATCCGGCGTTTCAAACGGCACGGTGACTTCGCAACGTTGACCTTCTAACCAACTCCCATGACCCTTGATACGGAAATGGGGGCACGCCGGTGATAGAATAAAGAAGCGTGGGTTGTCGTTCAGAGTTGATACTGAAGCCTATCTGAGATGGTGGGAAGGAGAGCTTGGTCTTGAGTAACTCGGTCTTCGTCTCTGTCATAACTTTCGTGTATCGATGCGCATTGATCCACGGTTCGCAGCGTAACGTAGTCCGTGCGTTGTGTGCGTGCGTGTTGTTTAGTTTCGTTGAACCCTTGGCCGCTGCTGCCCAGCACTCCACTGATGGCGCTCGTCCCAACATCCTCTTTCTACTCACCGACGATCAGCGTTGGGATAGCGTCGCTTCATCCGGGGACGAGCTGATTCACACACCCAATCTCGACCGCATTGCCGTGCAAGGCACGCAATTTGACAATGCGTTTGTTACTCAGCCGTTGTGGGCGGTGCGAAATGATCGCTGGAAATACGTCGAGACGCAGATCGAACAGGGCTCCATCGCAGTTTTTGCCGAGCTGTACAACTTGCGATCCAATGCGATCGAGACAACCATTCTGGCAAAATCTCCCGAGCATCAAGCGGCGGTGCGCGAACTTGCAGCGCAATTGTGCGAACATCAACGTGCCGCGAGCTTCCAGCTTGCGAATACTCTGAGGCAAGCTGGAAGCTCACCCCACGAAGAGCCGAAGATTCCCGCAACTCCTCCCAGAGCCCCCCGCACTGACATCCAAATCAGCGGCATCTATCCGCACCTGACAACCTACGGCATCTACAGCCAGAACGGCGCGCATTACAAGGGCGGACACAGGGAATGTGGGATTGGAGCGATCGTGCCGTGGGCGGGCAAGCTCTGGATGGTGAACTATGCACCGCATCAACCGAAGGGGAGCGAACACAAGCTCTATTCCGTCGATCCCGATCTGAACAAACCGATGACGGTTCACCCCGAAAGCGTTGGAGGCACACCTGCGGGGCGAATGATCCACAAAGAGTCAAATCAACTGCTGATCGCTCACTATCTGATTGACTCACGCGGTGAAGTGCGAGTGATTTCACCGAACGAGATGCCGATCCGAGTCACCGCGATTGCACGTCATTTGACCGACCCCAAAAACAAGGTTTACTACATCGACATGGAGGGATCGATCTGGGAGGCCAACGTCCACACACTCGCCGTGAAACGATTGTTCAAAAAGCCAGTTCCCGGTTGGCACAGTAAAGGTGGATACACTTCGCAGGGACGACTCGTCGTCTCGAATAACGGCGAGTTGCACGTGGGCAACTACAACGATCTCCTCGTGGGTGGAGTCGCGAAGATCGAAGAAGAACGTGGCGTCCTCGCTGAATTCGATGGCAAAGAGTGGAGCATTGTTGAACGTCGACAGTTTACCGAAGTTACAGGACCAAACGGGATCACCGGCGGCAGTGACGTCGACGATCCGATCTGGGCGATCGGCTGGGATCGCCGCAGCGTGCGATTGAAGTTACTGGAGGACGGCCGGTGGCACACATATTTGCTGCCGAAAGCCGCGTACTGTAACGATGCGAGCCACGGTTGGTACACCGAATGGCCTCGCATCCGCGAGATTACCGCTGGTCGCTGGATGATGGATATGCACGGCATGTTCTTCGAGTTTCCAAAGACGTTTTCATCGAAGAACTCCGCTGGGATCAAACCAATTGGTAGCCACCTGCGATATGTACCCGACTTTTGCGAGTGGAACGGAAAACTTGTTCTCGCGACCGACGAAACCAGCATTCAAGGCAACAAACTGGCCGGACAACCGCAAAGCAACCTCTGGGTCGGCAGCTACGAAGACCTCAAGAGCTGGGGGCCGGCAAGCGGTTACGGAGGGCCATGGATCGAAGATCACGTCACTGCCAACACGCCGTCCGATCCGTTCCTCGTTGCAGGCTTCGATCGACGAGTTCTTCACCTCGTGACAGGTCGAAGAAGGCCAATCGCTGCCAAGGCTCTGCGAGCAACGGACCAGCAGACAATCACGTCGATGCCGAAGGAGTTGGCGGCCCTGCCGCGAGTCACTGTCAACCGGGGCGACTGGCACAAACCGGCACCGGGATATGAATTGGAGGTCAACGGGCCTGTTACCATCTACCTTGCCGTTGATCGACGAGGTGATCCAAAGCTTGCGGCAGCGTGGAAACTGACAGAGTGTACTCTGACATGGGGCCAGGGTTTTCGTGACCGGATTTACTCTCGGGATTTCCCAGCGGGGAAGGTCTCGATTCCAGGGAATGCAACCGAGCATGGCCCCGATGCATTCGGAATGCCACATATGGCGTTTGTCAAATCCAAAGGCTCCAATCCCGTACAGGTTGTTGCACTCGCCAAAGCCAGCACCAACACACCAACGGCAATCCAAAAACTCGCCAACAAACACACGGGACCTGTCGTATTCACTTTGCAGGTCGATAAGAAGGGTGACGGCTCATGGACGGATCTTGAAATGGTGGAAGTTCCGAGAGACGGTTACGTCGCCCACCTGTTGCCGGAGAATCTTGATGCGGAGTGGCTGCGATTGATGTCGAATCGCGATTGCGTGGCGACGGCCTTCCTGCACCAAACAACCAGCCGATTCGCCGATGGTGCCTCTCCCGAGAACAAAGCACAATTCGCCGGTCTTGCCGACGTTGGTGACGACAATCCTCTCAGTGCGGTTATCTATGCCGCCAAACGGAACCGCAACCTGCGCGTCATCACCACCGACAACCGCTACTTCGATTTCACCAAAGCCGGTTTTCAGTTCAAGAAGGATCAACCGGACGCAAAGTTGAAGACCTTGTTGCGTGTCGAACCCGAATTCACGGTGGACGAGGCGTCGGTGATCCTGAAACACGGCGGTCAGTTGTTGCGACTTCCAAAGGGCAATGCGGCATTCGACAGACCATTCGCATCCGGGTGGCCACGCGGATCACGCGAAGTCGAATCCGAACGTCATCTCGCCAACATTCATGGCACATTCTACGAAGTGCCATTGATCACCAACGGAGCGCCACCAGCGTGGAATCTGATACGACCCGTTTCGAGCCATGCGAAACAGATCACCGATTTCTGTTCGTGGAACGGACTGCTCGTCCTTGCCGGTGTCCGTTCGGACGTAGCGAATGATGGCCACATTTTCGCCGACGCTGACCACGGCACGGCACTCTGGTTCGGCGGCGTCGATGATCTGTGGAAACTTGGAAAGCCCGTTGGCCATGGTGGCCCCTGGCGCGACAGCGACGCGAAAGCTGGAGTCCCATCAGATCCCTATCTGATGACGGGCTACGACAAAAAGTCCGCCGAATTCTCCCATCGTTCGTCCAGGCAAGTCACGATCACACTGCAAGTCGACATCGACGGAAGCGGCTTATGGGGCGACCATCGCTCCTTCAAGATCGAACCCGGCGAAGTCTTCGCCTATGAGTTCGCAACCGGCTTCTCGGCCTGCTGGATTCGTGCCGTAAGTGATCGAGACACCAAGGCCACCCTTACGCTCACTTATCAATGATGGTTCTGCCCCTGTAACGAGATTTACCGCGTTCGCACCACATTCAACGTGCAGTCCTCCCAGAGTATAATGAGTCCGTCATTCGCGGCGAGAGAACCGAAAGCCGGAGGACCGTTGACGTATCCATCGCGATCGATGCCCTGAAGCCCTGGTTTGGCTGCGATGAACGTCCGCCGTGGGCTCGGAGCAGGCGATAAATGCCGTTGCTGCGTGTTCCCAATCTGGCATCATACCGCAGCTGACCGCTTCTTCTGAATAAACACCACGACGATGAATCGGATTCGATTCGCTTTGATGAAAGGAACGTGATCATGAACCTGAGTGCCCATGTAACTACTGTCTTCGTTTTCCTGGCGATGATGGGAACCTCTGCGTTAGGGCAAGGAACGGAAACGCGTGCTTCCGCGAAACGAACGGACGTTCTCGTTGCCGATTTTGAAGGGGAGACTTATGGCGATTGGAAGGTGGAGGGCGAAGCCTTCGGCCCCGGGCCGGCGCAGGGCACTTTGAAGGGACAGATGGACGTGAGCGGATACAAGGGCAAACGTCTGATTAACACCTTCTTCGGCGGCGATAAAACCATCGGTACTCTGACCTCTCCGCCTGTCAAGATCGAACGCGATTATCTGATCTTTCTCATCGGTGGCGGTGGACACGAAGGGAAGACATGTATGAATCTGTTGTTGGATGGCAAAGTCGTGCGCAGCGTCACTGGCACCAACAACCGGCCTGGTGGCAGCGAGGCGTTGGAACCGTCTGTTTGGGATGTGACCGAATTAAAAGGGAAAACGGTGCACATTCAGATTGTAGATGCGGCGACCGGCGGATGGGGCCACGTCAATGTTGACCACGTTGTCCAAACAGACACCAAGCCTAAAGTGCCCATGCTCGGCCGCAAGGAGGCGACCTTCACCGTCGAGAACAAGTACCTGATCATTCCGATCCAGAATAAGGGTGGTCGCGGAAATAGGGGTGGAGGTCAGCTTCAGCTTCACATCGACGGTGAGGAAGTCCGCAACTATGGCCTGCATCTGGCTCCTTCTTCCGATCTCACCGACTGGTACGCTTTCTTTACCATCGACAGCTACAAGGGCAAGGAAGCTCGCGTCGTGGCGAGCAAGGCCACGGAAGAGGGCTTTGCACTGGTCAAACAGTCCGACACCATCCCAGGTGAGGAACGCTTCTACAAGGAGGACCACCGCCCGCAGTTTCACTTCACCCAGAAGGTTGGCTGGAACAATGACCCCAACGGCATGGTGTATCACGATGGTAGATGGCACTTCTTCTTCCAGCACAACCCGGTGGCTCTCCCGTGGGGCAATATGACTTGGGGGCACGCCATCAGCGAGGACCTGCTGCACTGGCAGCAACAACCCAACAAGCTCTTCCCCAAGACCATGGCCGTCCGTGACTGCTTCTCTGGAGGCGCCACGGTGGATAAGAAAAACACCGCAGGTTGGGGTGAGAATGCCCTCGTCGCCTTCTTTACTGATACCGGCTGCGGTGAAGCCATTGCCTACAGTACCGATGGCGGCGACACCTTCACCTATTACGAAAACAATCCCGTGGTGGAACATAAGGGGCGCGACCCGAAGGTGACCTGGTACGCATACGACAAGGATGATAAGGCTCTCGATGACGAGGCTCGAGCGCTTGGCGGTCATTGGGTCATGGTCGTCTATGACGAGAATGAAGATCAGGGAAGAAATGCCGCCTTCTACACTTCGACGAACATGAAGCAGTGGACGGAGCAAAGCCATCTTCCCGGTTACTATGAGTGCACAGAACTTTTCGAACTTCCTGTCGATGGAGACGAGACAGAATCTCGCTGGGTCGTTTTCGCCGCCGATGCGAAGTATGCCGTGGGGACATTTGATGGAAAGACATTTACCCCCGAACACGAAGGCAAGCATCAGGTCCATTGGGGTCCCTACTATGCTTCCCAGACTTTTGACAACGCTCCGGATGGCCGCAAGATCCAGATGGGCTGGTTAAGAGTCGGTTCACCCGGGCCGTATAACCAGCACTTCAGCTTTCCCCACCGCTTGACGCTGCGTACGACGGAAGAGGGCATTCGCATGTTTGCCAAGCCCATCAAGGAGATCGAAGATTTACGTGCCAGAAGCAACCAGGCCAGGTCACAGGATCTGGTCGCGGACCAGCCGGTGACTTTGCCTGCCGGCAGCGATCTCCTGGACGTTCGGGTTACCGTTGAAGTTGGCAACGCCTCAGCGATCGTTCTGAACCTCCCCGGTCGCTCAATCAAGTACGACGTGAAGGGTCAGAAGCTGAACGGAACACCTCTCAAACCGATGGATGGCAAGATTAGCATCCAGGTTCTCGCGGATCGTTCGCTGACGGAAATCATCGGCAATGACGGTCGAGTGTTCATCTCTGGCCCCGGGCCCACCAAGTTGGATGCGACGGGCGTCTCCGTGGTGGCACAGGGCGGCAACGCGAAACTGGTCAACATGGAAGCTCACGAACTGAAATCAATCTGGTAAATAACCGGCGTGAAGAACGATCAGTGATCAAGAAACTATGGAACGACTATGAAAAAACTTGCCACAGTGCTGCTCGTTCTGTCCGCGTGCGTTACGGCATCAGCCGACATCCGCGTGCCGCGACTGTTCAGCGACAACATGATTTTCCAGCAGCAAACCAGGAATGTCGTCTGGGGATTTGCCACGCCCGGCGAGAAGGTCACAGTGCGGGCAAGCTGGGGAGACGACGCCACCACCGTCACCGATGAAAGCGGAGACTGGAAAGTGATGTTGAAGACGCCGGCTCACGGTACGGCGCATTCGCTGATCATCAGCGGCCAGAACACGATCACGATTCAGAATGTCGCCGTCGGGGAAGTCTGGCTGTGCGCGGGGCAGTCCAACATGGGATGGGCGCTTAGCAATACCTTTGGCGGCGAAGAAGAAGCGGCTTCGGCCAACGCTCCGAACTTCCGTATCTTCAAGTCGGCCAGAGAGCACTGGCATGAACCGCTGAAAGAGTCACGAGACCGGCTGGCGGAGTGGTCTCCTTGCCATCCAGAATCCGCTGCAGCGACGTCGGCTGTGTCGTACTACTTTGGCAAGAAACTGCACGACAAACTTGGCATCCCAGTTGGGATCATCGTCCAGGCCTACGCGGGAACTCCGATCGAAGGCTGGATGCCGAAGGAGATACAGGATGATGATCCACGGGTGATTGCGGAGATTGAGGATATTGAGAGGAGGTCGCGTCGCTACTCCAAAGAAGAGGCCCTGAAGAACTTTCAGGAGGAACTCAAAGAATACAATGCAAAGATTGCAGCCGGCGAGACAATGAAGAACAGATTCCGGCAACTCCAACCGCCCTTCATCACGAAGCCCGCGAGTTTAGGGCATCAATATCCGTCGCACATTTTCAACGCGATGATCTATCCGGTGCGACCGTACGGAATTCGCGGCGCGATCTGGTATCAAGGTGAAAGGAATTCGAAGAACGTCCCACAAACGCTCAACTATCGCAAACAACTAGCGAAGCTGATCGGTTACTACCGCTCGTCTTGGCATGAACTTTCTGAAGGAAACGTGGCGAAGGATTTTCCGTTTTACTTCACGCAGCTTCCCAGCTGGAACCCTCCTCAGGAAAACCCAGTTGAAGGCCTGGAAGCGCCCTGGGCGGTTAACCGGGAGATGATGCGGCTGGTGACTTTGGAAGTACCCAATACTGCCATGGCTGTGTCGATAGATACGGGTGACGCGATCGCATTACATCCCCAGAACAAAAAGCCGATCGGTATTCGTCACGCTTATCTGGCGCTGAAGCGGACTTACGGCAGGGACATTGTCGATTCCGGCCCGCGATTTCAAGAGCAGACCATCAAGGCGAATCGCATCGTCCTGAAATTCGACTCGGTTGGCAGCGGCCTGATGTCGGCCAAATCGGGCAAACTAGACTCGTTCGCCATCGCCAGCGAGGATATGAAGTGGCACTGGGCTGAAGCGACGATCGAAGGCAACACCGTCGTCGTATCATCACCGCAGGTCGTGCAGCCTGTTGCCGCTCGCTACGCATGGGCGATGAATCCTTCGCAACGCAACCTGTTGTACAACAAAGAAGGGTTTCCGGCGCCGCCCTTCCGGACGGATGGCTGGCCGTTATTCGACTCTGGCAACGGCGAAATTGTTGAAGTCAACAAGCCGAAAAAGCCAGAGGGCTATCAGCCCACTGACTGGGAGCGACCGGTGATGATAGGGACATTGTCAGCGCAAGCCGAGGACACGAAGATCAGACTGTTCGACATGGCTGCGATCCGTGATTCATCGACACTGGAAGTCGAGGTCATTCAGGATTGGCATCGTGTCGGCGGTGATGTCCCAACTCGTCAGACACTTGTCACCATCAACGTCGGCGAGATCTGGCCCGGCCAGGGTTACCGAATACCAGTGCGGATGGTAGTTCCAGCTGATCGAAAGGCAAAAGGTTTTCATCTCACTGGCGGCAACTCGCCGGAGCGTCTGCGGCAGGACACCAGGCTCGCGCCGATTGACCAGCAACTGATCGAGGGCGGAGTGGGGTTGGTCTACACCGTCGTTCAAGTTCTTGAAAGGTCCGGACTCGGCGAGTTGGGCAAAGCCTCTGAAGCTCGCTTTCTGAAGACTCTCAACCCGCATGACAAGATCCAGTACTGGGCCTGGCCCGCGACAATGATGCGCGCCATCACGACGGCGAATGCCGAGAGCGATCACTTTGAAGTTGGCAAGGTCGCGATGTCTGGTGGATCGAAAAACGGCGCGACGCCATCGATGGCTATCTTGCACGACGATCGTATGACCGCAGTCCATGCCAGCGTTTCTCCCATCTGGGAATCGCCGCTCCGTCTGTGCGACCGGCAGGCTTGGGACGAACTTGAAGCCGACACTGGCCCGCTCAACCACGCATTCCTGGGCGGACATTTCGGCCCCATTTACAACGAGGCTGCTCTTGCCAGCGGCCATCGCTGGGAGGACCTGCAAAAACTGGCCAACGATATATCCGATAGCGTCTTTATCACCAGGAACATCGAAGCGCTTCGCGCCCGGAACGTCGACCTCCTGTTTCATCCAGGCACTCACGACTTTGTCGCTTACGATCTCGCGTGGGGCGGCGAGCATCATCCGACAATCCCAGTCTACCTGCGAGCTAACTCAGGACACGGTAAAAAGAAACAGCACCCTGCGGCAGAACGCAACCAGCAGAACAAAGCAGCGTTTCTGTTAGAGCACTTCTTCGACAGCGTCGACCCACTTCTCGAACCTCCGACTGCACAGTACGAACTCGAACGGGACAAGCTGAACGTCACCGTCCGTTTCAAGCGGAACTCTGGAGAAGAAAGCGGTCGCATGTTTTTTATCTACGACCGCGCACCCGATGGAAGTCCAGGTTACCTTCAGAAACTGATCCCAGACGAGAACTGGGTTGACATGAAACATGACAGACAACGCGACGTATGGACGGCAACCATCGATCTCGATCCCAACGCCACGCGCGTCGACTTCTTCAGCAACCACCGGAAGACCATTCACTACCAAGGCAAAGGATACGCCACCTACATCAGCTGCCCTTACACCCGCGTCGAACTGTTATCAAAATAGAGAGCGATCCCGCCGAACCGTTTTCATGCAACTAGCGGACGCGGCGAGGCTGATTGGCGGAACGGCGGATCGACCCGTCGAATGACGGCGTCGCTGTCCAACTAGTCTTTTGATTCTGAGCCCTGATTGTCGCCAGTTGTCAGGGCTTCCGTTGCATATCTTTTGACCACGTCGGGACTATCCTCGAGCCACCTCCTCATCTCTTTCCTTAGCAATTCAGCAATCTCTCCGTGGCCGCGCTCTTCAGCCAACTGAATGACGTTCTTGCCCGCGGCGTCTGTCAAAACGACGTGTGATGGATCGAGCATTCTGTTACGCACATAGGCGACTCCGTTGATCGAGACTGGCCAATCCTTGTCTTCGATCAGAGTGCGAAGGACTTCTGTGTGCCCGTTGATGGCCAGATGCATCAGCCATGTGAGGCCCAACTTATCCTGTATACCGCCGTTGATCGCGAAACCATTGATTTCCTTCATCAGCGCGTCAATGCACGTTAGATCACCGCCAATAGCCGCTTTCATGAGCGCTGTTTCGCCTCTGGCATCTTGGGCATTCTCGTCGATATCCAGATTGATGGCGCGGTCTCCAAACTCCTCAAGAATTTGTACGCTTACACCTGCGGTTTGTTTGAATTTCATGGCTGCCTCGTCCGGGGAAGCATCGCGAGCGCGAGCATTTCTAGCCGCAAGTTCGAGTTGGAACAGAGCAGCAATCAGATCGGTTTGCCTCGCAGCGGCTGCGTACATCAATGCCGTCAGACCCTCGTTGTCTTTCTCATTCGGGTTTGCTCCCATGACGATCAACGCGAGTGCCGTCGAGACCTGTCCTTCGGTGGAGGCTGTCATTAATGCGGTCCGTCCGTCCGCATCCTTGTCGTTAACATCAACTCCTTCGGCCAGCAGTCTGCGGATCGCGCCGATTTGACCCGTTGTGGCCGCCCGCATCAGAGCTGCGACTTGCGGGTCCGTTTCCCCGGCTGCTGTCTTGTTGCCTGGGGCATTAGACGAACTGATTTGTTCGATAGCATATGAGTCGCGCAGAGGTTGGAAGTTAACCCCCAACTGGCCCATCCCGGCACCTAATCCGATATCCGCAATGGCAAGCACGACCCATGCCAGCATGATTGTTTTGGGCTTGTGCCAGAATCCAGCATCTGGATTTCGGATCTTCTCGATCCGCCAGTAAATATAGGCTAGCCCCAGCCCACACGCAGCCACCAACCACGCGGAGGAAGACCAACGGATACCGTTCGATTCACTGAACGAACCATCCGACTGGGACGTCGATTCCTGCGTATACCAGGGCGACGGGTAACCGATGCGATGCTTGATTTCATGCGCGCCTTGATCATTCGTACTGCCCATGACGGAGAAACCCAGAAAAGCCAACAAGCAGCCGATATGCATAAGCATGAGAACGGTTTGTACTGACCGAGTGAACAGCGAATCGCGCTCCCGCCACCAGTCAGTCCAGGCATTGCCGAGCGTACTGCCGATGGCATCCCCATAGCCGCGCGGCAGCGGGGACTTGGTTGGCTTCGAGAGGTCTGTTCCAACAGCACCTGTGATGCTCAAAGCCTGCTCGTTCGCCAGGAAAAGGGCGCGCAATCTTGGATCAAACAATGCGATCAATGTCCAGATACCGATGAGCACCGACAGCCAAGACCCCGACAGCAAACAGAGCACGCAGGCAGTTAGGGCTAACCAATAGAAACGCGCATGATGCATCGCGATGGCTGCAATCAGGATGACCGGGCCGCTCAACCCTAGCACTAATCCGCGTATCGAGTCGAATTGGCCGAGACTGAGACCGTCAATCATGTCAGACCAGTTTGACTCCGATAACAGGTGCCAACATCGGAACACTCCAACAGCCCCAACCCACCATGCCGCCCCCTCAAGGGTCTCCTTGGGCGATTCTTCCTCTTCTTCCTCTTCCTCTTCGCCTTCCTCTTCCTCTTGTTCCTTGGAACCGTCCGTTTCTTCTTCACTCGCCTCACCTATCGCCGCGAGTCCCATTCCGGCCAGTGCCGCAACAAATCCGACGGCCAGTCCTGCCAGCGGCCAAGCGGAATGCTCGATCCAGATGGTAAAGGCAATCAAGCCGAGGCTGAGCAGGAAGCTGACGACAGCGAGCGTAGTGACAGTTTTCTCCTTTGGTGTTCCATCCGTGGCAACGCCCGCCATACCCAAACCAAACCATGGCAATGCGAGCGCGGCCAACACCCACGCTGAGCCTGTAAACCACATTCCAAACGCGATCAACGCCAACAGTGGTAGAATCACACACAAGCCGAGGAACATTGTGGACCAATCCACCGGCGGATGATCGGGATCGATCGGCTTGGGCTTCTCTGACTGCCTTTTTCTGACACTGAACGCGTCTTTGACCTCCGGCTTCAACAGTAGGTTCAGCGTCCAGATGCCCAATGGCAAACCGACAATCCAAGCTGGACTGAAAGGTATCAAAGCGATGACGCCTGCGGCGATTGCCCAAGCATGTGACTCGAAGCGCAAGAGCTTTACCGTGGAGGAAACGTGAATCGCGCCGAGGATGACAGGGATCGGAAGGGCAGCCAACAGTATAGTTGCAACAGCTAGATCCGGGGTAATGCCGTCGACGCGATCGACTTGAAGAATGAGAAGTAGAAGGGTGGTGCCAGCCATGCCGATCCAAAAAATCAGACTTATAAGTGCCGTAATGAACAAGCCGATCCCAGCGCGACGGAACTGCAGTTCCGAAACGTCGCGATTGACTGTTCGCTTACGAGAATCTCGGATGACTTCCGGTCGTGCCAGTACGATCAACGACCAAATGCCGGCTGGAATGCCGACAACGAATGTCAAACCAAGTGGCAACATCGAGGCGATGCTGGCCGCTTTTCCCCAGCCGCGCGAATCGAACGATTGCATCCGTGCGACACCAATCAAAATCAGCGGCACGACAAACAGCGTGTGAAGAATCTGCAGCACCATCACGACCAGTAGCACAGTCGAGACGGATGAGTGATCGCTGGAGTAACCGATATTCATCCCGATCAATACCGGAATCGTTAGTGGTGAAGACCAGGCTGCCCAACGCAACGCAGTGGCAGGGCCTCGCATGAGTTCACTGGCATCGCCGGAAAATCTGTCCAATTGCAACGCGAGTACGGCACGCATTTCCAACACTGATGCAACGACCAACGCCACGCCAAAGAGCATCGCCATGTAGCAACCAGGCTTGCCCATCTCGACGCGCAAATCGATGCTGCCCCGAACCTCCAGGTTTTGCAGCTCGCGCATCGAGTAACCGCTGTCTGTGAAGTGGTGTCCAACCCCGCGCAACACACTGCTGTATTCATCCGGCATGTTTGGCAGCGGCGCAAGACAGAAGATCAGCCTCGCAGTCATGGCGAGCGTGATCCCTGTCGCGGCGGCCAGCATGGCTCGTGGAGCCGACGGGAATTCGCCGATAATCGTCTTCGCCAGCGTGAATGCGAACAGCGCCAGAGACAGCATCGCCCCGAGAATCGGCAAGGCATAACGATATCCCTGAGCCTTGAGGCTATGCTCTGATCCTGCCTCCAATCCATACTGTGAGGCTTCGGCGAGCGATTCAATGTGGACCTGGGACCACGGTGTGAACATCGAAGATATGCCGGCGACGGAGCCGGTAAACAGGATCAGCATCACAGCGGTGAGCAGACTGTCTTCCTTCGCCTTCTTATCGTCTGTGGAGGAAGTCGTGAGACTTCCGACTTGTTGTTCCCGGTAATCTGTTGCGACAGTGTGGAGACTTACCCCGCTTGCGGAGATCGACTCGACGTCTGTTTTCACTTCACTAGCGTGCTGATAGCGCCGCTCCGGTTCTTTCGCCAATGACCGCAGGACGACTTCGTCCAGCCGCACATCAACTTGCACTTTCTTTGACGGAGGTTCGAAGCTACCCATCGGCAACTCGCCGGTCAGCATCTCGTAAAACACAACTCCCAACGAGTAGATATCGGCGCGATGATCGACCGAGCGCGAACCTTCCATCTGTTCCGGGGCCATGTAACGGGGCGTACCCATCACTTGATGCGTGCCGGTCAGCGTGTGATCCTCGACCGAGGTTTTACCCAGCAACTTCGCCAAGCCGAAATCGGCAATCTTCACCCGGCCTCTTGAATCAACGAGGATGTTCTCAGGCTTGATGTCGCGGTGGACAATCCTCTCGTCGTGAGCAAATTGAAGTGCCTCGCAGACTTGAGGGATGATCTGGATTGCCTGATGCGGTGGCAGCTCCTTTGTTTCGAGCAACCGACGCAGGTTGGTCCCGTCGACGTACTCCATCACGAAGTAATAAAGCTGTGGCCGGTCCCCATCCTGTTGTGGCCGGTCTCCACGCCGTTGTGGCCGGTCTCCGACCGAGCCACTCTCTTGACCGAAGGTCTCCAATGACCCTGGAAACCTTTGCCCAGAGTCATCGGCGGGGTCCCAATCTCGCGCCGAGTGCGGCGAGTCGGCCGTCTTGCCGAAATCATGAATGCTGACGATGTTGGCGTGATTCAGCCGGGCCAGTGCTTTGGCTTCCCGCGCGAAGCGTTCGGCGAAACCAGGATCATCCGCGGCGTCCGGCTTAATGATCTTCAAGGCGACCAGCCGATCAAGGCTCTTTTGCCGAGCTTTGTAAACGGCTCCCATTCCGCCATAACCAAGCAAGTCGAGAATCTCGAATTGCGGAAATCGATCGGCCAGTTCGTGCGGTTTGGGCGGAACGAAACCCACGGTATTCCTGGCCTCGGTCAGCGGCGGGTCCTCAGGCGGGAATTCGGACAGGCCCAGGCCGGCACCCAGCAGGCAATCCGGGCACAGGCCCGCAGGTGAATCGGGCGACACGTCACAACCACATTGTGGACAACACTTTACTTCGGCCATCGGTTTTCCTCGACGACAAGATTCCGTTTCCACTAGTCAACTACCGGATTCGTATCGCGTTGTTACAGCCGATTCAGTTTTTCTTGCCTCGGATCGCACGCCGCAGATCTTCCTACGTCTTCCTCCAAGGGGTCGGGAATCTTTTTCGGTGAACCGTGTTCCCAAGTTGTAAATCGTTCTCCGAAAGAGACTCCCTACCCCTTCACTGTTTCATCACTATTCGCCTCGGATCGCACGCCGCAGGGTTTCCAGCTCGTCGTCAACGATCTCAGGATCTTCCAGCGTGGAAGCCACTTCCGCCTTCAACAGCTCGCGGTACCTGCTTCGCATACGGTGGACCGCGACGCGGAGCGCACCTTCGGTCACTCCCAAGAAATTCGCGGCCTCCTCATAGCTGGAGCCCGCTCCCGTTAAATGACCTTTGCATTGCTCAAACAGTTCAGTCTTATTGTTGCCGTCATATTCTTGCTGCAGCTGGACCATCACTTGATCCAGTAACGTGAGTGCCCAGCGACGTTCATAGATCTTTTCCGGTGTCCAATCATCCGCTGGCTCGAACTGATATCGCTGTTCCCCAGAATCGAAGTCAATTGACAGATGTTTGATGTCACCGCCTCGCTTTTGTGCCTGGTGGCGGTGGTGCTGTTTGGATAAGAAGTTCTTGAAAGCCGTCAACAAGAAAGAACGAAATCGGCCTCGATTTGGATCTGCGGCCTGCAGGCTCTCCTTCTCCAATAAGTGGGCGAAGAACTCCTGCGTCAGGTCCTTGGCGTCCGTGGACGATGCACCTCGTCGTCGCACGAACGCATAGAGCGGATACCAGTAGGCAGTGCACAGGGACTCCAGTGCGTCATTGGAATCCGGCGACGACCGATGCCCCGCCTCGAGCACGATGCTCCAGTGCGTGGTTGCAAAGTTCGCCCGTTTTGAAGGTGTTGAGGATTCTCGGTCGGAGTCGACAGTCCTGCACTTTCTGAGAACAGGTTAGGCTATGCGGCCATGTTGATCAGGGTTTCCGCGAGTTGGGTTATTTTTGGTGGG
>JASLPZ010000094.1:0-8312 GCA_030744725.1 Pirellulaceae bacterium
CAAGGTCGCAACTCGCCACTTCCTGATCAAAATTGGCATACACGTCCGTTTCTACCGCGGCGATGATTGTGTCGATTTGTTCATCGCTGATCGGTCGCTTCCAACAGGCTTTCTCAAGCCCTTGCCGCATTTTTTCGCGACTGAACGGCTGACGCTCGCCGCGCTTCTTGACGACCTTGATGGCCATTTCTTCCAGCCGTTCATAAGTGGTGTACCGCCGTTTGCAATCCAAGCACTCACGACGTCGCCGAATGGCGTAGCCATCATCGCTCGCTCGCGAGTCGATAACTCGATCGTTGTCCGCGCGACAAAACGGGCATCTCATGGACTTGCCAACTCTCTACTGGTTGACGGAAAACGAGTGTTTTCGGACAATTCTTACGGAATAGATTGCCCCCACTATACATCACCAAGGCCTGCCTTCGGTAGACAGGTAGAGTCGATCGGCACCGCTGGGTCACACGCAATCACCCCAATTATTCACCAACAATCGGTTGGCAACCGGCTAACGATCCGCCAATCATCTCGGTATAATGACACCGCAGATTGTCAAGCAACCGGTTCTTGCCAGGACATGGAGTCACATCATGCAGTGCTCGGCATGCGGAGCGGACATCCCAGAGGACGCCGTTTTTTGCGCCAAATGTGGTCACAATTTGAATAACGGAGGCGGCGACACGACTCAGCCAGCGGCGCCGGAGAGTAAAGGCACCTCCCGCGGTGCCGCCGAGCGGTTTAAGAACGCCACCGGTCCTGCAGGCGACGAAGACGAAGACGACGAGGAAGTCACCCTCTGGAAAGGCGGCTATTCCGCCAAGGCGATGGTCGGCTCGTGGATACTGGCCGCCGTTGCCTCCGTGCTGTTTATTGCCGGGGCGCTCTATTTCAGATGGTCCTGGCGTGTCCCAGTCGCGCTGGTATGCCTGACCTGGATTTCCGTGGCGTTGGTCCTCGCGTATCGCAAGTTGGGCGTCTACTACGAACTAACTACACAACGCTTCATTCATAAAACTGGGATTCTCAATCGCACGTCCGATCGACTGGAAGTGATCGACATTGACGACGTAACGTTTTCGCAGGGTCTTATTCAACGCCTGGTTAACGTGGGGACCGTTCGAATCAGTTCGAGCGATCGGACGCATCCTGAATTGGAGCTGATTGGCATCGAAAACGTGCAAGTGGTAGCAGACAACATCGACGATGTCCGGCGAAAAGAACGACGACGACGAGGACTCCACATTGAAGCAATATGAGCGTTGTCGATCATCAACGAATCAGTGCCTGCAATGCGAGACCCTGGTTGTCTTGATCCCTGCGTTGTCTTGAAGTGACGTGATTACCCTCGGCCACTTAGCTCGAACACGGCCGGCTCAGAATACGAGATTCAGCGACTTGAGCCGCGCCGCCGTCTCTTCCATCAGAATGTCCTCGGCGGCTTCATCGGAAGCCTCATAGGTCACAGAGAAACGCAGGAACGGACCAGCGTCATCCCACGGCACAGTCACGATCGAGCAGTTCTTGATCAGGCATTGGCTAGCATCTTCCCCACTGGAGAATGTCGTTCCGCCTTCCGTACCACGCGGGATCGAAGTGTAGAGAAAATAAGTTCCACCGGGCATTGAGCATTGAAAGCCGCAGTCCTGCAGCGTGCTCACAAGCTTCTTTAAGCGACGCTCGTATTTTTTCCGCACTCCCTGGTGAATTGCATCGTCGTCAAGAGCAGCGGCGGCCGCCTTTTGGATGGCAATGAACTGCCCTGAGTCGCAATTATCTTTGACATCTGAGAATGCTCTTACGATCAGAGGATTACCGCAAACCCAGCCGATCCGCCAGCCGATCATGTCGAAGCCTTTCGACATCGAATGGACTTCGACTCCCACATCCTGTGCTCCGGGTACAGAGAGGAAGCTGAGCGGTTCGGCGTCGTATGTCAACATGAGGTGTGCGGCATCTTGAATGACGACGAAGGCATGTTCGCGAGCAAGTTCGATCACGTATTCGTAGAACTCGCGAGTCGCAGTTTTTCCCGTTGGACTATTTGGATAGTTCAGCACCAGCAACTTGGTTTTCTGCAACACGTCGCGCGGCACACTGGCCAAGTCTGGAAGAAAGTCGTTCTCGGCCAGCAAGGGAAGTTTGAAGACGCTACCGCCGTAGTAGTTAGAATGCGTGCCCGCGACAGGGTAGCCGGGTACCGTCATCAACGTGACATCACCGGGGTTGATAAAACAGGCAGGCACCATGGCCAGCGCCGTCTTCGACCCGATGCAATGATTCACTTCCGTGGTCGGATCGAGTTCAACGCCACAGTTGCGTTTCATGAAGTGTGCCGCAGCAGCTTTGAATTCGCTGACTCCGTTGTCGGCGTAGCCACGGTTTTCCGGCTGATTGATCTCCACAGCCATCTGCTGGCGAACGGTTTCCGCCGCCATCGCGTCATTTTCACCGATTCCAAAGTCCAGCAGTTGGCGATCCGGGTAATTGGCAATCGCTTGGCGCTTGGCCCGCTTGATTTTCTCGAACTTGTAAATGTCCGTGCCCTTACCGTAATTCGCTCCCCCAATGCGGTCCGCGAATAGTTGCTGAAAATACGGGTCGCTCATCCGATTCCTCGATCGTGTGGTTCAGTTGCATGGTGCGCGTTTGGGCATTCCAAAGTGCGACGTCAGAGTAATCGAGAGCTGCAAATC
The DNA here is from genome assembly GCA_030744725.1 of Pirellulaceae bacterium. GTDB lineage: Bacteria > Planctomycetota > Planctomycetia > Pirellulales > Pirellulaceae > ARS98. The sequence continues at coordinate 2,691 of JASLPZ010000094.1, forward strand.
GGACAACCGGCTGGATTCCGCACAAAGAAAACCGATCCACGGAATGCTTCGATGTTTGGTTCACTCAAATGCCGGTAAAAGCCCCTGATTCTGTACCCGCAACCCAGAGATGCCCTCGCGCCCCCCCAGCAGGGAGTAGCATCCGGTGTTGCTCTTGAGATGCTGACGCAGGAACTTGCGGGATTTGTGATTCACAATTGGTGAGAAATTGTGTATCAAATAACCCGATATGGGGAACGTCCCTTCGAGTTGAATTGCCAGCCGATCAATACCTTCCCAACGTTTATTTGGTCTCTATCGGCTTTCATCAAATGCTGGCACGAAACGCGGAGCCACGTAAATGGACGTGCACCTCGAGATTTTGCAAGGACGTCTGAAGCAAGGCAAGAATGAAGCAGGTGTCAACCGATTCAAGATTCGACTCAGTCGATTCGTCATCGGCAGTGACGTATCGTGTCACATGGTCTGCAAGAGCCGAACGATTAGCAATCGGCATTGCTTGATCCTGATCGAGAATGACATCGTGCTGGTCCGGGACCTGGACAGCAAGGCCGGAACGTTCATCAACGATGTGCCCGTCGACGGCACTCAGTTGATTGGCGACGGTGACAAACTACGGATTGGACGGCTCGAGTTCAAGCTACTGGTCACGGTCTCCCCGCCCCAATCTCCACCGCCGGAAACGACAGCTCCGACGACACCGGACGTGTCGGATCAACACTCTTTCGAGACCGTGGTCGGATCAGAAACCGTCGATACACTGGTCACGGACCTTCTGCAGGAAGAGGACGAGGTAGCTCGCGCAGCCCGATACGCCGATCCCACGGCTCGCTACTTTCGTGCGGATCAGATTCCACCGGACGAAGCAGTAGAAGTTGAGCCGGAGCAACCGCCAGCCAAGAAGCGACCAGCGAAACGAAGCGTGGGCAAATTGCCAACACCACTGCCGATCAAGACGAACGATACGGTGAGTGCTGCCGAACAAGCTTTGCACGAAATCTTCCAACCGTCGAAGGGACCAGGTAAGAGCTAGCGTGGCTGTGCCTCAGACCGACGCGAGCTATCGCTCCGATGCGGCGACCTCCGCTCCCCGACCAACTTGCGGTCGGTGCCCGTCGCTGAAAACTCGACTCACCTGTAGAGAAAGACCTGATACGAGCTTTCAGGGGGTTGTTCCGTAGGACGCTTGGCAAACATCGAAAGCGGTTACCGAGCGTCACTTCCAGCGTTTTGAATGCGGCAGCTTGATCTTAAGAACCACCTCTTGGTCAGGTTCTCCTAGTTGGCCAATCCCACACACCAGGCCACGAAGGTCGTCAACGGGCGAGCGGGTGCCCACACAGAAGCTCGCCGCATAACCACTGATCAGTGTCAACATGACACCGATCGTTAGGGCCCAACTCGTGCCGATAGGCTGGTCCAGCGGCCAAGCCCAGGCGAGACTTGCAATCGCGCTGGAACAGGTGAGCCAACCGGTCAGGACAATGCCGGCAATCAAGCCGATTCGCGCGCCCGTCGGATTGGTTCGCCGCGTGAAGATCCCCAACAAAAACACCGCCAACAACGGTCCACCCAGCGTGCCAGTGACCATGATTAAGGCACGAAAAACATCGATGGCCACAACCATCAGGATCGCCCCGGCGGTGACGATAATCCCAAACGCCAGAATGGTAGTCGGTGTATAGCGGTCAGGTGCATCGCGCGTCGAATCCGCATCCATCGATACCCGGGCACGGGTTGCCACGATACAGCCCAGTGCCAGCAAACCCGAATCCACAGAGGACATGATCGCCGCAAGAACGGCCGCAACTGCGAGTCCAACAAGTCCCCAAGGTAGTTGTGTTGTGATGTACCAGGGCAGCAACTCGTCGTTTGCACGTATGTGCAAGACCACTTCGCCGCGACGCATGTCAGCTCTGGGAGGATAGCGCGTCAAGAGCTGAAGCACGCGTAATCCCTCGATGGCGTTCTGGTCCAGCAATTCGTCCGCATCATCGATGGCGTCCCGACTGTTGGGACGAATGATACGTCGCTGGTCAACCAAGGCCCGGATGTTCTGGGCATCGACGCGCGCGGAGGGATCGTCCCAGTCCAAAGCCAGTCGCCCGTCTTCTGCAGAGACCAGCGAATGACGTGTCGCGGGATCGACATTGGTGATCCACTTGGCGCGCAGTAGCTCAGAATGGTCGTGATAGAACGCCAGCAACGCAAGTCCCAAGTACGTCAGCAGCAGCACGATGATCGTCAACGACGTGCAACCTACCATGAAGGCTTGTCGGGCGACTTTCACGTCTCTTACGGCCAGTAGCCGCTGCACGGTGACTTGATCGGCGACAAAAAATGCCAGCACGGCCAACATGGCGTGCGGGACGGTGCCCCACTGCAACCACGTCGCGTGTCCATCGTCCGTCGGTTGCAGGATCCGGTTTCGCTCCAGCGACTCGGCCACGTGCCATACGCGCCCCGCGCCCCCCTCCAAGGCCATCCAAACACTGAGCACCAACACGACCACGGCACATCCCATCACGGCTAACTGGATTACATCGGCCCAGACAACTGCCCTGATGCCTCCCAGGAATGTGTACGATGTCGTCGCGGTCCCCAATAAGACAATTAGCGCCCACACTGGAATGGCCAACCCCGTCACCGTCACAAGCATATGGCACCCCAGCGCCAACACGCCGGCGACCCAGAACACCCGCCAAAACAGGAACACGATGCTGGCCAGTGTTCGAGTCCGCCGATCGAAACGCATTTCGAGGTACTCGTAGACTGACGTCAACCCAAGCCCCTGATAGAGCGGAAGAACGTATCGCCACACGAGAGGAACGGCTAGCCACATCCCCAGCGGGATCACCAGCAGTCTGAGTCCAGCGTCGTAAGCCTGCCCTGGCAGTCCAATCAAGCTGAGCCCCAGGAGCATCGAACCGACAGCACTGAATCCAGGAACGAGTGTGGCCGTGATCGACAACCCTGCAGACATCGCCGACAGGCTCTTGTTCGCCAGCAAGAACTCAGAGGTGGTTGGACGCAGCCGTCGAACTGCGACACCAATTGTCAACAGTACGCCCAACAGCAGCGCCACGACGACGTAATCGACTGGATGCAAAGCAAGTAACATGGCGACTGCGCGGGCATAAAGTTCGAACGTGCGAAGGGCATGAGAGCGGAGCCCTGTGCGGTTTTTGGATGCGGATCCGTCTTTGACAAGGCAAGGCCCCGCTGGCGCAAGCACCTGCGCCAGCGATTCGAGCACCCGCAAACTCAGCCTAGCGTACCCGCGCCGCACGCTGATCTCAATCATGGCGGAATTCTAAAGTGTCGCCGCGCCGGTTCATTCCGTGCGACGTGTGACGCGTCGCGGCTGCACAGTCGAGAGATCGTCGCGTCGGGCTGGAGCTTTCAACATGTGAGGCGGGGGCGGTTCCGCGTGCTCGCCGTCGATGTCACCGAGGTAGATCCGACGCACTTCCGGATGCTGCTTCACATCTTCCGGCGACCCTTCGCATAGAACGGTTCCCTTGTTGATCACATAGCAGCGGTCGGTCACTTGCAGGATCTCTCGCGCCGCGTGATCGGTGATCAAAATCGAGATCCCAGTCGCGCAAAGGTCACGAATAATCGACTGAATATTCTGAACCGTGACTGGGTCGATCCCGGCAAACGGTTCGTCCAGCATGATGATCTTCGGATCCGCGACCAGGCTCCGAGCGATTTCCAGCCGTCGGCGTTCGCCACCTGATAACTTACCGGCCCTTGACTTGCGGATCTTCGTGATCTTGAACTGCTCCAACAGTTCGTTACACCGGTCCCGCCGCGCGCGGCGACCAAACTTCAGCAGTTCCATCACACAATACAGATTCTGTTCGGTCGTCAGCTTGCCAAAGATGCTGGACTCCTGAGCGAGGTAGCCCATCTGGCCATCCCGACAACGGCGATACATGGGCCATTTGGTCACTTCGGTTTCACCCAGAAAGACCTGACCGGCGTTGGGCTGGATGAGTCCGCAAATCATCCGAAATGTCGTGGTCTTCCCCGCACCATTGGGGCCGAGCAGCCCAACGATTTCGCCTTTGTCGACGCGCAGATCAACACCATCAACAACGCGGTTGGAACGGAATGACTTGACCAGCCCGCGAGCTTCCAGAAGTGACATCCGTTTGTCCTCCATGACGATTGGAGTATGAGGGCGCTCCATCGGCCCCCGCCAACGATGTTATCGGATCGTCCCCATGCGGGAAAAGTTCGGCCAAAATGGCCTCCAAGCGTGCGGCCAGTAGATCAACAAGGCTTTGCCGATCAAGTACCGTCGCTCGACGTACGGTGGCGGATCATCGTAGCCGGTTAGGCTATTTCCAGTGGTCGACCACAGCCGCGCATCCTTGCTTTGTGGGCTGTTGTCGCCCATGGGAAAAAACTGATCCTCATCCAGTTCAAATTCCACATCACGACGCGAGGCAAACAATTTGGTCGTTGCCCATTGGCGAGGATCTGTTATCACGGCCTTCAGGTCTTCCGTCGAAATGTACGATTCGTACTCAATCCTGGGAGGTGCCTGTGCCGTTTCCAGCGCCAAATAGTAGATATCTCGCAAGACTTTCAGACGCGTGACCTGCATTTCGATGTTCTGGCCGCCAATTCCAATCGGTGCCCGATCGAGAGGATTCTCAGACGTCCATTTTGGCCGTTGGCTCGCGCCGCGCGCAAATGTCGTCGGAACGTCGAATTCGATTGAACGTTCGTTGATCCACAAGAATAACTTGTCGTCAACGTTGGCAAACCGCAGGCGGTAAGTTCCTGCCCCCCGTAGCTTGGTTTCCGCCGTCGCGACCTTGGCGGTTTGCCCATCGTCGCTAACGAATGGGGCGTTTCCGTTGTCAATCGTCAGTGTTGCTTCGCCTGTGCTGACATCAATGCGGCAATCAAACACCGTACCGCCCTCGACAAGTTTGAGCAGCAAGTGCCCGTCATCGCTTTTCACCACCACGTTGCTCTCAATTGCTAAATCACCTACCCAAGCCGAACCCATCTGACTAGGCACGAGACTCCCGGGAAACCTAACGTAGTGCGCATTGGAATCGTTGTACGGATAGTAGTCCATGATCAACTGACCATCGATGCCATCAATGTGGCGTTCCGGCAGTTCCCCGGTCTGGTGCATCTCATCCCAGTCGCTCGGCCATGGAACGCGGTGCTGATAGCGCAGCCAGGACTCTTCGTTGCCTGCGGCCACGCGAAATTGCGATCCGTTATCGCTACGGACCCATTGATTGCCGTCTTGCACCGCAGGCTCCTGGCTCCAGCGAGATGGCCAGCCAACCGTTTGGAGCAGTTGGGCGATATTGGCGGTATCGTCCACCAACTGCAACATGGCCTTCACTTTGTCCGCCGGCTTGCGTGCAATTCGAAACTCTTCTTCTTCTGACGTTCGCACAAACACATCGCCATGGTGAATCCGAATCGTCTCACCGGGCAGTCCGACCAGTCGCTTGATGTAGTTCTGTTTGGCATTGCCTGGATATTTGAATACGATCACATCCCAGCGCTTCGGATCTGCAAGCTGGTAAGCAAATTTGCTCACCAGAATACGGTCGCCATTAAACGCGTCCGTATTGCCCCGTC
>JASLPZ010000094.1:8322-21772 GCA_030744725.1 Pirellulaceae bacterium
GAGCTGCGATCGAGTTGTATTGTGTACCGACAGACGGGACATGTGACGTCCTCCACAAGTTTGAAATCATGGTGTGATGGCGAATAGTTCTCAGAGCTGGCGCCTGTCTGAAAACGATGACCGCATTGGTCGCAATAGATGTCCAAGTGGCGACCCTGCAACGTCGGTGCCATCGAACCGGTGGGGATCACAAAGGCCTCAGCAACGAACGCACGAAAAAGGAACGCCAGGACAACAGCGACAACGACAGACTCGATCGTCTCGCGGGTCGTCTGAATTTCTGGGGCTGTGGCGCTCGCCTGGGCCGCAGGTGACGACGAACGGCTACGGGTCGCTGCGGCGGCGGCTCGTCCTCGATTCATGAATTTCCTCGTGATGAAACCGCGGCGAACGGCTCGGTTTGCAAATGATGACCACGGCGGTCAAAAAAGGTAGGGACGGACACAATGGCGCGACCGCGTGGGCTACTCCATCAGTGGACTACTCCAGTATTCGCCGCTGGTGCCGAGAATATAGCCGAAAAAAAGATTCGCCGATACTTGAGCCACGGCGACTTAGCGATGCTTAGCACGCGCAGGCATTCAGAACGGCATCAAGACCCTGCCAATTAAGGACTTATGCGAGAGCCCGGTGGATGACCAGCGGCGACTGTCACGCGAGATTGGCACATTGTCGCCCAAGACCAAAATCTCGCGACCCTCAGGCTGCGTCCGCATTGTCCAGTCCTGGCTCCGCCCGTGTGGCTCCAGATAGTAGACATCTCGATAGACTTTCAGATCCCCGATCATCAGCTCACCCCGGTCGCCACCCAATGCTAGCGGGCTTGCAGTCGGTTGCCGCAGTCGCTCGCTAGGTTCAAACGATTCGCGAAACGCCACGCGACGATTGACGGTTAGAAATACTTGCCGGTCACAGATCCCGAATTCGAGATTACAGGCGTCCGTGAGGGAGCAAAAGCGGTTACCGATGACAACGTCCTCTCGCCGCAACGTTGCGGTATGCCGCCCGCGGTCGAGTTCGACTTCGAACGAGTCACGGCCGTCCCGCACGCTCAACCAAAGCCGGCTCGGGCTCGACCATCGGACACGGCAGGACAGCGTAAGATCGCCCACTGCGTGGAGTTCGCGCGAGGTGTTCTGATTGTAGCCGTAGTGGTCAAGTACCGGTGTCTCTTCGGAACGCTCCAGTGGAGACGCAAAGCACCGCCAGCTGCGATACTTCAGCCAGTCGACCTGGCCTGCGTTGGCCCTCGGCAAGAATTGATAGCCCGTTGCGCTAGATTCCCATCCACTCTGTTCTTGCGCGGCATCCCACCGCAACGGCAGGTCACGGGTACGTGCCGGTCGAAACAGATCATCATGGACCAACACCGCCATCGACCGTTGCACATCGATTGGCTTACGCACGATCTGTCCGTCGACAAACAAGTCGCCTTGCCGAATCGCAACGGTCTCTCCCGGCAGTCCGACCACGCGCTTAACTGCCTTGGCAGCGGGCACCAGCGGATCTTGGAAGGCGACCAGGTCCCATCGACGCGGCATTCGTAGCAGATACGGAAAGCGGTCGATCACCACGCGCTGCCCGAGGCGGAGCTGCCGTTGCGTGAGTGGGTTGCCTGAAAAACCACAGTTTGGACAAACAGCATCGCCGGTCTCTGGCGCAGATGTCGCATCACATTGAAATGAAAACTCGCAGTCTTCACAAACGACAGCAAAGTGAGGGCCTCGCAGCGTGGGAACCATGGATCCACTCACGACGTGGATTGGCGCGACGACACCTTGCCAACAGAAAATGCGCGCGATCGCCAGACCGAATAGCAGGCCCGTAAAGAAGATCAGCAACGAATGACGGCGCCGATTCACCTGTGTCTCCTGTTATGGCCAATCTCCTGACCGAGCCACGCCTGGCCCGCCGTTGTGGCTGGTCGCCCGCGTTGTGGCCTTCGTCTCACTTCTTGGCTTCACCCGCATCCAAGACCGCCATGAAGGCCTTTTGCGGGATGTCGACCTGACCGATCGACTTCATTCGCTTCTTGCCTTCTTTTTGTTTTGCCCACAGCTTACGTTTTCGCGAAATGTCGCCACCGTAGCATTTGGCCGTGACGTTCTTGCGCAAGGCGGGCACGGTTTCGCGTGCGATCACTCGCGTGCCGATAGCTGCCTGCACGGCCACTTCGAACATGTGTCTGCTGATTTCCTTCTTCAAACGCTTGGCCACCGCGCGTCCGCGGCGATCAGCATCTGCACGATTGCAAATGAAACTCAACGCATCGACACGCTTCGCGTTGACCAGAATGTCCAGCCGAACGAGATCCGCTGGAAAATAGCCGATCACTTCGTAGTCCATGGTCCCGTAGCCGCGCGTGGCACTTTTTAGTTTGTCATGCATGTCGTAAATGACTTCGCCCAGCGGCAATTCATACGACAGCATCGTACGCGTAGGCGACAGATACTCATTGCCCACCTGGACCCCTCGTCGATCCTGACAGAGCTTCATCACTGCTCCAATAAACTCGGTGGGTTGAATCAGATTGACTCGCACGATCGGCTGCCGGAAGTCTTCGATGTCGCCAGAGTCGGGGACCTCCTGGGGCTTGTGAATGTGCCGCGTCTCGCCGCGCGTCGTGATGATTTCGTAGGTTACGTTGGGCGCGGTTTGCACCAGGTCGATGTCGGATTCTTGTTCCAGCCGCTGCTGGATGATCTCCATGTGCAGCAGGCCTAGAAATCCGCAACGAAAACCAAAGCCAAGTGCATCGCTGGTCTCTGGTTCGAACTCGAAGCTCGGATCGTTGATGTGTAGCTTCGTCAGCGCGTCACGCAGTTCGGTAAAATCCTGGCCATCAGACGGATAGAGGCCGCAGTAGACCATCCGCTGAGGCGGCTTGTAGCCGGCCAACGGGGCAGCACTGTTTTCGATGGTGCCAACCGTGTCACCAATATTGACTTGATCCAGCGACTTAATGTTGCAGATCAAGTAGCCCACCTGCCCGGCACACAGTTCATCGCACGGGCGACGTTGAGGAACAAACTGACCCAATTCCAGAACTTCGTGATTGGTGCCTTCCCGCAGAAACCGAATCTTCTGGCCCTTGCGAATGGTCCCATTCATCAGGCGAACATAAGTGATCGCGCCGCGAAACTCGTCGTAGTTTGAATCAAAGACCATCGCCTGCAAGGGCGCATTTGGATCTCCAGTGGGCGCCGGAACATTGTCGATCAAAGCGTCGAGCAATTCCTTGACACCGATGCCGCTCTTCGCGCTAACCCGCACCACATCGTCTGGATCAATGCCAAGCGACTGCTCCATTTCCTCGGTGACTTCATTGGGTCGAGCGTGCGCAAGATCGATCTTATTGATGGCAGGGACCAGCGCCAGTTCGTTCTCCATCGCGGCGTACGCATTTGCAACCGTCTGGGCCTCGACTCCTTGAAAGGCGTCGACCAGCAGCAGTGCGCCCTCGCAACAGGCAAGCGAGCGGGACACTTCGTAATGAAAATCGACATGCCCGGGCGTATCGATCAGATTCAGTTGATAGAGCTCGCCGTCACGTTCATAGTCCAACGCCACGGCGCGCGCTTTGATAGTGATACCACGCGCACGCTCTAATGCCATATCATCGAGCAGTTGTTCCTTCATCTCCCGATGACTGACCCTGCCGGTCTGCTCCAACAGTCGGTCGGCCAACGTGCTCTTGCCGTGATCGATGTGGGCAATGATGCAAAAATTGCGGATATTCTCTTGTTTTGGCTTCGACTTCGACATAGGGGGGCTTGATCAGGAGGGTGGATGGTTCATCGTAACGTAGCAGGGCGTCCGTGTGGCGATGTGCTGCGAAGAAAACAGACACCGGCGACGGGGCGGGTAGAATCTTACATGGCAAGCGCTGCCCGTTTATACGCCGCGCGAGCGATTCCCGCTGCGCCAATGTATCCGGCCTGTGACCCCAAACTGGAGTACTCGATCGGGGTCTGTCGCACGACACCATAGGCGAGGTCTTGAAACTCTTCACGCAATCGGGCCATGAATTTACGCCCGATGGCCCAGGAATTGCCACCAAAATTCATGGCGCCGCCGACGATCACGATGCCGGGGTCGATCGTATGGACGACATTCACGACGCCTACGCTCAGGTGGCGAGCTGTCTCCAGAATGATCGTCTCGGAAAACGCGTCTCCCTTGCCCGCCTCCTCTGCCAGCATCAATGGCGATAACTCTTCGCCGGCCGCGATCCTCGCAGCAACGCTGGATTCTCCTCCGCCATCTAAACCCTCCTGGGCGCGCGCCGTAACCGCGCTGGCGCTGGCGTACGCTTCCAACTGTCCTCGTCCACCACCCCATACACACAATCTGGCGTCTTCACGCTGATCGATCATCACGTGTCCCAGTTCGGATCCAAAGCTATGCTCGCCATCCAATGACACGCCGTCCAGGATAATCCCGCCACCGACTCCAGTCCCCAACGTGACCATGACCATGCTGTCATAGTCGCGCCCGCTGCCGATCCAGTATTCGCCGAAAGCTGCCGCATTGGCATCATTGGCAAACGAGACCGGCTTCCGGCAAAGTGACGCTAACTGATCCCGAATCGGAAAGTTACGCCACTGCGGCATGTTTGGCGGTTCCAGAATCAGGCCGTTAGGAATGTCCATTGATCCGGGCGTGCCCAGCCCGATCGCAGCAACTTCGTCCCAGGTTATACCAGTTGTCTGTAGAACGGCGTCAATCTTGGCGTGAATCCGTGCGACGGCGTCCTCGGCGCCGCGTTGTTCCTCCGTGGCAATTTGGGAGTGTGAAACCGTTCGGCCATTATCGTCTACTAGGCCGATTTTGATACTCGTTCCGCCGACATCGACGCCAACAAACAAGGGGCGGCGGGCCTGATCTGCGGAAATTGGCTCACAAGGTACGGGCATGGAACGCTTGCCTGGCTAGGGAATTGACGTTTTCGGACTGAAGTATAAGTGGCGTCCGAAATCTGGGCAATTGGCACGATGGGCTCGAGGCAGGGGTCCCCAGTTGTCATCTCACCACAAATATCGTTGCAAGGCTGCCAGGCGACTCGGTATAATGCCGACAGGTTAGAGCAGTTGCGTGCAGTCGCTGCGTTCTGCAGTTCCTTGATCGATTGCCGCTAACTCGTCGTTTTTCTCAGTATCAATCTGCCGGCCTGTCAGCTCAAACATTGACTTTCCGGCATAGAGTCCGCTCTCCTCCTTATAATCTGCAGCAGGTGAACGATGAGCGCACCACGAAATGCCCGGCGCGACGACCTAATTGAATGCGAAGTCAACGCGGCCTTGTCGAATTCGGCCCAAGAAGATCTTCAGGTACCGATTTCGCTACGCGTGAAAGGGAGGGACTACCCACCGAACTATCAGCCGCTTGACCGCATGTTCCTTTTGCAGCAGGCGATGAAGTTGACCGAGCCGTTTCAAAAGTTGGCGCTGAGCGAATTTCGGGCGCTACCGTTTTCGAGTCTGCCATCCGCGTCGCGGCAACAGCCCCACGAACGGGCTAAATCCTACTACGCCAGCATCGCACAATTGGCGCAACGCCAGGAAGAACTCGCGAAGTTTTCGCAGGCACTCATCGCGTTTTCATTGTGCCGCCGGTCGGACCCACACAAACAAGAATTGACTACGGCGGAACGCCATTTTGTTTCCAAACACGTACCTCAATTGCATCCAGTTTCGTGCCCTGTGTTGGATGTCGAACAAAATGCCAAAGAGCCACCGCAGAAGATCGAGCAACAGATTGAAACGGCGCTCTGGAACGCGTCACGTTCGCTCGCCTTTGACACGTTGAATGTGATGCATACGTTGGTGTTGGCGAGGGTCCTGGGGCGGATCGATTGGTTCGACAACGACGGATGTCGTTTCTTCTATTATGAAAATCAGATTCTACAGGCCAAGCGTTGGCCGGCCATCCACGTTTGCGAAGCGGTCGCGGTCACGCCCAGACACGTCATCGTGGGTGGCGTCCGCGCTTCATCCAAGGTTCGGCACCTCTTGCGTGCAATTCCGTCCTGGCTGAAACGCTACGTCATGTTCGTCGAAGGGACGAAGATCAAGTCGACGACAGTGATCTCAGACGAAGTCACCGATCACCATTTGCCCGCCTGCCAACTTTATTGCCTGACGTTAGGCAGCTACGTCTTCCAGGGCTGGACGGAAGAAGAAGTGCCACGGTTTTGGCGAGTGTGAGAACAGCCAGGTGAGCGGAGGAGGTTAGTCCAATGCTCGTCATCCACGTTAGGTTCGAGCCAGTAACGATCATACGGTGTGACAGTTGTTTTTCGATTGAGTTTTTGTTGACCAGGTAGGGGTCGGGCCAGGAAGGGGTCGGGAGTCTTTTTCGGACAACGACTAACGATCAGCAAACACCGATGGCCGAAAAAGACTCCCGACCCCTTCACGATCTTAGCGGACGTCAAGCGCCGTCGAACTTGTCGACAGTCGGCTGACCTGACCCTCGCTGGATGTCAGAATCTGGCCGACCAGTTGTCTGTCGGGAAAACAAGCCAGGACGTAGGTATCGCGACCATTGACCACCGTCACCTGCCGTGAGAAGTTCGGTCCCACGACATGGCCCAGTTTCGATGCGCTGAGCGTGATCTGATGTTCGCCGGCCGGCAACTCAATTCTCTGAACTTGGATCTTCTCAGGCAGCAGCCCCCACGCTTGTGTGTCGGCTCTTTCGCTCGATTCCCAGAGCAGCCCCAGCAGGTCTAATGCCAGGCTCGCCCAAGTGTCATCCTCTTCGACATTCAATGCTTCTTTAGCAACCATAGTCGTAGTCAACTTGAACGCTCGCCGCGCAACCGCCCGGGCGACCACTTGATCGAAGACGGCATCATGTTGCATGACAGCCATCCGCCCGACATCGGTCACGGTTTGTGTTTGCCCAACCACACTTCCATCGACAGTAACGTTAATGCTGTCCACGACATTTTGCGGCACGACGATCTGTGGAACTTCGATCGGGGGCACGATCGGTGGCAGTTCGCGATTGCCATTAGCGTAAAGAAGTGCCTCGGCGATTGCCAATGCACTGCTGGACGCCTCGACGACGGTAGTGTCTTTATGAGGGCCGCGACCGACCATCGCAAACACATACACCACGCCGTTACCTTGCTGCGAATGAACTCCGCTTCGCGCACGAACGAAATCGTACTGTACGGCGCGGAAGTCTGGCTCCCAAGAAGCAGCAAGTGCGTAACATCGTTCCGCGTCGTCGTAGTTCAAATGGGAAGCCTCGTGCAACACGCCGCGCAAGTAAGCGCCGAAGGCAACCTGCTGATAGGCCAGCTTGGGATTCTCCTCGTCGTTGGCACCGCCAGACTCCACGATCGATCGTTGTTTCTGGTCCATTTGCAGGCAGTACGCCCTGGCATCGCCGCCGTTGTGCATCAGGTCGGCCAACGCCAGAAATGCGTGGATCAGGACTTTTTCATAGTCTTCGCCGGCATACGCAATTGCGTTGTCGTCCGTGATCCACGATAAGCCCTGTTCCGCAGCGCTCGTCTCCTGTAGATGGTCGAAGCGGTCGCGGACACCACGCAGTACCTGTTCCGCCTCGCCTGTCTTGCCCGCTACCAGTTGCACCATGGCCCGGTCGAGCAAGGCGCAATCACGTCCGCGTTCCGCCTCTTGGGCAGCTAAATCCAGCAGCGTAATCGACCGATCGAGATCGCCCGCAAAGAACGCCTGATGGGCTTCATGCACGCGGGAGATATGCGTGGCACATCCACCATTGGTGATCAACAACACGAGACCGACGAACTCAACCAATCGACGTTCCAAAGCCAATCCGCCGTTGATCTGTGGGCCACCCCGCGTCGTTCGGTTTACTTGCGTCAGCATTATTGCCGTGTGAATGGATTGTAGTTACGCCACTTACCCAAACGCGACTTATGGTAGCCTTTGCGAATCTTGGCCGATTCCTTGTCGAAGGCACCGGATTGCACGTCCACAAGTTCCAGCGTCAGTACGTAGTCGCGTTGATAGTCGTGGTTGCTTTCAGTTGTGCCGGAGGTCAGCTTGGCAAAAACCAGGTAGTCAAACGGTTGGCCTTGACGCTGCATGGCAGCCGTGAATATCTGCATATTCTGCGGCATGAAGAGCGAGTCCGGTCGTAGGCGCGTCTCGATTAGACCTGCCTCGACGTAGCGGCGACTAATCGGCTCGAAATATGGTGCCTGGAGGATTTGCGAATCGATCTGTTCATAGATCTGCTCTTTGAAGTCGCCGAGTTCTTCGATGCTCCGATTCTCGACACCAAGAAAGCAGACTCGCCTAGCCAATGGGGGGGCGCCGTCGAACCCTGCCTGTAGGAACTGCGTCTCCTGACGAGCAAGCAGCCGTGCCACCGCTTCATCGATGAGCGGATTGAACGTTTCCGCGCCAGCACTATGACTGCCAACGATGTCGGCCTGATCGTCTTTGATCACATGCGCAAATTGATGCGACGAACGACAACCGCTGAAAACGCACACGGCTGTGATCGCCAAGACGCCGCCAAGAATGCCAAATCGATCCATCGTGATTCTCCTTGGTCAATTGATCGATTTGTTTCTTCGGTCGAATCCGCCCTATACCTCGACGAAACTTGTCCACTCGCCAAAAATCGCCAGCACTGCCAGCATGACTGGCGCTGCAATTGATGGCCAGAGAACTGGATTGGCTTATCGTGGAAATGCGGTTTCTTCACAAGTGCGATTGGGCAGCGAAACAGATCAATCGCCCGCGACGTCCGCGCGGTTACTCGAGTTTGACGCCACCGATTCGGGTCAGGCCGAACACGACGACCAACACCACCGCCAGTTCGATATAGCCGCCGGCAACCGAGGATAGTGTTTGCAGAACCTCAGTCACGTTGGGCGTTATGCTGCTAGGTAACCACCACTCGAAGAGAATTAGCTCGCCAACACCGAGGACGAGAATCCAGGGTACGGTCCATATCATGTGCCACGACGGACGCATTACCGCCAAGGCAATCGGTCCGGCGGCCAAACCAGGAAACAGACAAAGCGCCGACATCGTCAAGACTTCTTGTCGATTGAAACTTGGCGTAAATTGTCCGGATAGGCTGTCTGGAAATAGCGCACGCGCAGCGAACGCCACAAAAGCGAAACAGGTTGTAAAGAGCAGCAGATGTCGAATCCCGAATTGCACACGGTCGTCTGCGTCGAAACTGCGACCAAGAATGGAAAACCGCGCCCCGAAAATATGCCGATTGAGGATAAAGAAACTGACGCACGGCACGGAGAAACTGGCAACCATCAAAAATGCGGTGACCAACTTCACTATCAAAGTGGGGCGAAACAAGAAGTACACGTCGGCCAATTCCGCTACGGCCAGCCACACCATCGCCATCACAGCACTGCCCATAATCAATCGAAGCAATCGGTGGTGTGGCCAATACACGGCAAGTGCAAACAGCAAGGTCAGTTCGCCATGCAGTATGGCGAGCACTCTGAATACATCCGAAACCCTGATGGGCATTCGCTGCACCATGTACAGATCGAACGCCAAAAACGATGCACCCAACACCACCAACAGGACCGCGCGGATCATTTCGGATTTGCTCATATGATCATCATGAATCGCGGCGTTACCGGCGTCCATTGGGGTCACTGACGATTAGCCCCACTTGTGTTACCTTGCCGCTTTCGGTGCGCACAGTCGTTGAGGAAAGAAGCAGTCGAAATGGCAATCTTGATTGGGGCGGACGAAGCGGGATACGGCCCGAACTTGGGTCCGCTGGTGATTTCAGCAACCACGTGGCACGTTCCCGACGAACTTGTCGATGCCGATCTGTACCAGGTCTTGGGAGCATCGGTCCATGCGTCTTCAAGCACATCAGCGCCTGGTTTGCCAATTGGTGATTCGAAAACGCTCTACAAGCCTGGCGGCGGACTGGCAACGCTGGAACGGTCCGTGTTGGCGACCGCCTCGACACTGGGAATCGACGTCCGCACTTGGCATGACGTCTGGCAGGCCTTCGCGCCGCAAAGCGTCGTGTGGCGCGACAAATTGCCCTGGTACACTGATTTCCGCTCCCAGGCTCCAATCGACACGACACCCAGTGAGATCAAGGAATGCGGTGCACATTTTTCAATCGGCTTGGATCGGTCAGAGATCCGGTTGCTGAGCATGCGCTCCGTTGCAATCTTCCCGGAGCGCTTCAATGCACTGATCGATCGATTTGACACCAAAGGGGGCGCGTTGTCGTTCGAGACTTTGAAACTCGTTCAGCAACAACTGCAAAGCATCGACGATGGACGCATCATCGTTCATTGCGACAAACATGGCGGTCGTAATCGCTATGCCCCCGTGTTGCAAACCGTCTTTCCCAATGTACTGCCAATGATCGTTAGCGAGGCGCGCCGGCAAAGCGTATATCGATGGGGACCGGCCACACGCCGAATCGAGATGCGTTTCACAGCCAAAGGCGAGTCGGCGCTGTGCACGGCGCTAGCATCGATGGTCTCCAAGTACCTCCGCGAATTGGCGATGCTCGGCTTCAATGCGTTTTGGTCCGAATGCGTTCCGGGCATCAGACCGACGGCCGGCTACCCGGCCGATGCCAAACGATTCAAAAAAGAGATCGCCGCTGCGCAAGAACGACTTCAGATCGACGACCGCGTACTTTGGCGCAATCGGTGACAGTCCTGAGAGTTCGCGTAGGCCGCGGTTTGGGATTATCATGGAGGCCGCTTTCGAGAGCTAACTCCAGATTCCGGGAGAGTCCATCAAATGATGAAGCAGACCACTCACTGTTTCCTGGTCGTCCTCTTTGCAACGCAGCTGTTTGGACAACAAACAAATGCGCAAGGCCAAGCAACACAGGCCACCCCACAATCAGAACAAGGCGCCAAAGAAACACCCAAGAAGAAAGCAACAGAGACGATCGAGCAAGACTCGAAGAAGGAGAAGGAGAAGGAGAACGCTCCAGCGACCGAAGCCAGATCAACTGACACGAGACCGGCCGATCAAGCGGAGAAGCAAGAGCTGATGAAGATCGAGCCAACCTGGGTCGACGCGCTGACTTGGCGACCCATTGGCCCGGCGTCGATGGGCGGTCGGATTATCGATCTAGCGGTCGTCGAATCGGACCCGACTACCTACTACGTCGCCACAGCCTCCGGTGGGCTCTTCAAAACGATCAACAACGGAACGACGTTTTCTCCAATCTTTGAAAAACAGTCGACAGTGTCGATTGGGGACGTCTGTATTTCTGCTTCGGACCCAAGCATTATTTGGGTCGGCACGGGTGAACATAATGCGCGCAATTCCGTTTCCTGGGGTGATGGCGTTTACAAATCAACGGACGCGGGGCGGACCTGGCAGAACATGGGACTTAAGAAGTCGTTTCAGATCGGGCGTATCGCCATCCACCCCACGAATCCGAATATCGTTTATGTCGGAGCACTCGGTCGACTGTGGGGACGGAACAAGCAACGCGGTCTCTACATGACGACCAACGGCGGCCAATCGTGGAAACGGGTGCTTTACGTCGACGCCAAAACGGGCTGTGTCGATGTCGTGATGCACCCGCGCGACGCCAACACGCTGATTGTGGCGATGTACGAACGCCAGCGTGATGGCTTTGACTCCAACGATCCGGCAAAACGTTGGGGACCCGGTAGCGGCATCTATAAGACCACCGATGGTGGTGAAAACTGGACCAAGCTGACCAAAGGGCTGCCTGAAGCGGAATTGGGACGTGTCGGTCTGGCGTACTACCAGGCCAATCCGAACACTGTGTATGCGATTGTGGAGAGTGAAAAAATCGGCACGGGGCCAGCGGCGGCGTTCATGGGCATCTCCGGTTCCGAGTCACCTCGCGGCACGACCGCGACGTTGCGTTCGGTCACTGCTGGTGGTCCAGCGGAAAAAGCAGGGTTGCAGGCCGGCGATCAGGTTGTCGAGGTGGATGGCGAAGAGGTGGCGTCTTATAACGACTTGGTCGTCAAAATCCGTAGTCACAAGCCAGGCGAGAAGTCGCCGATCAAGATCAAACGAGGTGACGAAGAAGTTAGCGTTGAACTTACCTGGGGGAAGAGATCTGGTACCGCGGGAACACGGCCTTTTACCGCCTATCTTGGCGGCCAACGTGCCAATGCCAGCCAGCAGCAGGGAGAAAAGGGAGTTCACACTGGCGGCATTTTTAAGTCAATCGATGGCGGAGAAACCTGGAAGCGCATCAACAGTCTCAATCCGAGACCGTTTTACTATAGCCAGATTCATATCGACCCGAGCGACGATCGCTACCAATACGTCATGGGTGTCAGCCTGCACACGTCAGGCAACGGCGGCGTTGAATACGGCACCGGTGGTCGTAACGTTCACCCGGACCACCACGCGATGTGGATCGATCCTCGCGATGGGCGGCACCTCATTCTTGGTTGCGACGGTGGTCTGTATATTTCGTATGATCGAGGCAAAACGTGGGACTTTAACAATGTGATGGACATAGGCCAGTTTTACGATGTTGGGCTGGACACGCGCACTCCTTTTCGAGCCTACGGCGGAATGCAAGACAACGGCTCGTGGGGTGGTCCCACTCGTAAACGCGGGTCGCGCGGCCCAGTCAATGCCGACTGGCTTCGCATTGGCGGCGGCGATGGCTTCGTTTGCCGCGTCGATCCCGCCGATCCCGATCTGGTTTACTACGAGAGCCAGAGCGGGAATATGGGGCGATTGAATCTGCGAACTGGCGAGCGTGCCAGAATTCGCCCGACACCGCCCAAGGGCACGCGATACAGATTCAATTGGAAAACACCTTTTGCGCTGTCGCATCATAATTCCAAGATCTTCTACTGTGCTGGAAATTTCGTCTTCCGATCACTGAATCGAGGCAGCAAGCTGCAGAAGATCTCGCCGGAGATCACGCGCACCGATCGTGGTAGCGCGACGGCAATCGCCGAATCGCCGCGGGATCCCAATGTGCTCTACGTCGGCACGGACGACGGCGCATTGTGGGTTACGAAAGATGCGGGCCACGCCTGGATTGACATTACCAAAAAAGTTGGGCTGCCAAAGAGCTACCATGTAAGCACGATTGAGGCTTCGCGATTCGAAACCGGTCGCGCCTACGTGGCGTTCGACGGGCACCGCAGCAACAACGACCGGCCGCATATCTACGTCACCGAGGACTTTGGTCAAACATGGCAGGCCATAAAGGCGAATTTGCCATCGGGTTCAACTCGGTGTCTACGCGAAGATGTGTCGAACGCGAATCTACTTTTCTTGGGGACCGAGTTTGGGATTTTCGCAACCTTGGATCGAGGGCGACATTGGATGCGCATCCACAACAATTTGCCTACTGTGGCCATCCACGAAATCGCCGTGCATCCGACGGAGAATGAAATCGTCGCAGCCACCCATGGTCGCAGCCTGTGGGTGCTCGACGTTTCGCCGCTTCGGCAGATGACCGCAGACAT
>JASLPZ010000095.1:0-295 GCA_030744725.1 Pirellulaceae bacterium
TCCTGACCCCCAGTCAGGCGCGTTACCAGACTACGCCACGGCCCGAAGAGTTTAAGTGTACACAAATCGGTGGGATGAGTCACGGCCCTTGCTCTGCCCCGCCCGCAAGACGCTTCCCTTGTTCCATTATCCAATCTACTTGCTCGTCCGAGAGTTGACCGCCCGACTTGTTCTTCACAACCTGACGATGATGTCACGCTGTTCGGCTTCGGTCGCTGCTTTGGTATCCAGTTGATAACCAAACAGTGACAATAGTTGTTTTTCAAATTCGTCCATGTGCCGACCTTGCCAACAT
>JASLPZ010000095.1:305-21564 GCA_030744725.1 Pirellulaceae bacterium
TTGCGAGCGATGAGAAAGCAGAACGCAGATCGCACGAAAAAAGAGAATGCGGCAGAGTCAGAAGGCTTTCCTTTCGATTTTCTCTTCTCGCATGTTCCAATGGCGACCGATCGCCAGTCGGGGTGACAGGATTTGAACCTGCGACCTTTTGACCCCCAGTCAAACGCGCTAACCAGACTGCGCTACAGCCCGAAGTTGTGTTTGTTAAAGTACTTGTGTACAGTAATCTGATCATTGATTTTGTCAAGTGCACGTAACTCCTGCACGTAACGATGATCAGGACGGCTCGTCCCAGGAAGCTGTGGTTCCGCAAGCAAACCAAGACTTGGCACGTCCAGATTGATGGAATGCAGCATAATTCACGCACCGACGACAAGATTCTAAAAGATGTTACAGCCACGTGGTTGGTGCGCAAAAACCGCTGGACCGATTCCAACCAGTGAAATCACAAAGCCGTTTGACGTCGGCTCTCCTACGCAATCAACGGTTTGCTAGACTCTTTTCATCGGGTAGGCGGCGACGCTTTCCCGCTCGCAAGAGTTTGACACCTCTCTACGACACAATAGAGCAACCACGAGACAACAAAAACCCACGCACCGACGCTGCAGACACCAACGGCTTGGTGGAGCAGTTGCAGCGGTTCGCCCTCCATCAATCCGATCACTGGCCGCCCATCCCAACGCCTGACGGCAACGCTGGTTGTGGCGAACACACCGGCACTCAACAAGCCGCCGGCTGCCGCCATTCCCAACGTCGAGAAACACAACGATCGAGTTGCATCTCTACTCTTCAGGCCTAAGTGAAACCAAACATTTGCGAGAAAGCCGATGAAGGCACCAATTACGATCGCCGATTGCGGCAGTACGACGCCTGCCGATGACGCCATTCCCGCTACGCAAACGATCACGCCGACGCCAATTGAGTGGAGTCCATGCACCTTCCAGATAAAACCGTTACAAACGCTCCACACCAAAATTCCGGCAGACGTTCCGATAAGAACATTGAGAAGTGCTAGGGCGGCACGGCCGTCTGCATGGAACGTTTGAGCGCTTATAAATAGGGAAGCACCCAACCATAACAACATCGTCCCCAATCCCTGTCGCGCTGAAAGATCGAAATGACATGGGATGCTGTCAGGAACTCCCAGATTCCACTTGAGACCTGAGAAAGCAACAGCCATGACGAGCAGCCCGCCGCCGAAATCAATCGTCCCGAGCTTTTCCAACCAACCATCTCCCCAGACCCAATGGGCAATCGGAGCAAACACAAATGAGCTCCATAGTACGCCAATCAAGCCCAGCCAAATGCCTCGAAACCGTTGTGACCAAACAATCCAAAGCGGCACGATTGCCAGCAACAGACCTGTCCATCGAAACAGGCACTCCAATACGTGAGGGACGTGGGTATTTGGGCGACGACTCGGGAAATGGGGACCATTCGTTTTTGCGACGGGGAACACCTCATTCATGCCCATGTAATCAAGACCTCCAATTAGACCGCCGCGTCCAAACGAATTAGTTTCGTCGATTTTGGCGTCTTCAATCTCCATTATTTCCTGAAGTGAGAGCATGGGTTGGATTTCATATGGGTCGACTTTTGGTACGGTGCCCCAAGAGGGCCCGAAGGCGAGTGAATAGATCCAAAGTCCCCACGCAATCAATAGCGACGCGACCAGAACAGGAAGCCGGCCCCAAACATCGTCAACACCATTCCCCTGAAACTGTGCGGTTAAGACGAGCGCGAAACCTGCAGTCGTAAAGACCATTGGCAAGACGGTCATGATCAGCAACCAAGCCACATCGCCTGAATCAATCTGCGTCGCCCAACTAGTCATTTCTGTTCCTTCAGGAGCTTGCCTCGACCGCGTTCAATAACCAGGTCAATATCGACCTCGGTACCCGCAAACGCCTCGACACATGTTTCCACAGGGCCGTCGGGCCAATGGACCACGATCCGATCAATGGTGGTCACGGAGCCAAGTCCAAAGTGGACGCGGGCGTCATTACTCGCCAAGTAGCTACTGGCAGGGAGTACTGGACCCATCCAGGCCTGGCCGCCAGCCTCAATCTTCACCACAGCTCCCAATGCATCGCGCTGTAATCGCCGATCAAGAAGTCGCAGACGAAGCCAATGGCCAGTCTTTTTCAAGTCGTTGCGGTAGTATCGAGTTCGGCTCCCCGAGTTAGTTACGATCAGGTCCAGGTCACCGTCCTCGTCTGGATCGCCATAGATTAACGACCTTCCCGAACCCAATGCGCGCGTGAAGTCTCCACCAAGTTCGACAGTTCCATCTCGAAGCCGAGTGGGCTCCTCAGACAGCATTAGCATATTGCGATCGTGATAATCACGCCAGAATGCCGCAGTATCTTTGATCATTTCACGATGAACTTGAAATCTGCTTTCCCCATGGGGTGGAAAACCAGAGTTGCAAGGGATCACCAGACCGTTTACGAGCGGCAGATCCAAATCTCCATCATGATCGAGATCGACTAATGCCGCTCCCCAACCGGTATGCCCGCGGCTGGCACGAGCCAGACCCGCGACATCGCTGTGATCCTTGAAATGTCCGGTGCCATCATTGTGGTACAGCGTTGTCGTTTCGCCCCACAGGTGCGTGACCACCAGATCGAGAGACAAGTCGCCATCGAGATCGCCAACAGCAATTCCCATGCTCCCTTCGGCTGATCCAGCTTGATTGACTGCCACGCCGCGAATCACAGCTTCGTCTTTAAATTGGCCGTTCTTCTGATTCACCCAAAGACGGTTCGGATGAGCATCATTGGCGATGTAAATGTCGATCCAGCTATCGCCTGTGAAGTCGGCACAGACAGCCGAAAACCCATAGGTACTCGCTTTTGAGAGGCCGGATGATTCGGTCACATCGGAGAATTGCGGGATCAAATTCGGACTGCCCTGCACCTCTTGGACCCCGTCATTGTGATACAACCGATCGATCGTTTGGGAGAACTTGTTGGGTCCACAGTAGCTGACATACCCCTGGCGAACTCCACATGCTACGGAAAAACCATAGGTGTCGTCGCGGGCATAGTTGACGACTACGAGATCTAAGAGCCCGTCGCGATCGTAATCCAGAAATGACGCTCCGGTGCCCCACTCAAGTTCTTCAAACCCGGCGGCTTGAGTGACATCTACAAACCGCATGTTGCCCTGGTTGAGCAACAAGCGATCCTGTCCGACGGCAGTCACGTAGATATCTGCGTCCCCGTCGTTATCGACATCGCCAACGGCACAGCCCATCCCATAGCCCAGCCGCTCCACACCAGAACCGGCTGAAACGTCACGAAACTTGCCATCCTCCATCCGGTAGAGACGATTTTCCACGCTTACGTCTGGCGCGAACTCCCCCACGGCTTCGGGTGACTTTCCACTATTCACCAGAAACAGATCCAAGAGGCCATCATTGTCAAAGTCGTACAACGCACCTCCAGAGCCGACAGATTCTGGCACATAATACGTTCCAAGAGGTCCCACCGCATGAACAAAGTTCAAATTGACCGAATCGGTCGCGTCTACAAATGTTACGAACTCCGCCACAGGCAACAGCGCGTCATGGACGCAGTCGTAGAGTCGCTTCCCGGCGACGTCCGATGGCAGCAGCAGCCATGGCAATTGAGTTCGCTGTTGCTGCCGAATGATCCCGGCCGCCCCAGCTCCAATTACCGCCAGGACGACAAGTATACGATGCCAGGGTACGCCCTGCTTAGGAGTCGATTTCAAACTCATCAGCGGCTACTCGGCACTTCGTGGACAAAGTCCTTGAACATTCGTCAGTCTCAGGAGCAGATTCGCTTCCTCGATCTTACGGCAAGGAATCTGGCGAATCACTGGCTATTCGTGAAGTGAGTGGTGAATCCGGCTACTCCGCCGAATTCCGAAATACGTTGGGTTGCCGCCACTACCTGGGGGCAGCCGCGGCGGATGCTCTTCGCGTGGACGAGTCTATGTATTTTGCCATCTGCGTATTCAAAATGCCATCAGCCAGATGGCACCGAAGAGCCCGTTGCCAGTGCCACGTGGACGGGCGGCACGAAACGGCTAGAATGGGCGAGCATGCCGACGCTTGGTGAATCCTCTTGCCTCACCAGCCTCAATCGTTCGTTACCACCGGCAGCCCGAAGAGACGAACTTGCCAGGCGGCAACGCGACCCACCCCATTTCCAGAAAGCAATCCAGATGCCGAAACTAGACGGAAAAGTCATCATCGTCACAGGCAGCACGCAGGGTGTGGGTGAGGCCGTTGCGATGCACGCCGCCAGTGAAGGGGCCAAAGGGGTCGTGATCTGTGGCCGACAAGAAGCGTTAGGAACTGCCGTCGCGGCGGCCCTGACAGAGCGTGGCACGCGACCACTCTATGTCCAGGCGGACCTCTCGGTCGTCGCCGATTGCCGCCGTATCGTTGAGCGCTGTGACGAGACGTTCGGCCGTGTCGACGGACTGGTCAACGCTGCGGCGGACACCAACCGCGGCACACTCGAAGATACGACGGTCGAGTTCTGGGATTATCAATTCGCAGTCAACGTGCGGGCTCCGTTCTTGCTGACACAAGCCTGCGTTAACATCATGAAGCGCGAGCAGATCGAGGGCTCGATCGTCAACATACTCTCCGTGGCGGCCTACTGCGGGATGGACATCCTGGTCTCATACAGTTCGACCAAGGGTGCTCTGTCAACATTCACCAAGAACACGGCCAATGGTCTGCGACGCCAACGGATTCGTGTAAATGGGATCAACCTAGGTTGGACCGACACGCCGAATGAACACGTGGTGCAATCGCTACAGGGTAATCCTGTCGACTGGCTGGAGAAGGCGGAGCACCAGTCGCCGTTTGGGAGGCTGCTCAAGCCAGACGACGTCGCGCGGCTCTGCATCTATCTGCTCAGTGACGATTCAGGGATTCTGACGGGGTCCAATATCGATTTTTCGCAACGCGTGATGGGGATGGCTCCGCCCGAGACAGGTATCAAGGCTTAGCAACCTACCGGCGTTGCACGCAACAGGGATCTGCATGACACATTTTGGCGATCGTCTTTTTGAGGCCGTGACCCGGGTTGGCACACCCGTGCTGGTGGGCCTGGATCCACGCCTATCTAACTTGCCAGCGGCACTTCGTCGGGACGTGGACGAGAGCGAGCCACATGCCGTAGCAGCTGCCTTCACTCGGTTCTGTTGTGACGTGATCGATGTCGTCGCGCCGTTGGTCCCCGCAGTCAAGCCACAGGCGGCCTTCTTCGAACAGCTTGGTCCGGCCGGAATGCAAGCCTTGGCAGAGACGGTCGCTCACGCGAGGCGGTGTGGCCTGCTCGTCATCATGGATGGAAAACGGAACGACATCGGCTCGACGGCAGCCGCCTACGCGGACGCCTATCTGGGCGCGGAGAGTGCCTGGGGAGCGGACGCCTTAACCGTAAGTCCGTACCTGGGTGACGACAGCCTTGTGCCGTTCTTCGACATCGCGAAGCAGCGAGGTGGAGGCGTGTTTGTGCTCGTCAAGACTTCGAATCCCGGTGGCGGCCTGTTTCAAGACTTGGTGGCCGACTCGAGTCCACTGTATCGACATGTGGCCAACTATGTGAAAGGTCGCGCCGCCGAGTCACTAGGCGCGCGCGGTTACGGTTCCGTGGGTGCCGTTGTCGGCGCAACCTACCCCGAGCAGTTAGTCGAATTGCGCAGCATCATGCCCCACACCTGGATTCTGGTTCCTGGATTTGGCGCGCAGGGCGGCACGGCGAAAGACGTAGCGGCTGCGATGGACGGACAGGGGCAGGGTGCTATTGTCAACAGTTCGCGCGGGATCATATTCGCCCACTCGAGGCCGGAATTCAAAGACTCATTCGGTGACGCGCAGTGGCAGGGGGCGGTGGAAGCTGCGACGCAGTTGATGATCGATCAACTGCGAACTGAGACACCTGCTGGAAAACTCGCACACGGATAATCGGCTCCGAGATGCAGCTGCCCACCGGCCTATTCGTCCGAGGCTTTCATCCAAGGCGTGAGTGTCGGTTCGTAGCTGCACATCTCATCAGGGGAAAAGTACAAATCCATTTCACGGGCTGCCGCTTCGGGGCCATCCGAGGCGTGAACCAGATTCATTTGACGACTGCAGCTGTAGTCGCCGCGAATTGTGCCGGCTGTGGCCTTCAGCCCACTGGTAGCGCCGAGCATGTCGCGAACGACCTGGATCACTTCCAAGCCCTCGAGGACCATCGCCAGCACCGGCGCGCCCGTAATAAATTCTTCCAGCCCAGGATAGAACGGCTTCTCCGCATGTTCGGCGTAATGCTGCTTCGACAACTCAGGCGTAACCTGCATCATCTTCATGGCAATGACATTGAATCCCTTTTCTTCAAATCGTGAGAGGATTCGCCCCATTAGCCGTCTTTGGACGCAGTCGGGTTTCAGCAGCACAAGCGTACGTTCCATATTCCTCTATCTCCGGTGTGTCGCAGGGCAAAGCGGCGAATTGTAGAAGAATCGGGATTCGCGCTCAACTGGAAATACGGATTGACGCGCATTATCGATCCGACGATGATTCTTCGCGAGCAATAACCCTTGGTAGGGAGACGCCCTGTGGGAATTTACCGCCAGAAGCGATCCGGCATCCAAACCGGTCAGGGCGAGCTAAGGCACAAGTCAGCCGAGACGCGTCGCGATCACCACCGCGGCATGGGGAACCGCATTGCTTTGGCTGCGAGTTGTTTCGCTGCCATTGTCAACGTTATTTTGGCGATGGCGTGGCCGAACTGGGCAACCGTCCACGGCGCGGTAATCCTGTGCGGGCTCTCGGTAACATTCTATTTCGTGCCGTGGCTGGAAGAGTGGGACGACGCGCCACAGTCCAAGTTCGAGCGGCAAATACCGGACGTGCCGATCAGCCAAGCGGAGCAACATGTCGAGCAGCGCCGCGCTGCGTAACAATTCGGACGTCACACTCACTCTTGTGCTTCGGCCACGCTACCGCGTGAATCCACGCAGCACAACATAAGCCACCATCAGCAACAACGCTCCGCCAGCCAAGCTCTGAATCCTCGTGGGCAAGCGGACCATCGCGAACATCCCCACGACGAATACGATCGTGACACCTGGGTCGCCCCATGGAATCATTGGGTAAACGAATCCCTCAGTCGAAAACGGCCAGAGCAATTTCAACTCCCAATCGGGCAAGCCGTAACCGCCTGAATAGACCAGATCGGCCAGCAAATGGCTCAACGCCGTGAGCACACCGACCATCAACCAGCAAAACCAGCCAACCGGCCTGCGTTCGGCGGCGGCGCGCATCGTCAGTTGTTGCGGATCCCTTTTGACAATTCTCATCGCTGCGCGTGCTATGCGGGTTGCAAAATCGAAACGATAGTCCAACGTCCCCAAACAGATACCTACCAGCACGGCGACAAGGAAATTATGCCCCCATACCCGATGTGCTTGATTGAACGTCGTCATGCCGGCCATCATCGTCAGTCCGTCCCAGCCCGGCGAAACCGCCACAACGCCAGAAAACGCCACGATCTTCCATCCGTAGCGGCGATGGAGCCCCGCAGCTAATGCGCCGTTGACGCCAATCATGGCATGTTCGAACGTCGTCATGATTGGGCCCTTTTAGACGAGAATGCGATGGCCAGTCCAAGCACACCGAAAGGAGATCGTTGAGACCGCCGATGGGCCGTCTCTGCTGGCATTATAGCTGAGAGAAGTCGAGGGTCGATCAACGCAATCGGACGGCTCACCGCGTTTGGTCTCACATGACCGCTGTGGTCAAGGCAAGAAACGACTGCGTCAAGAGCAACTCACATCGTGGCATCAAGATATGGGTCTTGCCCCATTTCGTCTTGCACGCGGCGACGGTGCTTTTCGTGGTACAGCAGTAGGCGGCGTCCGCGATAGTGCTCTCTTTCGACCTTGCGCTGAGCCCTTCTCAGGCGCGACGCGAATCGTCCCACCGAACCACGCGCGGCGAGGCCAAGTAATCGAAAACGCTCGGCGGTTTCCGGCCCGTATGCTGACTTAACCACTTGATCGTCCAAGGCCATGAACTGCCGGTAGGAACCACGATCGCCTTGCCGAGCGCAGCGGCCAATCAATTGCCGGTCGATCCGCGCCGAGTCATGGAGCTCGGTGCAAATCACGTGCAAACCACCCAATTCATCGACGCCTTCTTCTAACTTGATGTCCGTCCCGCGACCGGCCATGTTGGTTGCCACAATCACTTTCCCGTACTGTCCTGCCTGGGCGACAATCGCGGCTTCGGCGGCGTGACGATTGGCGTTGAGAACTTCGTGTTCGATGCCTGCGTCGGTCAGCAACACCGAGAGCGTCTCGGAATGATCGATCGAACGTGTGCCGACGAGCACCGGGCGACCGATCGCGTGCATTTCAACGACCTCTTGCACGACAGCCCG
Organism: Pirellulaceae bacterium; assembly: GCA_030744725.1. Classification (GTDB taxonomy): domain Bacteria; phylum Planctomycetota; class Planctomycetia; order Pirellulales; family Pirellulaceae; genus ARS98. Next base: position 8,720 of record JASLPZ010000095.1, read on the forward strand.
CCATTTCTGGTCCGCCGTCCCCAAGACACGATCAGGAAGATGTTGGCGTTGACTGGGCTTCCAGGTTGGGATCACCTGCACGTGCAGCTCATAGATACGTTTCAGCTCGTGCCGCGACGGCCAGGCAGTGCCGGTCATGCCAGCCAGCCGATCGTACTGGCGAAAAAAATCTTGAACTGTGACCCTAGCGGCTTCGCCGGTATCGACTCCGATTTCCAAGCCCTCGCGAGCTTCGACAGCTTGGTGAATTCCGACTCGCCACTTCCGGCCTTCTGCGAGTCGTCCGGTATTCTCGTCAACGATCACCACTTCGCCGTCGCGAACAACGTACTGCCGGTCACGATGGAATTCTCGACCAACACGAATCGCGCGCTCAAGGTGTTCGTACAGATCGAACATGGTCAGTTGGGCCAGTTCCGTGGGCTTTTTCAGTTCGCGCGCTTGTCGGCGTCCTTGCTTGGACAGCGTAACTTTTCGTCGCTGATGGTCGTACTCATAGTCTCGCATCTCGACAAAGTGGTCGGCCACCTCCGCCGACCACCGGTACAGCGCCACTGCTGCGTCTTGCGAGCTTCCGGGCAGCGAACTGACGATCAGCGGCGTCCGAGCTTCGTCGATCAAAATGCTGTCAGCTTCATCGACCAGGCAGAAGTACAACGTTCGCTGGACGGGTTGGTCAGTCGGTTTCCCGTCCACTCGCCCGAGCAGACGGTCAAACAAGTCTCCTCGATCTTCGGGGGCGCCACCCAGGAGCAGGCGGTCGCGAAGAAAGTCGAATCCAAATTCGCGACTGGCCGCATAGGTGATATCACAGAGGTATGCGTCGCGACGCTTCTCGCGCGGCGTTTGCGACTTAATCACACCGACGGTCATCCCCAGCAGACCAAATGCATCCCGGGTGATCGACGCATCACGTTCGGCCAAATAGTCATTCGCCGTGGCCAAGTGCGCGCCACGATCCATCAAGGCGGCCAGGTACAACGGTAGCGTGGCGGCAAGCGTCTTTCCTTCGCCAGTCTGCATTTCCGCGATGGACCCCAAGTGCATTGCGATGCCGCCCATGAGCTGAACTTCGTAATGGCGTTCAGAAAGCGTCCGCTCGGTCGCTTGCCGGACCAAGGCAAATGCCTCGGGCAACAGATGGTCAAGCGACTCGCCGCTGAGCGCTCGGTAGCGTAACGATAGGCTCGATCGACGGAGCTCTTCATCCGTCTGCCGAGCCAATTCCACACCTAACGCGTTGATTTGATCGATCCGTTGCGACCAATGCCGAAATCGAGACAACGATGTAACCGCCGCCTGCGGCCTGCCGATGATTCCCGTGATCATTCCAAATACGCACCACTGCCAAGCTGATTAGCTGCTCAAACTGAAATAGGAGTCAATCGCGTGACTGCCAACCCGATCCATCAGCGGAGACCGGCCGGCCCCGATTCCGCGAACTCGTGGAAGCTCGAGCGGCCGATGAACCCATGGCTTGATTGATCGGCACGACATTGGCGTGTCGGACCGATGATGCGGGCGGCAGCTGAGTGATATCAATGAGCTGCGAGGCTGGATGAAATCGACCAGGTTCGACGGTGGCTTCGTTGATTTGCATCCCACGCACATTCGGCGGCAAGCTGCGCGCTGTTGTTCCGCTTTCAACGATTCGGATTGGGTCGCGCGACTCGACAACCGTCGTGACCGGCACCACCGCCTCCGAGGAGACAGTGGTTGTTTCATGGGTCGCCCGAGTGGCCCGACCTGACGCGTCGAAACCGCTAACCGTTTCGACTCCAGACGAGTTGGTTGAAACGTCGGCAGATAGGCTGGTTGAAGAACGGCGAGCACGAAAGCCCGTTCCGACCGGTGTCGTCGACGGGGAGCCCGGCTGATAATACTTGTCTGGTGCGACACTGCCTGTTGAGGGTGGCGGAATTCGCGTTGAACCGTATGGTGCCAACAGGTTGAAAGACGGCATTGGCGCGCGGCAACCCGCAAAGACGAGCAACGCCAGCAACAGAGGACTCAACCGCTTCATCGACAGGCTCCTTTTCGGCAAAATCAGATCGCAGCCGTTCCCACTGTCTGCTCGGCCACTTCATGAACGTGAAGCGAAAATCAACCGCTAGTTCAAGTGGGGAAGAAAAGTCGCGGTAGCTTACTGGCAAGCCCCAACCATTCCAAGATGGATTTCGAGTCCACCGCTAGCATGGCTATTGCGGTGACACGCGTCCGGCACGTCGAGCGCGCAGGCCGGCTGCCCGCAACCACGCAAGAATCCAGTTCAACTGCCGCAGCGTCGTTACTTGCAGCAAGAGCGAAGCCTTACTCGGCCTGCGATGCCAAACTCGATTCGGGGCCAGTCTCGGCCGAATAGTACGGATTCGTAATCACGCGCGCCGTCGTTGTGGTCGTTTCGGGTGGAGATTCAACCGGTTCGGGCAAAGGCATGACTTCGATGTGCGGATTTCTAACGATACGCCGTTCCACCTTCACTTGGGAGTGATAATCACCACTGTGAGCGAACGGGCTGTGTCCGTAAGGACGAGCCTGTGGCAGAGTGTAGTAAACCGGAGGGTGAATTGCATAGTACGGCGGCACGGGCAGGCGGCCCAAACCGTATAACGAACCACTGTATCCGTAGGCAAACCAAGGCAACCCCGAACGGCCATGGATACCGCCAGCGCGAACTTCGGAAACGAACAGGTTCGTGAGACCAATCGCAGCAATGACCAATACTAGACGATAAAGCTTCATGTTGTATTCCTCTTGGTGGTTATCCGTGCATGGGCGTGTGTTCGACCGCCTCTTGCAGGGCAATTGTCACGGCGAAGCCGGTGCGGACACCGTTAAACGGAAAAGGATTGCCAGAAGTCCAGCGTAATTCGAGCGGTGGTCGATGGCAAGTTACAGTGTACTGAGAGACTCAAACACGCGACGACGTGGAGGATTGGGTTGGAAAAGCAGACGCTAACTGATGATCTCAAGCGCGAAGCCATTCGGCTGGGTTTTCAGCGGATTGGCGTATGCCCAGCCGTTACGCCGACTGGAATTCACCGTTTCCACGAGTGGTTGCAGGCAGGTTACGCAGGCCAAATGAGTTATCTGCCGTCCCGAGCGGCCGCCTACGAACATCCGCGTTATGTGTTGGACGGGTCTCGCAGCCTGGTCGTCATGGCGATGAACTATCGCACGAACACGCCTCGGTCGGTTTCCCCGGGTCAGGGCATCATTTCACGCTATGCCTGGGGGCCAACGGACTATCATGACCTGATCCAGGTCCGGCTGAAACAGCTGCGTCAGTGGGTGATGGTTCGCGCGCCAACCGCGCAGGTTCGTGGTGTCGTCGACACCGCGCCGTTGCTAGAACGCGAGTTCGCACAACTGGCCGGACTTGGCTGGATCGGCAAGAATACGCTGCTCTTGAATTCACAAATCGGCAGCTGGTTCTTTCTCGCGGTGCTGTTGACGGACTTGGAACTTGCATTCGACGAACCCACCGCCACCGATCATTGCGGCACGTGTACGGCGTGCCTGGATGCCTGTCCGACGGGCGCTTTCCCACAGCCCTTTGTCCTGGATGCCACGCGCTGCGTGAGCTATTTGACGATCGAATTACGAGCATCCATTCCCAAGTCGCTGCGATCTGGCATCGGCGATTGGCTGTTTGGGTGCGATGTGTGCCAAGATGTCTGCCCGTGGAACCGACGCGCTCCGGCAAGCTTGGAACCCGCTTTTCAACCTGACGCCAAGTCGAATCCGGTGACGCTCGCCGAGCTATTCGATCTGACTGACGAATCGTTCCGGCAACGGTTTCGCAAAACGCCACTTTGGCGCTCGAAACGTCGCGGCATCTTGCGGAACGCCGCGATCGTCTTGGGTAATCAACAAGCGGCAGCGGCGACGGAAGCCTTGCAACGCGGTCTGCATGACGTCGAGCCGATGGTTCGCGCGGCGAGCGCCTGGGCTTTAGGTCAGATCGGCGGCGCCGATGCGCAGCAAGCGCTCGCCGGCTGTCTACACACTGAAACCGTGGCTGAAGTGATCGACGAAATCATCGCTGCCGGGCGAGTCATCGACGAAGGCATGACGACGGATTGAGAAAAGTCGTGAAGGTCTTTCCCGATGTTGGCCGGGTCATGATGTAAGAGTCGCCATCACGCTCGGCCAAAAACCACCTCGCCGGCATTGACGGTTGCGCGCACTTGAATCGGACTGATCTCGTCCGTTGGCATGTCGAAAAGTATAAGATCGGCGACAGCACCAACCTCCAGACGACCGCACGGCACATCGATCAATTCTGCCGGGCGGCGGCTGGCCAAATCAACGGCCGTACCAAGTGGCACATCGGCGAAGCGCATGAGATTGGCGATCCCAACGGTCATTGGCAAGCCTGCGCCGGCCAAGAACTGGCGCTGCCCGGCGACCACGATCCGGCCACCTTCGAGAATCTCGATATTTCCAATACTGGTGTTGGAATATTCGCCCGGCGGCATTCCGGCCATGCCGACCAGATCGCTGACGAGCACACAGTGGTCGAGCGTCTTGCCGCGGACAAAGCACTTGACCACCGACGGAGGCAAGTGGTGTCCGTCAGCGATCAAGCTGGCGACCAGGCGATCATCTGCTAACTGGTCCCAAATATAGTTGGGGTGACGCCGCAGCTGACCGTGGGCACCGTTGCCCAAGTGCGTGCTCATCCTCGCTCCTGCGTCGACCGCCGCGGCAATCTGTTCGGACGTGGCTGCAGTGTGGCCGATCGCCACCAATACGCCACGGGCGACGACTTTTTCGATAAACGACGGTGCGTCATCATACTCGGGCGACAAGGTTAGGATCTTGATTCGGCCACCGGCGGCATCCTGGAGTTGCAGGAATTCATCCCAGTCGGGGGCTCGGCAATGTTCCAGCGGATGAGCACCTCGCGGGCCGTCCTTTGGCGAAATATACGGCCCTTCCAGATGGAACCCTGGCACGCGTCGAGAGACTTCCGGCGAATCACAGGCCGCAGCCAACGTGGCCATCACGTGACTCAACATTTTGTTCGAATGGGTCGTTGCGGTTGGCAAGTACGAAGTGACGCCGTCGGCGTCCATCGCCCTGCCAATCGCCACAATTCGATCCACGTCCAATTGTGGATCGTTGAACTCCTGCCCGCCATAGCCGTTGATTTGCAGGTCGACCAGACCGGGGCCAACCCAAGGTGCACCCTCGTTGGGCTTGGCCGGTTCAATTCTTGCGACGCGCCCATCGGCAACGGTGATATTGACTGGCTCGCCCGTGTCGTAGCGCCGTCCCAAGATCTGCATCATCGTGGCCTCATTTGCCGGTGAGTTGCTTGTGAGAGTTGTAATCGCGAACCCTAAAAATAAAGCGGCCCAGTCAGGCAACCCTAATCAGGATTTTCACACGCCGCAAAACGACGGTCAATCGCCGTCGCCGAAGTCGTGAGTTTTCGGCCGGGTCCAACACTGAATCAGTGTAGGCAATGCGGATCAGCGAATTCGTGGCTGAAACATCCTGCTTCGGTCTGCTGCGGCAGAAAGCCACAGCCGCGGAAAAGATTTCCCCGAGTCGCTGACGGAGCCTTCGTCAGATGCGCAAATGCTGGACATTTAACGAAAAGCGCCAGGAGCAACCGCAACGGCGCGCTGAGAGTACATCACCGAAAACGGATAGTACGAAGGGACGATGATCCACCGATTGGGTGACGACATGTAGGGTAGCGGCGAAGTTGGCGGCCGCGATGGCGAATAACCCATCCGCTTCATGCCCTCCAACCGCTGTCGCCGCTGGGCGGCTTTCCAGGCAGCCTTGCGGCGTACTGCCTGCTTGCGTGTATCGTATCGAGGGCCTTGCGACTCCCAAGTGTCGCGCGGACGCTGATTCTGCATCGGAGGAAACGCCCCCTCGAACGGATCCTGAGCGTGGGCGGATGTTGCAAGGGTCAACAGCAACAACAACGTGGGAATCAGACACTTCATGACATCTCTCTCGTGCGGTTTGGCGAGAAGGTGCGACGCGTCACCAGGCGCAAGCCAACGTTCCCGCTATATAGGCTTTCGGCCAACTGAGCCGATGAAGATAACCGCCGAGGCCCACAAGTTCCTTCGGACTCCCGCTCGACGGCGTCCGCCCGTCAAACTGTGCCGATTGGGCAAAGAGTGTCGTTGACTATCCGGCGGAAGGCGATCGGCGAAGCTGGCCGGATCGAACGATTGTACGCTTCCTCGGTCCCATCCACGACCAGTACGTAGACCAAGCCGCCGCTGGTCCACGCTGCAACGCATTTCCCCAGTGTGAACATTGGTTTGGCAGGCGGCGCGCCTGGCAACACAAAACCCGGTGTATTGGCGAACACAAAAACGCGTGCCGTCCCGCCCTCTTTCAGTTTCAAGTCGTAGCAACGTGCCATGACTTTGTATCTTGGAAGCGAGTACCTCTGGCGACCCGCTACACTCTCCGCGCGAATCGCCTTCGGCAGAGGATGGCTCGTCCAAATCACATTGCCATTCACCCAGTCTTCTTCGTTCGCCTCCCAGCTCAGGGCCGCTGAAACCAATTCCTGATAACTGATCTCACTTCCGGACCGCTGGGATACGGTAAAGACGATCGCGGCCAACACCGCAGCAGACGTCACGATCGGCACCCACAATCGCCATGTCCAGGCATCGCCTGGTTTACGAGGTGGTACCACACCCGATTCGTCACCACGAGTACCACCTGCTTGCAGGTCCAGTCCGTCGGCCAGCGAAGGACCAAGCGATACGGGCTGTTTGTCAGTAGAGACCGCTGCGGAGTTCGCCAATGACGCAAGCAAACGCTGCTGAAGGCCAGCCGGAGTCGGCACATCTTGAACCGCATCGGTGATCGTGTCATCCAACTGCCGCGAACGTTCCAACTGACGGGACACACCTATATCAGCGGCAATCAGGTCGGCCAATGGCCGCATTTCCGCCTGGCTAAGGTCATCCCCTTGTGGACGACAACTGTCTATCAGTTCGCGGATTGAATCGTTCATCATCAGATTACCATAAACGCGGAAGAACCAGCGGCCTGGTCGGTTGGCGGGGCGGCGTCCGTGTGGCGAAACAATCGCTGACGGATTCTTCCCTTCGCGCGTGACAGGCGGCTCATCACCGTACCGATGGAAATATCGAGCGCGGCGGCGATTTCCTTATACGAGAGTTGTTCGAAGTAGAACATCATGACGACCAGGCGATAGTTGTCGGGCAAGTCGTCGATGGCCGCCTGGAGGCTTTCTTGATCAACGTCGTCTTCGGCGTCGTTGATTCTTGCTGGGATCTCGTCAACGTTCAGTTCGATCGCTGCTGCCGGTGTGGGTCGCTGTCGTCGGTGGCTCTTGAGGAAACAACTGCGCAGGACCACAAACAACCAACGATCAACCTTTTCGACTTCACGCACCTGATGCAGTTTTTGCTGGGCAATCAAAAACGCTTGTTGTGTGAGATCCTCCGCGTCCATGGCAGATCCGGATAAGCGATATGCGTACCGATACACCGACTGATAATGGTCACTGACCAATTGCTGAATCCGCAGACCGCCGTCATCATCCACCTCAGACGGACGGGCATCCGCCGTCTGACGGGGCCGTGCATCTTCCGACGACTTTCCTGAATCAACCATTTACCGCCTCTTTAACACGTTAGAGCCATTGCCACGGGGCATTATTCCGGATTGGCGGGAAGAAATCGAGGGAAAACGGCGAATTCGTGCTAGCTGCAAGCACGCCCAGCACAGAGTTCGACATTCGACATTCGATGTTCGATGTTCGATATCCTTGGCGCCAACTCTTAGCGGCGAGGAGACCCTCGGTCGTGACAGTGCACTGGTCCGGAGACCAGTGCACAACGTACAAACACCCGCACAACACGCATACCTCCGCGACGGGCGGAAGTGACCAAGAAAGACGCTAATCGCCAAGATTCTCAAGTTCTTCCCATCGCGCGTAGGCGGCAGCCAGGCGGACGCCAAGATCGTTCAGTTTGGCCTGCTGCTCGGCAATCGTCTCTCCGGTCTGTCGATAGTATTCAGGCTCGGCCATCGCTGCATGAATTGCGGCAACGCTCTGTTCAAGTTTCTCAATGGTGCCCGGCAACGAATCCAATTCGCGACGGTCCTTGTAAGAAAGTCGGCGAGTCTTGCTTTGGCCTTGTACGGTTGGCCCGGAAGTCGTCGATGCGGCATTGACCGTCTTGCCATTTTTTTGTCTGGTAGTCGTGCCGGTTGTTCGCGCGGCGGTGTCGCGAGCCACCTCGCGCTGACGCTGCCAATCGTCATAGCCACCCACATATTCTCTGACTTGCTCGTCTTCGAACACGATCGTACTGGTGACGACGTTGTTGAGAAACTCCCGATCGTGGCTTACGAGCAACACAGTCCCGTTGAATTCGACCAGACGTTCCTCCAACAACTCGAGCGATTCACTATCCAAGTCGTTGGTTGGTTCATCGAGCACGATCACGTTGGCTGGCTTCGTGAACAGGCGGGCCAGCAAGACGCGGTTCCGTTCGCCCCCAGAGAGGAAACGTACGGGCGTCCGCGCTCGATCGGGTGTAAACAGAAAGTCCTGCAAGTAGCCGATAATGTGCTGTGACCTTCCATCTCCTAGAACAGTATCATAGCCCTGGCCGACATTTTCTTGTACGGTCTGGTCATCGTCCAGCTGCGCTCGAAGTTGATCAAAATAGACAACCTGGAGATTCGTACCCAGCTTGATGGTCCCGTGCTGCGGCGCAAGTTGTCCGAGCAGAAGCCGTAGTAGTGTGGTCTTGCCTGCGCCGTTACGGCCAATCAGGCCAACCTTGTCGCCCCGCATGATCAACGTGGAGAAATCTCGCACGATAGGTAAATCATCATACGCAAATGAAATGTCCTTCACTTCGGCAATCAGGTTGCCACTTCGCTGGCCCTCCTGGATCCGCAACCGCACCGTGCCGGTCTTCTCTTGCCGATCCCCCCGTTGGCGGCGCATTTGCTGCAAAGCACGGACGCGGCCTTCATTGCGGGTCCGTCGGGCCTTGATCCCCTGCCGAATCCAGCGTTCCTCTTCCGCCAGTTTCCTGTCAAATAGGGCGTCTTGTTTCTCTTCGGCGGCCAGTGCAGCCTCCTTGCGACGGAGAAACGTGTCGTAATCGCATGACCAGTCAAACAGCCGACCGCGATCGATCTCAAGAATCCGCGTGGCGAGCCGGCGGAGAAACATGCGATCATGCGTTACGAAGATTAACGTGCTCTTCCAACGTGACGAACCCAAAAACGCCTCCAGCCAGTCGATAGCGTCGATATCCAGGTGATTGGTCGGTTCGTCCAGCAAGAGCAAGTCCGGCTCGCAGGCGAGCGCTCGAGCGAGCAGTACACGCCGCTTCATTCCAGACGATTGGAGCTCAAATGCAGCCAACGGATCGAGTTCCATCCGCGAGAGAATTCTGTCGACACGATGTTGTAGTTTCCACGCCCGATCGTGGTCGTCAGGGTGAATACGAGTGTTGGAATTCGGGCGCATCTCGCCGACTCGCTCAGCCCCCGCCTCGACGATGGACGCGACACTGCCCTGTAGATCCTGGGGCACATCCTGCCCCAGTATCGAAACGACACAGCCGGGCGCGAAAGCGATCTCGCCACCGTCCGGCGTGACCTCGCCCGTCAGCATGCGCAGCAGCGTCGTTTTCCCTGCGCCATTCCGGCCCAGCAAACCGATTCGTTGGCCCGGATCGATCTGACAAGAAACTTTGTCCAACAGCGGAGGGCCGCGAAATCCAATACTCAATTCGCGTAATGTGATCAGAGCCATCGTGGAGCAACAGGGCAAGACGAGGCACTAGCCTCGGTCGTGATTGAGGGGTGATCCTGCGAAGGAACTCTGCAGGATGTGCTAATCTCACATAATTATTGCCGAAAACTGCGTCAGCCAGTAGGCCGGCACGTGCCAGCTCATCGGTCGCGTGTGTCAGGTAACGACGAAATTGGAACGTACAAGTGAGTCCGTCGACGTCGGACGGGCAATAACTAACGGTCTTTTCGGAATTCCCGTTACACCGTAGCGGTCAAAAACCGAATTCCTACGTCTACGATGTGACAACCCGCTTCGTCGGATCAGCGACGTTTGGGGCGGGGAATCTTGCCGGCATTCCCACCACGACGCGAGCGGCGCCGGTTGCCAGCCGGCTTCGCGGCAACCTCGTCGAGTGGCGTACCTATTTCCTCTCGCAGCTGAGTGATTCGATCGCGAATCACGCCGGCACGCTCGAATTCCAAGCTGTCAGCGGCTTCCAACATCTCTGCCTCCAATTCGTTGATGTACTCTTCGGTCACGTAGACCGTCTCGTCCGTCCGCCCAACTGCGGCATTTGCCTGACGATGCGCCGCGGCCGTTGCTTCGATTCCTGCGCGTATATTCTTGAGCACCGTTTGCGGTGTGATCCCGTGTTCGGCATTATAGGCCTGCTGTGCGGTCCGCCGCCGATCCGTTTCGTCAATCGCCTTCTGCATCGAATCGGTAACTTTATCCGCATACAGGATGACCTTGGCGTTCACATTGCGTGCCGAGCGGCCGATCGTTTGGATCAATGATGTTTCACTCCGCAAAAAACCTTCCTTGTCGGCATCCAGAATTGCCACCAGCGACACTTCTGGCAGGTCCAGGCCTTCGCGGAGCAAATTGACTCCGATCAGCGCCTCGAACTTCCCTTCGCGCAATTCTCGTAACAAGTCGACGCGTTCGAATGCGTTCAGCTCGCTATGCAACCACTTGGCAGTGACTCCTTTCCCGTTCAGGTAGGCCGAAAGATCCTCGGCCAGCCGTTTGGTTAGCGCCGTGACCAGCACACGCTCTCCGACAGCCGAGCGTTCCTTGATCTGTTCCAACAGATGAGGAACCTGGTTCGAGGCAGGCGACAATTCGACGACCGGATCCAGTAGGCCAGTCGGTCGAATAATCTGTTCCACAATTTCGCCACTGGATTTTTCGAGTTCGTAGTCGCTGGGCGTTGCCGATACGTGAACCACCTGCTTAACCCGTTCCTCCCATTCCTCGAACCGCAGAGGGCGGTTGTCCAACGCACTTGGCAGCCGGAAACCATGCTCGACAAGCGTCTGTTTGCGGCTACGATCGCCGGCATACATGGCTCGAATCTGCGGCACCGTAACGTGCGATTCGTCAATAAACAGCAGAAAGTCGTCAGGGAAAAAGCTGTATAGCGTATGCGGTGGTTCGCCGGGTGGTCGTCCGGACAGCGGGTGGCTGTAGTTTTCGATTCCAGGGCAGTGGCCCACTTCCGACATCATTTCGATGTCGAACCGCGTCCGTGCCGCCAGCCGTTGGGCCTCCAACAGTTTGCCTTGACCTCGAAACTTCTCGAGTTGGTCTTCCAGTTCCTGTTTGATTTGATCGATTGCATTGGCGATTCGCTCTTCGGGCAAAACAAAATGCTTGGCAGGATAGATAAATAACTCGTCTTGCGTTCCAATGCACTCACCACTGGTTGGATTGATAAACGACAGTTTGTCGACTTCGTCTCCCCAGAATTCGATTCGATAGGCAAATTCTTCGTAGGATGGCCACAGCTCGACACAATCGCCGCGTACACGAAAACGACTACGCTCGAAGCTGACATCGTTGCGCTGATATTGGATATCAACCAGTTTCATCAGCATTTCGTCGCGATCAATTGACTGACCCTTGCGCAACGAGACCATCATTTCTTTATAGTCTTCCGGCGATCCTAATCCGTAAATACTCGACACGCTGGCGACGATAATGACGTCGCGACGACTGACCAACGAACTGGTCGACGCCAGCCGAAGCCGATCGATCTCTGAGTTGATCGACGCATCTTTTTCGATGTAGATATCGCGTTGCGGGATATACGCTTCTGGCTGGTAATAGTCGTAGTAACTGACAAAGTAGTGCACGGCGTTCTGTGGGAAGAACCCCCTGAACTCGGAATACAACTGAGCCGCCAACGTCTTGTTGTGCGAGATCACCAACGTCGGGCGTTGCACGGCCTGAATGACATTGGCCATGGTGAAAGTCTTGCCTGAACCGGTCACGCCCATCAAGACCTGGTCGCGTTTCTTTTCGCGAAGGCCCGCAAACAGCGACTCGATGGCTTTTGGCTGATCGCCAGCCGGCTCGTAAGGAGCCTGGAGGTCAAATTCCATGATCTATCCGGTTGGCCTGAAACGACGACCTCGGAGTGATCCCACTAGGGTCGCCCTGCGGTGTCATTGGGTTCTATGGGGAGCAAATACTGGCGCATGTTTGCAAGAGTCTTCGGGCCAATACCAGACACGCGTGTTAAGTCGTCATGCGTTTGAAATGAACCACCCTTGTTTCTTGATTCGACGATCCGCCGAGCCATCGTCTCGCCAATCCGAGGCAATTGCGTCCATTCCGGCCAGTCGGACTGTTCAGCTACGCACTATCACCGAACTCGTGTTTTCAGCCGCTGAAACGCCCAATATACAGCAAAGAGCCAGAGCGTCGAAGGTGCTCGATGCGATGGAATTCCTAACGGAGTACCTCGTCCAGCCCCGGCACTTCGCCGAAGTCCTGGCAGCAGGAAAAAAACGAGGGCTGTCGCGAACCACAATCTACGACGCCCGGCAACGGATTGGTGCCAGCATGGCCGGGGGCGTTTGGCAGTTCGCGAAATAATCGTAAAATCAACGCAACGGGTTGGCAGGTAGCTCCTGCCCAAGACTCACCGGTCGACGTGGTTCACCTTTCGCCACGGTGGCCGGTTGAGTCGCCCGATAAAAAGGAAAGGTGAACTCATGGATGCTTTCGACCGGCGCAGTAAAGAAGTCACAGAGCAGCGGCAAGGGGACAAGAAGCG
>JASLPZ010000096.1:0-21318 GCA_030744725.1 Pirellulaceae bacterium
GATTCTCTGTCGCAGGGGAAATAGCACAGACGGCGTTCGACGCGTACCAGAAAATCGAGTACTTCGACTGGGTACCACTGGTGATGCAAGAGAAGGCGTTGGAGCTTAATGTCCGCATGCCCGATGACGAAGAAGTCAAAGCTGCCGAACAGGTGTTGGCGAAACTTGAAAATGGTCGACCCACGAATATCGTCGAGTCTTATGCGCGGGAGACTGTGCTGTTGAGCCAATTGCCTCCCACTCGCGAGATCAAACTACAAGCTATTCGAATCGGAGAGCTCGGGATCACGGCGCTGCCTAACGAAGCTTTCGGCAGTACCGGATTGACAATCAAGAAGCGGAGCCCGCTGGGGACAACATTTACCATCGACCTGGCAAACGGGTACGCAGGTTACTTACCGCCACCTGAACAACACAAACTCGGCGGTTATACGACTTGGCGAGCACGGACAAGTTTACTGGAAGTCGACGCGGAGCCAAAGATCGTTGATACGGTCGTTGGCTTGCTCCAACTCGTTGCCGATAGACGAGTCGATGAGAAGGTCGTACCCGTCAGGTGACACATGTTGCTGAGTCCTCAGCGACAATAAACGGGACGCCAAGGAATCGATAAGGCGAAGGACAGATGGAAACTGACCAGTAGGACGTAGAACTAGGCTCCGTATCATGGACGATCAACGCAGTGGCGGCTCAAAGATGTCGAAGAGCTTGACAGCCACTTTGCCATCTCCGACGGTGATCAGCTCAAGAACGTGCGCTTGATTCGGCAGGGCTTGGAAGAGATTGATGCGAAATTCACCGCCTTTGCCATGGAAATCGACCACCGATTTGCAGGTTCGATGGACGTTGAATGTATAGGCATCGCCTGTTCTGTTGACAATCGTGCCATCCCATGGGTGCAGAAATGGGACGCACCCTGCCCCATGACGCCAGAGTTCCGGCGGAATGCCGATCTGACCACTGTTGCTGACAAACGGCTTCAACATATGCCCCTTGCCATCGGCCCCCGTGACGCTGCCCGTTAGCTCGTAGTTTCCTTCGTCGTCCGCCACCAAGATTGTCCAGGTCTGTGGAACAAGATCCTCGCGAAGCGCGATGCCGTGAGGGCCGATGTCCCTGACGGAGCCGCTCTTTGGACGGGCATTATTGCTACCACACACAATCGGACCGGCAAGAAAACAAGACACCTCTTCCGCCGGCAGGCCATCCAGCATGATTTGGGCTTTGCCGCCGCCGGGCGACTTGACACCTATGAGATCGATCCGATTGCCTGTGAAACGGACCTTGATCCGGTTACTCGAAGCGGCGGTGCTGGCCACACCCTCCCGCACGGTCCAACTCGGACTTGAAATCGTCACACTTTCCTTACCGGAGACCGACTCGCCGCGCGTCACGCTCAGGCGGCGTTCCCGGCTGCCGGGGTGATAGGCATATGTGTCTCTGGCGGCGAAATGGCGAACGATATTTTCGTTTATCACAAGTGCTCCATACTTGGATTGATGCACTGCGTCCAGAAGCAGACCATCATCGGGATCCACTTCAACTTTCATGTTTTGATCACGCAGGTACTGCGCCCATTCCTTGCGGTTCTCCACGAACTCCACGCCATGCTTTTCACAAATGCGGCGCATCTCGGGAATGTCCCCAAAATTCGTGGCATCTTCATCCTTCCCCCAATTCTTGACGTCGTCACCCTTCCAATGGACACTCGCCACGATGATGTCGGCGGTCGTGTGCCTGCGCAGTGTCTGAAAGATCTTCTCCAGATCACTCTCGAGTCCGATGCCATACAGGAGAACCAAGTCCGGTTGTTCGGGGACAACCACCTGCTTTGCCCAGCCCAGTACGTAGCGCCAGGGCACCGATGAGCCAACGTGCTTCCTGTAAACGATAGGAGGGGCATCTGGAAAGCGTTGCCGCAGGTGACATGCCAAAGCGGTCCCATCTCCTAGAAAATTGAGATAGCTTGGCCCGATGCCCCAGATAAGAAACGGTCGTTCGGGAACGATGCCATGAGTGAGTTTGCGAATACTCAGTGACAGGTTTCGCCCGTCATTCGGTCGAGGGGACAGATCCCTCTCAGGATACTTGGCCCGCCATCTCCAGAATCCCCGATCCGCTTTGACCGCTGCCGCCCGTAGACGCTCGGGAAGCGGAGGCAGCGTCGTGGTCTGCATCCCATCAATCAGCAACGTGATGTCAGCCGCGCCGGGTGGCAGTTGGAAGTTCAGACAGATGGTTGTCACGTCGTGTCGGTCGTAGATGCCGGCCTGATTCGGCGTGGCTTTGTCGAGGACGCGCACGTTGGTGAGATCAACCACGGTCCGTTGCCACTGCCCCGGCGCGGACATGTCGATTTCATCGAGCCAATCGGCCATGGCGAGTTTCTTGAACCCCGGACTGCAGAAGTACGCATTGCGCGCCTTCAAACCTGATCCATCGACGACTTTCAGCCACAGCTCGACCGCCTCGGCCCGGGACAAGTCCAGCGGCCTCGGTAACGCCAAACGCAATTCAACGAAGTCTCTGGGACGTTTCGCCCCCACTTGCATGTGGACTTGCACGCTGGATTTGCCCATTACTCGGTCATCCAGTTTCGGTGTGAAGGTGTATTTCTGCCGGATGCTCTCGTCCTCCCAGTAGCTCTGCGTAGTCCAAGTGGATTCACCTTCAGACCAATCTGACACGATCTGTGCTCCCGTCGAACTTACGGCCCCCACACAGATGCTGCATACGATCCCTAATTTGATCCCAAGTCCGGACATGATCTTCCTCCGTCCAAGTGGCTGCTTTGTCATAGTTTGAGAGACCACTCATATTCGCGACAGCTCAACGACTGGTCTCGCGTCTTGGTGGCTGGTGGTCGCACTCTACTTTCCAACATGCTGGCGTAAGAAGGCCCTCACCTTTTTTCGGGCAATCTTCGATTCAGGAAGATCGTGGTTGAACACTTGGAAGATGTGCCACATGCCTTCGTAGATATCGAGCTTTACCGGGATGCCGGCGTTATCGAGTGCCTGGTAGTGCCGGACTGCGTTGCTCAGAAAGATCTCCTTTGTTCCAGCTTGGATCAACGTGGGGGGGAAACCAGTGGAGTAGTCGCCGTAGACAGGAGACACATAGGGGTGTCTCTGGTCGGCGGGTGCCGCATAGGCATCGGCACAGTTCTGGAGGTTGTTCGGATAGTACAACAGCGGATCGGCCTCTTTGAGTGTCGTGTAGGAATCTCCCGTTTCGGTAATGTCCGACCAGGGTGACCATAAGACAACTGCGGCGGGCATACCCAGCCCTTTGTCTCGCATCTTCAGGACCGCTCCGGCGGCCAGCCCACCCCCGGCGGACTCACCGTAAATGGCTATGTTGTTCAATGTACGCCCCTCTTCGAGCAATGCCCGGATAACAGCAACAACCTGGCCGGTGACTTCGTTCCATTTGGCCTGCGGAGCCAAGGTGTAGTCCACCGACACAACACGCAGTCCCGTGTCATTGGCCATTGGAACCGCACTCATCAACCTTGATTTGGCGCTGTACAACGCGTAGGCCCCACCATGGGTATAGACGAGCACGTTGCTGCTGCTCTTCCATCCCTTGGGTTTGATGTCGAGAACCGGAACGCCTCCCAGCTTGCGCTCTTGAATGCGAGGCTGGTATTGCTTGACCACTGCTGAGTTGGCTTCTGTGCGTTGCTTCTCGATTCGTGCCTGGACCTCCTTCCAAGCTTCAAAATCGTCTGGCGCCGGCAGCGGCGCGATGGCCGCGGTGCGACTGAACTGCGCGAGTGCTTTCCGGGCTTGCGCGGAAATCGTTGGCGGCACGGCAAAATCTCCTCCATGTGCAGGTACCATATTGAGTGCCGCGACGAACCAACTGATGACAACCGCGGGAATCATGATTGTAGGTCGTGGAGGTGTGCTGCGCGTTCGATACATTGTCACCGCTCCTATTGAATTGATCGTTGCCGATGGGTGCCTCGTGTGCTCATTCTGGTCTTCGAAACCAAGCCGTAGTCATAGTTCTTGCGGACGTTTTGGCAGTGGAAAATCAGCGTGATTGTCGTGTCGAAGGGCGGTCATCTCTTTCCGCTGTCAAGACGCCCTTAAAACCGTAGGCTTTCTCGAAATAATGACGAACGTCTTGCTGCTCCTCCTCGACGAGCACATCGCTGTAGACCGCAAAGGCGGACAGGTCACCGGTGAAGGAGTCGGCACTTTTCCAGATATTCTTGTTGTTGTTCATGATGTGGACGAGGCGAAACGGCCCATCGATTACAGGCACTCCATGAGTTCTATCTCTGCCGTTGACAACGCACCGGAGCTTATTGCCCTCGTCGCGATGCACCTCGATCAGTTGCCACTTTCCGATCTGAATGGCGTCAGGGCCCGTCAATGCAGCGAACCTGCCGTTCTTGAAGTGCAGCGAGTTGTCCGCAACCTGATGCTTGAGCGTCGACCAGTGAAAGGCACCGAAGTAAACAAAGTCTCGTTCCTGTGGAACGGGGCGCACCAGCAGGAACACGCTGAACGGACCTTCAAAGGAAAACCGATCTTCAGGCTGAAGTTCGAAATAGCACGGCTGCTTGTAATGGTATTTGTGCCTGCCCTGTTCACCGTCTGGGACAAGCCCTCCCCTCGCGCAGGGTTTGCCGTTGCAACCGTCAGGGATGAAACCGGGGCGATCATGGTCGTCCTGTCCGAATGAACGTCCAGTTTGGAACGGCTTGTTTTTCCGCTTTGTCGGTTTTCCCTGTGGCGATTGATCCCACCACCAGCGAACCGTCCCGTGCGGGAATCGCTGTTGGTCGGACCACACCAGCTCAGTCGGTGTCAGTTCACCCGTACTTTCGTAGGCTTCTGCCGAGGCATTCGCGGCGACAATCATGCCTTGGACGGATTCAATGAAAAACTCCAGGTGGCCGAGGTCCTTGGGATGGAATTCTGATCCAACTTCCGCAAACGAGCTGGCCGTCCAGGTGAATAGTAATGCGACAGATACGGCAATGTCGCGAAACCATGCTGCGTTCATCGTAATCTCCATGACACCCTCGAATACTCGCACTTCACGTCCCCGATCACCGCAAATCTATTCTACGCTCTATGCGGACTCCAAACCTTGAGCTGGTTGCTCGTTTGGAACGACAGGCTGTTGCAGGGCCCACAGTCAGGCAGGGCAAAGTTCTGTGATCGGGATTCTGAAAAACGTAGGTTGATCTGAACCCCCGTACTACAGTTCCGTTGTCGCAACAACGAGGCGCCGTGTGCAGTTTACGAATGCCCAGAACAATGCAGTAAGGAGATAGACCGCACCCACAAAGAGGAAGAGCACGGCCCAGCGGTCCTCGCCCAGCACATATCCCATCACGGGTCCGGCGACGGTGGCACCGATCGACCCGACCATATTCACCATCCCAAACACACGCCCTGAAGCTGGGCCACCGATATCCGTGACTGTGCCCCACCAGGTTGGTTGACTCCAATCGCTGAAGAACTTGCAAAAGAACAGGACGAACATCACTGCCCGTCCATCCCCAGCAAATAAGCTGGCGGCGATCAGCACGGCTGCGATGGTCTTTCCGCCGGAAGCGACAAGGCTCCGCGACAGGCGACGATTGCCGGTGGCTCGAATCAAGACATCGTTCAAGATCCCGCCGCACATCCCACCTAACGCTCCACCCAGAATTGGCAGGCCGGCAAAGGTTCCCATTTGAATCGGATTGAAGCCTTTTTCATCAACAAGGAACTGTGGCATGTAGAAAACGAACAAGTTGTCAGCGAATGAACTGCAAAACGACGCCCCCATAAACAATGCGAGATTTGATCTGTTCGCCCATGACCAATTGAATCTCGCAGTTGTCCCAGGAGCTTCTATTGGCTCATCTGCGGCAATCAATTGAGCTTCCTCTTGGCTGACCATCGGATGCTCGGAGGGGTAATTGCGAAACAACGTCCAAAACGCGACGGCGAAGACAATTCCCGCTCCAGCCAAGACGTACAACGCGCTCTGCCAACTAAGGTGGAACGCTCCCATCAGCACCACACCAATGATGAAAGGCGCTACCGCGCCGCCCGCGCGGCCGGACAATGAGGCGACAATTCCTTGGATCGAAGTGCGAATCGACAAGGGAAACCAGCTCTTGGTGATCTTGCCCAAGTTCGGATAGGCGGGCGCTTGTGTTGCACCAAACGCGAGGCGGAGCCCGAGCAACCGCCAGAAGCCGCCGGTCCATGCCGGGCCCGTCATCATGGCGGTCCAGAGAACGGCCGCCAGCGGCACGATCAACCGTGGCCCAAAGAGATCGCCAGCCAAACCGCCAGGGAACTGGCCAAGCGCGTACGTCAAGCTGAACGCGCCATCAAGCCAGCCAAGATCGGCATTTGTGAGATTGTATTCTTCTTTGAGATACGGCTTCGTCGCACCCCAAGCATAGCGATGGATGTACGTTAGAAAACTGGTAGAGCAGGCCAACCCAAGAATCATCCAGCGGATGTTCGTGGTCCGACCGGTGCTCTTAAGTTCTGTCTTGTCGCGTTTCTCTGCCATGCGTGTGCCGAGTGGAAGTTGTGAAGCTCGGCCGATTGTAACTTTCAAGGTGCGCGGTGGCGAGCGTTACGGTGGACAGAATGCGATTTCCAAGTCAAACAGCGCCAGACAAAGGTCCGCGAAGGTGGCAGCGATGGTGGGTCCAACTCGAGTTGGACCAAACGGGACTGATCTCCGAGTCACGGCTTCGGCTTGATGAACAAGACCTCGCCGCGTTCGATCCATCCTTTTCGCAGATCCACACGAAACCATCCGTCACTGTTCTTCTTGTGAAACCGAACCGGAGATCGTTTGCCGAACTGTTTGAGGTCGTACTGTGCCCAGGTCTTGCCCATGTCCGGCGAGATGATGAATCCTGTGTGATAAGGCGATGCCGGCGCGTAATGTGCAGATAGAATCACGCCGTCTTCGATGATCATGTTTGCGGATTCGTATTCAGGATTGAAGAGCATCGTGTGCTTCGCAGGATTGGCGAGATCCGCTGGGTCGCAGCGAAAGATACCGCGGTCGTGCTTCTGGCCGGGCTGTATGGGGCCGTTCGCATCGGCGGCCCAGTAGAGTTGGCCGTCGACAAAGTTGATGCCGCCTGATTTGAAGCGTGAGTTTCGATCCGCCGAAGCGAGAACCTGCCAACTCCACGTATCTTCTTTCGCGTCATAGTTGCCACGCAACCAGTGGCATTCTTGCCGATCTTCCAAGTCTCTGTCACCGGTGCAGGCGTAAAAAGCCCGTTCGGCCGGATTGTAGGCCACCGAGTGGATGTGGCGACAAATCACGGGGTTCTGGGGATTGCCCAACAGCATTCCAGATTTGGCGTCCTGATCCTGGTAGCGGGGATTCTGTCCGAACGAGTACGCAATCTTCACGGTCTGCCCGTAGTCGGTGGAGTAGTAGATATTCACCGGAACCGGGCCGCCGATGACGTTGCAGTAGTTCCCCCACACCAGCATTTCCGTTCCGTCGACGTCCCAGGTGTGGACCCCGTCGAGCGGATGGAAATACCAGCCGGGTTGATCTGGGTTCCGCGGTGTGTGCGGCTGGTAATCGCTCCCATCGCGATCCTTGACCGTGATCTGCTGGTACGACTTGAGCTTGTCGGCGCTCAAGTAAAGTTTCGTTCGCGTGGCGAAGAAGATGTTCCCGTTCTTCAGGATGCAACTGAAGGTGATGTTGTCCGCATTGGGAAATTCCGACTGGTGAGGCCAAGTTCGGCCGTTATCCTCGGATAATAAGACCCTTCCATCCCCGAACCCGAACGCCTGGTTATCACGTTGCGAATCAATGTAGGGGCCTTCCGGCGCGAGGCGATACCAGAAATGGTCGACGGCACCCTCTGTGGATGCAGGGGTCGAAGGCGCGGCAGCCAAGTGGCGAGTGGCGGGTGTCAAAAGCCCGCCTGTGCCCGCTGCCGTGATTCCAAGAAAGCGCCGGCGGGTGATGGATGATCTAGTTTTCATCGTGCTGCTTGTCGGGGGGGTGTTACAAAATCATTGGGCGCCAACGCGTTGACGCCACGTTTCGTATTCCGCGGCCATCTTGTGAACGCGGTCTGGGAACTTCGACGCCTGGTTGTTCGTTTCACCGATGTCGTTTCCCAGGTCGTATAGCTCCCAGGGGCGATCGTCGCGTGGCCGGACCAGTTTCCAGTTTTCCATCTGGATGGCTCGGCCGCGCCCGCAGTTCCACGCCAGCAGCTCATGTCCAGGCCGCTGTTTACCGTGGAAGATTGGCACGAGACTCTTACCTTCGATCGGCAACGGATGCCGGCCTTGAAACTCAGCGGGGTAATCCATGCCGGCTACGTCGAGGCACGTTGCCATGATGTCGATGATATGACCCGGTTGACGTGTCAACTCACCGCCGTTTTTGACAGCATGGGGCCAGCGTGCGATCAACGGTGTGCGAATGCCGCCTTCGTAGGCCGATTGCTTGTGGCTTCGCAACGGCGTGTTGCTCGTTGTCGCCCAAGCGATTCCGTAACCGGCAAACGTGTCGTGCGGACCTGGCATCAAATTGGGTCCGCTGCCGGGTTTGATCGCGATGGCGTCCTTTCTCCAGCCGCTGTTGCTCGATCCTGGCCCGAAACCAAATCCATTCTGCGCCGGTGTCAGGCCGCCGTTCGGTGCGGCGCCGTTGTCCGAGAGAAACAGGATCAACGTGTTCTCATCTGCTCCGGACTCTCGCAAAACCTCCAACATGCGTCCTACGCCGCGATCAACATTAGAAATCTGAGCCGCATAGACCGCCATTCGCTCTGCCTGCCAGTCCTTGTGCGGATCATCGGACCAATCCGGAATCGAATCTGGCACGGAAGCCAGCTTTGCGTTTTTTGGGAGCAGTTCGGCTTGCTGCTGGCGTTTGATCCGCGTTTCCCGCCAACCGCCCCAGCCTTTGCTGCGATAGCGCTGGCGATAGGGCGCAATGGTTTCCTCGCGGGCATGCAACGGCCAGTGCGGCGCAATGTAACCAACGTAGAGAAAGAACGGTTTCTTACCCGTGGCAGCCTGTTCGAGAAACTCGACGGCATAGCCGTTGAATGCATCGGTCATGAAGAATCCGCTTTCCGGGAAATCCCACGGTTGGTCGTCGAGACTGAAATCGTTGTTCACGACGGCATTCCAATAACTGATTTTGCCCTGGCAGTTCGGTCCGAAGAAGCGGTCGAACCCACGCTTGACCGCGAGGTCACGTCCCTGCCATTTGCCGACCATCGCGGTGTGGTAGCCGCCGGCGTGCAGGACCTCGGAAATCAACACACACTTGTTAAAGTCCTTTGGCTCGTTCCATCGGTCGCCGCGATGTCCCGCCTGCTGGCAGTAGAGTCCCGTCAGCAGCGAGGCCCGCGTGGCACCACAAACGGCGTTGTTGTAGAAACGCGTGAAACGCAGCCCATCCGCGGCGAGGGAATCGATGTGAGGGGTGTCGATTTCACCACCGTAACAACCGAGGTCCGACCAGCCCATGTCATCGACCATGATGAGAACGATGTTGGGGCGATCTGCCGCGTAGGCGTTGGAACAAAACAGAAGCATGAAGATGAGATATCGCATTGATGTATATCCTCTTTGTACGCTCACTTCGAATCTCTCTTGGTTACTTTGTCTGGTTTGATAGTCGCAGTCACGCTTTGATAGATAGCAGGGACACTCCGTGTGGCGTAGCGACGGACGGCACAGGGAGTGTGCCTGCGACTTTGGTTGCGCTGACGCGGTTCTGGTACGATGTACAATTGTAGCCGGCATGTATTTGGAATCCAAACGAGGTCGAACATGACTGTGAGAAGAATCTCCTCACTTAGCCTTATCGTCCTTGCACTGGTAACGCAGGCACTGGCCGAAGACTCGCCACCTTTGCAAGTCGGCGCTGCGAGCAAGGTGATAAACAACCGCATCGGGGGTTGGGTGCAGGGAGCTGGAGTGCCTCGGACTGCAACGAAACAACGCGACGATCTGGAAGCCAATGGACTTTACCTGTCCGACGGCGAGACGGAACTGTTGTTGGTCAGTTGCGATCTGGTCGGTTTGAACTCAGCGCACACGGCTGTCATACGCGAAGCAATGGGAGAGGCGACAGAGATTCCGCCGCGTCACATACTCATTACCTGCACGCACACGCACGGTGGCCCTTCGTTGTTGAAGACCAACTATCTCATGCCGATCGATCAGACTTACCTGGAACGACTGCAAAGCTGGCTCGTAGAGCTTGCTCAAGAGGCCGTTCGGTCAGCCAGGCCCGGCAAGATTGGCTGGGCGAAGGGAAAGGCGCAGATCGGCTTCAATCGCCGTCTATGCTGGGCCGATGGAACGCATACGATGCACGGAGATGCGTCGCGTGAGGACTTCGCCGGACTGGAAGGTCCTGACGATCCGCAGCATTTGGCCATCTTCGCCGCTGATACCAGCGGCAAGCTGATCGCAGTGTTGCACCACAACACAACGCACCCGACTATCTTTTACGCAGCCGGCATCTACTCGGCCGACTTTCCCGGCGAGGCTCGCAAGATTCTTCGCAAGGAACTGGGCGACATCCCCGTGCTGTACATGAACGGAGCCCAGGGCGATATCGCCATCGATGACATGCTTCACCGCCGCCAAGAATCTCGCGATGAAAAGCTCCAGCGAATTGCCAGCATGGTTGCAGGTGAGACACTGCGGTTGCATAAGAACGTTTCTTACCACGATCATCCCCCTCTCGCCCACACGCACGACGACCTGAAGGTCGAAGTCCGACTGCCCGCCCCTGACCGACTGGCTGAAGCCCGCAAGGTGCTCACTCGAATCGACGCGGGAGAGAACATACGTGGGATGCAGATGATCATGGCGTTCGGAGCGGTTCATCTGCAGGAGGTGTACGGCGCGAACCCAATCGATACGTTGCCCGTTCATACAGTGCGTATCGGAGACGTCGCGCTGGTGACACAACCCTGCGAACTGTACTGTCAGTTTGGTCTAGACATCAAGCGTCGCAGTCCCGCGCCGATCACAGCCGTCGTGGGTCTTGCTGACGGTTACGGCGGCTATTGCCCGACGATTTACGGCATCCTGGGCGGCGGCTATTCGGGTCAGCCGATCTACTGGACACGATTAGAATCGAACGCCGGCTACCGGATCGTAGAAAGTGCTGGACGCATGCTCAACCGCATCTGGCACAAGCAGCCAAAGAAATCCGCAGGCAGTGTTGAATGAGTCTGATCGCCGATCTAATGGGTCCTTTCGTATTGTCTCACTTGCCACTGTGTTTCTGGCCGTACGCAGGCAAAAATGCCGAAGCGGTAGGCACGAATCCCGATACTGCTCTTGGTCAGCCGCGCGTTGTGGGCTGGTCTCCCGACCGGCCCACGTCGGCGGAGCCTTTCAGGGTCGTATGGCCGTGGGTTTTAGACGGACGAATTCTGAAACTGCTCTCGATCAGCCGATCTTTGGCAGCTCAAAACCCTTGCGATGTTCGCGGCCAACGTATTGGTTAGCCTCCTTGTCATCGAACGTCTCCGTCCCGGAATCCAATCGCAACTTCTTGCCCGTCCTCCAGGAAATGTTGCCTGCATGGCACATCAGGGTGCTAACGTGCCCAGAATAGATCTCTTGGTTAAGCGAGTCGCGTTTGCGGCTGCGTACCGCGTCGAGGAAATTTCGGATGTGCGCTTGCTGCCCCACATCGCTGCTTCCCTGCTTGACCAGTTTGCCGGCGGCATCGTAGGCCTTCCACGACGTATTGGTCAGCAGCACCCAGCCGTTCTCGCCATAAATGGTTGCCCCTTCGCCGGCGCCGTGCAGTTTTGCCCGTGACCATAGACGCATTTCGTACTGTAGCACTTTGCCCGGATACTCATAGTTGATCAACATTGTATCAGGCCACTGTTGGTCATCGTCGAAGAAGAACTTGCCACCGGAACAGGAGATCGCCTCGGGCATATCGTCCAGACCCATGACATGACGGCAGTAGTCGATACGGTGTACGCCGTCATTGCCCAAATCGCCCGTGCCGTAGTCGAAGAGCCAGCGCCAGGCACTGCCGACAATTGAGCTGTTATATGGCCGTTCGGGCGCCGGCCCCTGCCAGATCTCGTAGTCGAGTCCAGTCGGTGGCTCGCCGTCCTGTGGCAGATGCACGGCGCCGTTGCGACTGGTCTCCCAGGCCTTTCCATAGATCACTTTGCCAAGGGCGCCACTCTCTACGTATTCGATGGCCTCCTGGAGGAAAGGAGCGCTGCGAATCTGCGTGCCCATTTGCACCATACGGTCACGTTTGCGAGCGGCGGCCACCGCCGTCTTCCCTTCAAGGATGTTGTGGCTGGCCGGCTTCTCGACGTAAACGTCTTTGCCGGCTAAGCAACCCTCGATGGTGAGGAGGGCGTGCCAGTGATCCGGCGTAGCGACCATGAAAACGTCAATCGACTTGTCGTTGAGAAGGTCACGGTAGTCGTTGACCAGTGTGGGCGCGCGCCCCGTTTTCTGCTTCATCTCCGCGCCCCGCTGACGGCGGATCGGCTCTCTGACGTCGCAGATATGGGTGATTTCGCAATCCGGCTCGGCGGCGAAGCTGTGCATCACCGAGTTGCCGCGCCCGCGGACCCCGATGCAGGCGACGCTGATCTTGTCATTTGCGGCAAATGTTTTACCACTTGCTCCGGTGGCTAAGCCCAGGCCAATGCCAAGGGCAGCCGATTGTTGAATGAAGCCACGGCGGGTGCTACGCGACATGGGAAAGCCTCCTAGGTGATGGATGGGAATCTTCCCACGAAGATACTCTCAAAGGGCGGTAGGTCAATCCATGTAACCGTGTGCCTGTCGACCTAATTTCCAGCCATTTTCTCGGACTGCCAGCCGTCCAGCGCCCGGCAGACCGCGTAACTGATACACCCCGATTCCCTGCGACCGCACGGGGCACGGCTGAAAACGGACGTGTAGACTTCCTTGAAGCCGGAACGACTAGTGCCGGAAAGACTATGAATTAGGGTTGTCGAGCCTGATTATCGTGGTTCCCTCCGCGAACCAAACGTGTTGATCGCAGCGATCAACGACTATCTCGTCAATCGACCATTCTTCTTCAACCCTAAAATCAATAATTGACACAACACTAGGCTACGCTCGAGTTTGTAATCACAGCCAACCTCAATTGCCGGGCTATACTTTCTTTTGAAAGGCGCCGGTCTTGGAAAGGCCCCAGTTCAGGAGCCGACAGATCTTTCGGACAACTGTAAGAGGCAGACGATGAACGGGAATCGCGAACCAGCGTTCTGGCCATGGTTGTCTACATTGGGTGTCTGCTGCGGGGTCGTCGGCTACTTCGTTGCTCAGGGGGACCATGTCACGGCGTTCGCCCTGATTGCCATCGTCTTGTTCGCTCTACGCGGCTATCGCAAGAAGGCAAGCCGCCTTGCGAGTTTGTTTTGCGGGTTGGCCGCTGCCGCACTGTTGGCCCCACCCCTGGGACTGTTCTGCGAACCACAGTTTGCGTTCCTGTTTGAGACGAGCGGTGCGGCCAACCGTGTCTTGAGCGCGTCGGTAGTTGGCCTCTGGATCGTGTTCGGCGTTGCCAAGCTGATAAACTGGTTGGTGGTGCGATGCTACCTCGAGCGGCCGTCGCTGGACACAATTAATCGCTTGGCCGGATGCGGAATCGGTGCCAGCCAGGGAGCGATCCTCAGCCTGATCGTCGCCGGGGGGCTACTGGCCCTCGAACCGATCGCCAAGAATCACCTGGCTCTCGGTGCCCCAATGCGCGACAATCTGATCTCGTGCGGTATCGCCGAACGAGTGGCCGAGTACGCCGAGCAGACTCGCGGCAGCGCCCTGGGACGACTGATCGCGGACTGCAATCTGTTCCAGGACTTGGCGCCGCTCAATGAACTCCGCGACGATCTGCGCGGGCTGAGTGATCCTTGGGCCACAAGACCAGCCCAGTCGGAACTGACGATCGACGAACGACTCGCGGGGCTGTGACCACGATCGCCAGTTCACAAATCGACCAAGAATTGGGACAGGCGAAAGGTTGGGCGTAGTTGAAAAAAACTGATTGCTCGGAACTTGTCACGAACGGTTGCAATATTCGATTCGACGCTAGAGAATCCTACATTAGATGTTCTGCGATTCAGCTTGTATAGCAGAACGGCATTTCGCATCTTCGAAGGGAGCCCAATAGGATGGTCGACTCATCTCTCGGCTGGCTGGTCGACTCATCTCTCGGCTGGCGCCGTCACGGCGCCCTTCTCACAGTTCTTTTCTCCACCTCCGTCACGGCAATGCATCTCGAAGCCGCCGATTGGCTTCGTTTTCGAGGGGCCAATGGGAACGGGACCAGCAGCGATGCGAAGGTTCCCACGGAGTGGAGCGACACGAAGAACGTTAACTGGAAATTGGAGATGCCAGGCAAGGGGTTCTCCAGTCCTATTGTGGTCGGGGAATACGTTTTTGTTACTTGCTACTCGAATGCGGATGGTGATCTCAAGAACCTGAAACGCCATCTCATCTGCGTCCATCGTCATGACGGCGTGGTCGCGTGGGCCAAGGTCGTACCTTCACGCGCGCCTGAGGTCCGCGGACCATCGTTTGGAACAGGGCACGGTTATGCCTCGCACACTCCTGTCAGCGACGGCAAGCGTATTTACGTGCTGTTCGGCAACACCGGTGTGTTGGCCTTCGACATGAAGGGGGAACAGCTTTGGCAGAAAGATGTTGGGCAAGAGAGTGCTTCGATGTTCGGCTCTGCAGCCAGCCCGATTCTGTACAAAGACCGCCTGATTGTCACTGCTGGCGCCGAGAGCGAATCAATCCGCGCGCTGGACAAGCTAACCGGCAAGGAGCTTTGGAAGCAAGAAGCGTCGAGCTTGTCGCGGTGCTACTGCACACCGTTGATTGTCGAGAATCCAAAGGGCGAGGATGAACTGGTGATCTCGGTGCCTTTTGAAACATGGAGCTTAAGACCTGAGGACGGCAAACTCCGCTGGTACGCCGAAACGAAAGTGGACATGAATTCATGCCCGACGGTAGTAACTCAAGACGGAATCGTCTACGTGATCGGTGGCCGGAGCGGTGGCCGAGCGGCTATCCGCACGGGTGGAAAAGGTGATGTCACGAAATCCCACGTCGTGTGGTCGACTGGCGGTGGTGCCTATGTTCCGTCCCCGGTGCTACATGCAGGCCATCTCTACTGGATCAACGACCGCGGCATCGCCTACTGTGTCGACGCTCGAACTGGTAAAGAAGTGGCCAGAAAACGCATTGGAGGTCAGTTCTATGCTTCGTGTTTACTGATTAGGGACAAGCTCTACTTTGTTAGCCGCTTCGCTGGAACCTACATTCTGGAGGCCACGCCAGAGTTGACGCAGATTACGCACAATAAGCTGTCCGACGACAGTGATTTTAGCGCCAGCCCCTCGGTCAGCGACGGCCAACTCATATTGCGTTCCGACAAGTATCTTTACTGTATCGAAGCTGAGTAAGAGGTTTTGCTCGGCAGATCACTCCATCGTCCCAAAAACTCGTGGCATGAGACGCGTCGACAATCGAAACAGAATCAGGCAGTTGCACCCGTGATGTTGCCCGCCCAAATAGCCAGAATATAGCGGTGTTCTTTGTCCCACGTTTGCCCGTTGTCATGGCTGACCACCGCCTCAACACCGAACTGCGGGAACCCATCGTGGGTGGCAGGGTAGCCAAGACGCACCACGTAAGTCATGACGATATTCCCGTCGGGCATCTACCGGTGGAGTCAAGACCTTGGATAGCCAACTACTTGTTCCGCTCGTCCCCACCGAATAGACTGGGTTGAATGGCACGTAGGTCTCTGCCCCGACCTGCGTGCCCGGTCATCGCAGTATCTGCCCCACTGCGATGGCATCCCTTCTGGGCCGCCAGGTATCTGCCCCACCTGACGGCCCTTTTTCTTTCTGGGAGTTTGAGCGAGAGACGAGGTGAATAGCGATGCGAGCCTATCGTGATGCTACTTTGGTTGGCGTGCTTGTACTTCTTTGGACCGCGCGAGCGAATAGCGACGTTGGTCCCCTCCCACACGAACCCGTTGAGATCGGAAGTACACCTCAGTTTGTGATCGACAATTTCATCATCGATAATCACTGGGCGATCAAATACAAACAGGAGTCGATGAAGCGAGTGTTTCATCCGCCGCTGAAGCATGTAGGAAACCCAGTGATCGCCGGGGAAGGTGGATACACATCCATTGTCAAAGACGAAGAGACTGGCCACTTTCGCATGTGGTATCAAACGTGGGTGGCTTCGCCAGTCCAAGGCAAGTCAGGTCGCTACGCCATCGCATACGCCGAGTCAAAAGACGGTCTGTCGTGGGAGCTACCGAAGCTGGGACTCTACGATTGGAAAGGGACGAAAGAAAACAATATCGTTTGGACGGGCTTGAAGGGAAAGCGGGGAAGCCAAGTCTATATGCTCGAAGTCCCCGAGGAAGCACACAATGGTTATCGCTTCGTCATGCTCTATGGTGGTTTGGGTGGAAGCCATCTGATCGGATCGCAAGACGGCATCCACTGGGATCGCGATAGCGCAACCAACATCGCCTCTATGCACAGCGATACCCAAAATGCCGTCGTCTACGATCCTCGGCGAAAAGAATACGTGATGTTCTGCAGAGCCAAACATATCTACCGCACATTTCGCGGCGACATTATCAACACGGGTGCTTCGCGGCGTGTGGCTCGGATGAGCAGCAAAGACCTATGGAGGAAATGGGACGCGGAACCTCAGAATATCCTCATTCCGGACGAACTGGACGAAGACGCGGGGTTTAACTTCTTTTACGGTATGCCGACTCGATACTACGCGAACATCTATTGGGGCTTCCTTTGGCCGTTCAAGATGAATACGGACATTCACACGGAATTGGCCTGGAGTCGTGACGGCTTCAACTTCAAGCGAATGCCCGGTCGGCCAAAACTAATCGCTCGGGGGAACGATGGTTCCTGGGACGATGGGATGGTGTTCAGCGGCTACCAGTGGCTCGAAGTTGGCGACCAGTGGTGGATGTTCGACGATCGCCGCCGGTTGTAGCGCTCGCGCAAACTGTAAGTCGGCGCCCGCGTGCGGCCGCGCCAATCTCTAAATCGCCACCGCGCCAAAACCACCGGATCGCGCGGCGTGTTAACTCGGCGAACCCCGCCGAGGCACTCCATTTTCGGCCGCATCAAAAATAGATTCGTTTCGATAAGGGTCCAGCACGGGGAGCTCACTTAAATCCTACGAACCTGACGGTTTGTGGAGTTAACACAGAACGCCGAGAGTTTCCGCTCTCGGCGTTTTTGCGTTTACCACCTTTTTCGCAAGGACTTGCGTCACTTTCGCCGCTGGCGAAAAAGTCTCTAGTTCGACAGAGACCACGCGGGGTCCGACCTGGACCTTGAAGGTCAACGTCGGACCCCGAGATATCGGCCCAAAACTCTCTGAATCTCTGGTTAGCAAGTGCCCCGAAATTAACGATCCGGTCAAAACGCATCCCGCGGGTGACACCTCACGCCGAGAGAGCGTTCACGCATCTTCTCCATCAATGTCATCGTCGGTGCTGACGATCGAAGGGGTGGCGTCCAGAGCGTCGATGCAGAACTGGAAGGCGGCGTTAAGTTGCCGAACTACTGCGTTGGATTCGTCCAGCGAGTAAACCGCCAGCAGGGATCTCGCCCGAGTCATCGCGACGTACAAGTTATTCGCCAAGATCTGATTGTCACCTGTCACGTACTGGTCGGCGCAGGGGATCAGTACAACCTCAGCTTCGTAGCCTTTGAAGGAATGTGACGTAGTCACGAGCAACGTGTTGCTTTGCCTCTGAAACGAACGACTCGTTTGGATGGAGATCTCGACACCAATGTCGGCCATCGCCGGGCCCAGCCGTGATTCTAAGAGCTCGACCGCCTTTTGCCCGTTATAGATGAGGCAGATGTCTTCCGGCGACACGCCTTCTTTCGTGATCAAATGCTTCAAGTGAAAGCCGATTGACTGCAACTCTTGGTCGACGCTCGCGAACTTCCGAAAAATTGGCTTTGGCCCAAACACCTGGTTGTACTTTACCGACAGCCACTCCTGTCCGTTCCGCTCCGTACGTTCCATCAATCCCATCGACATCAGCTCGGCCTGGTCCTGTCTCGTGCTGGAAGGCGACAGCCGGTGCAGCATGTTGACGGCGAACTCGGTGACCGGATTCGTCGATCGAAAGCTCTCCTTCATGATAGTCGATCGACCACGCATATCGACACCGAACTCCGACCATCGCGGTGTGTGGCGGCCATAGATATTCTGAGCGTTGTCGTAGAAAATGTGAGCCGACCGGCTGTTATCGTCTTCGGGATCGAACTGCTCAACGATCGACAGAAGCAGCTTCAAGGTTGATGGACCCATGTCTTGCGCTTCGTCGATGAACAGCGCGTTGCATCGAGGAAGCAGGTCAGCTGCGTCCTGCCGATTCAAGAATTCCTCAGCGGCACGGTCGTAGTTGAACTCGAATGCATCGATCGACATGCCGGCGCTCGGCAGCAAACCCGCCAATACATCTTTCACGTGGAGCAAGGAAACATTCTGCCAAGGAAAATCCTCCGCCCCGAAGAGCTGCCCTTTGCTCGATTGCTTCCAGGCCGCCTCAATGGACTGCCGCAGTAGTTTCTGCAGCGAGCGGTTGGCATAGACGGCCCAAATCCGAAAGTTCTTGACGTCTTGCGTCCGCCGTGCGATCTGCGCCAGCCAATTGCACAACACGAGTGACTTGCCGCTACCGGCAACGCCGCGGACAAGACGCGGCTCGCCATCCAATTCAAGACTGCTTAGGCGCTGTTGTTCTTGTGACAACACGGGACGCATCTTCTTTCGATCCGCGAGTTGATCGCCCAGCTTTCCCGCCGTATTTCCCCCTGACTTGCCTCGCGGAATGTATCTGCCTGTGGATTCTTTTACTATCTCGACATCGGGAGCCAGGGGTTTCCATTGGACCGTGTTCTCCGCAGTCACCAAGAGGCTCGGCGTCAGTCGCCGGAGCAGCGGGCGAAGATAAGGCTCTTCCATCTCGTCACGACTGGCGAGCACGATGATGGCTTCGCGCGCTCGACTGAGCGCCACATTGACGAGTCGTTTCCATTCGTCGAACGGCCAGTTGCAGCTCCCGGCATTCACTGTGTCGAAAACCACAATGTCGGCTTCGGAACCCTGCTGGCTATGGACTGTCGAGGCTTCCCACGTGGTCATACCCCAGGACGCGAGAAGTTGTGAAACGGCCTGCGCCTGTGCCTTGTAAGGCGAGATGAACAGACCGTTTGATTTTTTGACATCAACATCCGAGAAGAGCTTGTCTAAAACGGAAGCTGTGATTGAACGAATCCAACTTCGATTCCCCGGACCGCGTTCAGCGCGGATCGCCGCCAAGTCAATATCTTCTGCATCGAGCACGTACCAGATCGCACGCGAATGCTCGCCTATGAACGCGGGAAGAGATGAATCGCGGGTTGCCGTATTCTCCGCCGTCCTCAGACGACCGCCGTACTGAAAATCAGACACGACCTGACAAACATCCGGGTGCATGCGGTGTTGCTCCGTCAGCACATGGACAGCCGGCGGCGTCGACTCGATATCGTCCAAATGGCTGAGGCCGCTGCTTGCGAGCCATGTCTCCTGCCGTGTTGGCAAGATTCGAGAGATACGGCTGATTGGCGCTAGTTGCTTCGAGTCGCCAACCAGCACAACCCGATGGCTGGCTAATAGCGATAAAGCTGCGACCGCTGCTCGCGAGATCAAGCCAGCTTCGTCGATGACGATGGTGGTAAATGGCGCCTCGCCGTTTTCTACCATCTTGGTGATGAGTTCACCGTTCAGGAAGGCCATGGCCTTGAACGCGGTGGCGACCACGACTCGCATGTCGGGATCGATGAAGATGTGTTGACTTTGATCGTTGCCACCGGCACGCAGTTCGCCGATCTGCTTGCGGGTTAGCGCCTTGTCTTCCCAGGACTCGAACAATGGGAGTTGTTGTGCCAATCCGTCGATCTTTGAGAGCGTTTCCGCTTCGGTACCCCGAAGCATTGTCTCTAACTCCTGGTTCACAAACGTCTGATACGAAGCGCCTTTGCCAATTCGTAGCAACTTTCCGTTGTTGAGTTCGCCGCGACACTTCGACTTGGCCGCATTGCCAATGGAGAGAGCGACAGCATCGGTAGCGCGGTTGGTTGTCGAAACAACGAGGACTCGCTCGCGTCTATCGTGCAGCACGGCAGCGATTTGGTGTCCTGTCGTGTAGGTCTTGCCCGTTCCCGGCGGCCCCCAAAGGACCGCCCATGCGTGTTGCCACCAGGCCTGTAGATGGGCTTGGCCCACGAGACTGGGCCGCGCAATCTTAGGATTGACGCCACCTGCGGCCGCAGCAAGTCGACTTGGCAGTTCCTGCCGGATGCCGTCGAACCTCGGATCGTGATAAACCGCGTCGAGCACGGCAAGAAACTCGAACGGTCGAACAAAGAACGATCCTGTCGTCGGCGGGCACTCAGGGTCTGTTAGGCTAATGAATAGGCACCCTTCCTGTTCGTCAACTTCCAGAATCTCTCCCGACCAAACAACTTGTTCCTCGTAGGCCGCATCTTCCATCTCGAAGTCGTTGAACAGCCCCTGGTCATCCAGCGACATGGGCCGAAATGCGATAGCCCCTTCCCAGGTCCAGTCGAATTCGACCGAGCGGCCAATGTGGACGACATAGACTGTGCCGCGGTCGCGTTCAGAAAAGATGCTGACTTTGCGGCAACGCAAGCGCTTCCACTTTGAGCAGTCACGAAACTCTTGACGCACCGCCTTCGCCGCATCTTCGAGCAACTCGGCGTCACCGGGTGGTAGGCCTAGTTCGGCCAAGTAACGAGCAGGCTTGAAGTCGCTGTTTGCATCACTTCGATGCTCACCCTCATCACCGATATCATTCCCCTCCATGATTCAGGCTCCTCGATCGATTACCTGCTTGCCTATTTACCTGATGTCATTGCTGCGCATTACGGTCCTATCGCAAAAGTGTACCAGACGTATACCTCAGGCGGATGTCGAGCAGCACGAGGCAATTCTACGTTCCCCCACCCCTCGGTTTGATCGTCCGTCGTAGCGAGACTGTCGCAATCTTCGATTTACAGGCATCACATACACTTTGGAGTTCTGGCAACCTTCGCACACGTCTCAGACTCATGTACTAGTCCCATGATTGCTGATGCCAACATGTCAACCTATAGCGGAGATTTTTTCACCACCGCCGGATGCGTCCGAACCGTAGCCTCACTTCAGACACCATCGCCATGCCCAGGAT
>JASLPZ010000097.1:0-20628 GCA_030744725.1 Pirellulaceae bacterium
GAGATCTGAACCGAAAAAGACTCCCGACCCTCTTGCGTTCGCTGTTGACGATTTGATCATCGGGGGTACGTGACGGAAGCCGTAACTTCGTTCACAAGCGGTTGGCCGGCCAAGCCTCGTAGCAGGTTTTCGACGGACATCTCCGCCATACGATGCCGCGTCTGTTCGGTTGCACTACCGAGATGCGGGGCGATCACCACATTGTCCAACTGCAACAGCGGATGGTCACGGGGCAGCGGCTCCGGGTCGGTCACATCCAGACCAGCGGCATAGATGCGACGTTCGGCAAGTGCTGTCGTGAGTGCTGCCGTGTCAACAACGGGTCCCCGGGACACGTTGATCAACACGGACGTCGATTTCATGTGGTGTAGTTCGTTGGCTCCGATCATCCCCTGCGTGTCTTCGGTCAGCGGGACGCACAAGACAACATAGTCTGCCGCCGCAAGCAATTGCCCAAGCGAGGCATATTCCGCCGCAAGCTCCGCTTCGGCCGCTGGCTTGCGATTCCGATTGTGAGAGAGGATTCTCATCTCGAAACCACGAGCACGACGCGCAACTTGCTCGCCAATACGACCCATGCCAACGATGCCGAGTGTCTGTTCGTGAATTTCGCGACCCAATAGGTACCCGGGGTCGTACGTCTTGAATTCAGGACTGCGCGCATACCGGTCACCTTCAATCAGGCGACGCCCAGTCGCCAAGAGGAGCGTGAGCGCCAGGTCTGCCGTGGCACCGTTCAAAATGCCTGGTGTATTTCCGACGGGAATTCCTCGAACCGCCGCGTCTGCCAAGTCAATGTGGTCGACGCCGACGCCGTAGTTGCTGATCACACGTACGCCGGATAGACCGTCGAGCATCGCTCCGTTTAGCAGTGGATGGCCGTACGTGTAGATGCCCTCGACGGGCTCGGTGCTGCCGCCAATGGCCACGCGCCACGGCAACAGTTGCACCTTGCCTTGCAATAGCGATTCTATATTTGCTGCCAGCGGGGTATCGGCTATCACGCGAGGCAAATTGGAGGCCATGGTGTGTACTCAGAACTTACGCCGTATGCGCTCTAACGGCTGGCCGGCGCTATTTCATATTGCAGGTTGCGGGGCTGATTGGCGGCGTAAATCTCGTCTTCGTATTCCACGGACAATTGGTTGAGCGACGCGATATCCTTATCGAATGTGACGCGGTATTCTCTGTACTGGTCCGTACCCAATTTGCCCGGACGAGTGAATTTGTTTCTTAGTTGAGCCCACGCATTCCGCAGCGGCCGAATGGCTTTCTCGTTGCGTTCCTTGTTGAGCTGCGCCACCGCGAGGGCCTGCTGATATTGGGGCGTCACCTGATTGGCTTGCAATTCAATTTTCGCGGCCAATTGCGTATGAGCATAGGTTCCAACCTTAACACCATCGATGGACAAGTCGTAGCGCCCAGGCTCCAGGCCCGATACAACCAGACGCTCGTTACTCATTTTGTGTCCCGCTTTTGTCATGGCGTAACCAGCGGCGGCTTCCGACGGCAAGACCCATGGCAAGGCGTTGGCTTGAAACGAAAACTGCAACTGTTGATTATCGCCTTCCACCCCCGTGACCTTTCCGGTCCCTGAGTTCACACGCCACTTGCCAGCTACGCGCCGTGCCGTGACGGCGGATACCTGGCGCGTTGCCTGCATCTGCTCCAATAGGCTGAAGGCCATCACGGCCTGGCCATTGGCATCGGGATGGACGGCATCCGGAATCATCGTAAACGCGGGATTCTGTACGCGCTGAGCCCGCGTCAACTGTTCCATCGGACCCTGCAAATCGACGTATCCCAGTCCGCGATGCGTGGCCTGATCACGACACCAGGCTCCATAAAATGCCAACACGGCGCTGTAGTAGCCAGTCACTTCCTTCGCCTGATCGGGGTCCTTCGCGATCCAACGCGGCGGGTTGGCAATCGAAACGCGGGCATCGTACATGCTGGGTCCCATCAAGACAGCCGTAGCGCCAGTCTCTGCAATCTTCTCGACGACCGTCGTCATGTCGGTTTCGTACCGATCAAACGTCTCACGATCGAAGTGGCGATAGGTGCCGTCATTCATACCCAGCAGGACAGTAATGTACTTGGCTTTCTGTGCCTTGACGTCTTCCGCAAAGCGAGCCAACGCGTCACCCGCTTTGTCGCCGCTGACACCGGCGTTGTAAAAGCGAATGCGACGGTTGGGGAACCGTGTGTAGTAATAGTCCTCGACGTATTGCGTGTAGAGGCACTGGTGCGTGATGCTGTCGCCCAAAAAGACCAGCGTGTCTCCGTCTTGCAAATCAATGGCATGGACAGGCGGTTTCAAGTCCTGGGCAAACACGGCAGCGGAACTGACAAGTAGACTGATTCCAATGACTGCAGCGGTCAGTCGAGCGACAAAACGGTTCATGTTGGCGACTCCGAGCGGGATCTGTGGGTTGGGATCTGTGGGCGGGGAATATCGTAGGGCGGGGAATGTCGTAGTTGACTATTCTAGGTCAGCCAACGTCTTCTTAACCAGGTTGGGCACGTACGCCGACATGCGTCCTTTGGTCGACGGCGCATTGCGCGGCAACGCATCAATTGCTTCGGCCACATTAGCGGCCCGCTCGTCCATCGCATCGAGTGCATTGAGGGCCACTATCGCAACGTAAGGAGAGTTCCGCTGCAGCGACGCGGCGTCGACCAGAACGGGCAACGCGGCGGTGAGATCCTGCGGATTGCCATAACGGCCCAAGGCCTCGGCGGCTGCCAGGCGGACATACGGAGTTTCGTCTCGCAGCGATTTGTGCAGATGGTCTCGACCGGCCGTCACGCCCGGCTCGCCACGCATGAGAAGCCCCATGGCCGCCCAATAACGAACCGCGCTATCCGAGTCAGAAAACGCGGTCAGCAAAGTCGGCGTATCGGCCGTCTTCAATGACGACGCCAATCCGGCTGTTCGCATGATCCGCTCCAGAGGATAGTTCGAGGCATCATGCGCCATTTCGTACGGTGTCGAACCGGTGCTGCGGTCATGGAATTCGCCTTCCGGCAAGAAACCAACGTCGCGAATTCGCAAGGCGAATGCCTCTTGGACCTTCCGTAACCGGAACAACGTCTCGCGATGTGCAGCGGATTCGGCCAGATTGTGCACCTCGTCCAGATCGCTGCGCAGGTCATACAGTTCTTCCGCTGGTTTTGTTTTCCAAAAGCGAGCTTGCGCGGTGTTCAACTTGCCTTGGTCGAACCGCTCTTTCCAAATACGCGTCGTCGGAGTTTGAAACATGTACTGAATGTACTGCCCGTAAATTTTGTGGGGCATGTAGTTGCGAATGTAGATGAAGTCCTGATCGCGGACCGTTCGGACCATGTCGTAGCGTTCGTCCATCCGTCCGCGATAGCCATACAGATAGGGCTGTGACGGTTGCACATATTTCCCTGCGAAGGCGTGCCCTTGCATCGCAGCCGGTGGCTTGATCCCGCACACGCTGAGCACAGTGGGAGCCAGATCGATAAAACCGACCAGGCGATCGGTCTGACCGCCGACTACGTAATCGGCCGGCCGCAGATGCTTGAACTTCTCTGGAATGTGAACAACTAGCGGAACGTGCAGGCCAGAATTGTACGGCCACCGCTTGCTGCGCGGCATACCGGATCCGTGATCGCCGTAATAAAAGATGATGGTGTCATCCACCAACCCAGCTTCGGAAAGTTCACTTATATTCTTGCCGCACAGCACATCCATCTCCGTCACTTTGTCGTAATACTGTGCCCAGTCCTGCCGAACTTCAGGCGTGTCTGGATGATAGGCGGGCACGTGAACCTTCGCAGGATCGTGGACCGCTTTGTGTGGTCGACTGCGGATCCTGCTTTCGTGACTGATCGTATGATTGAAGATGGCAAAAAACGGTTGTCCGGGTTTACGGTTCTTCCAGTGCGCCTTGCGGGAGGACTCGTCCCACACAGTTCCAACTTTTTCGAGGTTGTAATCTTCCTTGCTGTTGTTGGTGCAATAGTAGCCGGCGGCGCGCAATAGTTGGGGATACATCTGAAACCCATCTGGCAATCGCGTCATGCTCCGCATGTGTTGACCGCCACTACTGGTCGGGTAGATCCCGGAGATAATCGTCGTTCGTGCTGGAGCGCAAACGGGCGCCGTCGACCAGCACGTCTTGTAGAGAAGACTGCGTGTGGCGAGCGAGTCCAGGTTTGGCGTATCGGCAAATGCGTCGCCGTAACAGCCCAGGTGCGGGCCATTGTCTTCGCTCGTAATCCACAGGATATTTGGCCGATCGGATTCCTCTCCGAATGTCGTGCAGGTCGCACCAGCAAGAGTCAGTAGGACGAGCGCGGAAAATCTCATCATGGGTTCCTTAGAGAAAACATGGCTGCCACTTTGCGGAGTCAAACTACGCAGATGTTTCGGTGCAGACGATCTAGTTCTGGGCCAAGCTCATTTGGGGTTGGGCCCGCGGTCAGCTTGGCGAAACGGTACATTGTAGTCGTTGCCGGACGGTTTTCCAGCGAGCGACACGTTAGCTGCTGTGACCCGTCAAGAGGTTCTCTCAGTCCGAGACGTACCATAGACCGTCAATGATCTCAAAGTTTTCCCTACCATCGACGCCTGCCCTACAGGTGTTGAGGCCGCGGCGGCCATGCTGCCTGTTCGTGCAGTGGATATATGGGCTCACGAAGGCGCCGGTAGTTGAACATCGCAAAATCGGGCCGGTGAATCCCGGGCGTGTCGGCATCGAAAATGTGTGCGGCAAGCGGTCCGAAGTCCGCGCGAAAATGGACGGCACTCTTAACAACCAACAGTCGCCGGTGGGTCGGTTCGATTCCGGCGATCCGCAACATCTCCACATCCAGACATTGTCGCCGCTGCGATGCGACGACCACTTCGACACCGCCAATCACCAGTGTGGCCGTCGGCCCAAGATGATCGAGGACTCCGTGAAACATCGGACCTTGATGAACAAACGATCCGTCACTTAGCGAACGTACGTATGCGTCGCCAGTCACCGGTGCGCCGTGCTTGTCGTCCGTCTTCCCGCCCAACCGCACGTGGATTGTCTTGCCGACTCCGGCCTGGTGTGCCTGTGCGGCGGTTTCCGGATCAAACAACACGCCGACTGCGCCCCCCTGAAAGCCCACCTCGATCATGGCATGTAAGGCCACCGTACCGTCACACGGCGCGCCGCCGCCTGGGTTGTCCGATCCGTCGGCAACAAGTGTCAGCCCATCGTCAGGATGGTCGTCGACAAACTGCATCACTTCTTCGATCGATGTGAGTTTTGGCGTCAGGTCGTCACGCAGGTCCCATAGCCAACTCGCCAACTCGTCTACCTTGCGATTGGCCAGGTCTTCGTCGCGATCCGTGGTGACCAGCACGCTGACACCGGCGTCCCGGATGTCGGCGAAAGGAAACCCCATGGAAACGGTTGCCGTCAAAACTCCCGCTTCATCTTCGAGGCGATGCAGGCGCTGGATCAGTGACTGCATCGGTTCGCGTAGCGTGCACTGCATGGGTGGCATGGTGACCAGCGGAAGTTGTCGATACGCTTGCACGGGCAAGATGTCACCACGGATGATCCGTGCCAACAGTTCGATCGCTTCGCGCCCACGCTCATGCATATCGACGTGCGGATACGTATCGAAGCCGATGATCACATTGGTCAGGTCGACCATCTGCTGCGTGATATTCGCGTGCAGATCCAGCGTCACGACAACCGGCAGATCGGGGCCGACGAGTTGACGAACCGCTTCGATAAACGCGCCCTCGGCGTCTTCGTGCGCTTCACTGACCATGGCACCGTGCAGGTCCAGCAACACACCGTCGACCGGCATTGCTGCTTCCAAACGTTCTAAAAACCAGCCGAGCATCGTGTCAAGTGACTGCTGCTGGACAACGCCCGATGGCTGAGCCCGAGCGGACAACAACGGCAGCAGTTCGATGCCCAACGCCTCTGCCCCGGCAATGTACCCGCCGTGGATGCATCCCGTGCCCCGATAACGCTCAACGATCACCTCGTACCCTGAAAGCTCAGGTCCACATTCGCTGTCTCGGATAAAGTCCGCCAGCGTCGTGGGTGTAGACGCAAATGTGTTGGTTTCATGTTGAACACCTCCGCTGACGATCCGCATGTTGGATATCTCCCGGAAGATTCACATTTTGGAGTTTCGGACCGAGTAGCTTAACATTGATCGCCCCGCCGTGGTCGTTGGGGTGAAGATCTTCAGTCTCCTTATGGTCGGAAACTTGTCGTATTTGAGTCAAGTTTTAGCGACGGGCACCGACCGCAGGTTGGTCGGGGAGCGAGTTAACAAGACCGAGCCGTAGTTCGGGTTGGTTCGAGGCCCTGCTTCGTTAGTGTCACCAGTCGTACAATCATCGAATGAAGGTCAGGTTTCGTGCAAAGGAATCAGCCATGCTGAATCGTCTCACTTGCGGTTGTGTTGGCGCGCTGTTGTATTCGATGCTCGCCACTTCCGTTTGTATCGCAGATTCGCCAAACACCCCAAAAACTGCGGCGCTTCTGAAGTCAGGTGAACCGGTGCTCATCGTCTGTTTTGGCGATAGTGTCACGGGCGTTTACTATCACACGGGCAGTCGTCGAGCCTACACGGACATGCTGTCTATCGCATTGCGAAAGTACGATCCGTTGGCTGAGGTGGCGACAATCAATGCCGGCATCAGTGGCCATACGACCGTCAACGGTTTGGCCCGTATCGACAAAGACGTGCTAGAGCATCAACCTACGTTGGTCACCGTGATGTTTGGCCTCAACGACATGACCCGCGTACCGCTCAGCCAGTACCGTGCGAACTTGATGAAGATCGTCACAAAATGCCGGAGCGTCGGTGCCGAAGTCTTGCTTTGCACCCCCAACAACGTGATTACAACCTCCACTCGACCTACCGAAAAACTGATCCAGTACTGCGAAGCAGTGCGAGCGGTCGGTCGCGAACTCGAGGTGCCGGTTGTGGACTGTTATCAAGAACTTGACACGCTACGGCAGCGTGATGCGCTTACGTGGCGCTTGCTGATGAGCGACGCGATTCACCCCAACATGGATGGCCACAAGCGGATCGCGGAGATGTTAGCCAAATCGATCACCGGCCGGTCGGTATCGTTGTCGGACGTCCCGCCACCATCACCCGCCCTGGTGCGCACGCTGGCGAAAGTGAAGGAGAAACAAGCCATCAGAGTGCTCGCCATGTCGCCGTTCGACCATCTGATCGAGTCAGCCTTGAAACAGCTGGGAAAGGATGTGCAGATCGACGTCACGCCATGGGACGTCAAGGGAAAAACACTGGCCGAGATTGAACTGGAAGCAAAGTCCCGAGTCCGCGCGATGAAGCCCGACCTGATCTTGATCGCCGTGCCGCGAGGGGCGAAGGCGGATTCGCAAGATGCGTTTATCCACAATTACGGCTGGATCATGAACTGGTCGCTCAACTTCGGACCTGATGGCTGGGATTGCCTCGTGGTTCACTCGGCGGTGGAGGAAATGGACGGCGCCGACAAATCCCGCGATGCGCTCACGCGACAATTGGTCCGCGCGCAGGATCTGCATCTGATCGACCGCGTTTCCGGCGATACTCGCGCTGCCCAGCAACTGCTTGTTGATTGGTTCAAACAGCAACGATAACACGCTCGCCCCGTCGCAATCAATCTTCCAATCGCTTGATCGCGATATTGCGGAACATCACCGGATCGTTGTGACCGGCGAAGCCGAAGTGGCCACTTTTCAAATCCTTACCAGTGTGCGGCTTGTTGCCCATGAACTCGGTCACTTGGCTCAAATCAGCATTCACGATCACCGAGCCATTCAGTTCGACTTTGACCGTCGATCCCTTCACTGTCACTTCCTGATAATTCCACTGACCGATGGGACGCAGATAGCCTCGATGCGCGGCCACCTTGCCGTACACGGAACCGTGATACTGGCGCGAATCGAGCTTGGCGTACTTCTCTGCGGTATTGTCCAGAACCTGTAATTCGCACATACCTGTCCAAGCTGGTTGGCCTTCGCCCGGATAGCGAATGGCCAGGCCATTGTTGCCGCCGGGCGGCAGTTTGAAGTCAACTCGAACCACAAAATCGCTGTATTGGTTGGTGGTGAACAGCGTGCCGCCCTGCCCTTCCTTGCAAACAAGCGCCCCATTGCGAACTTCGTAGTTACCAACGTCGCCCGACCAGCCGGTCAGATCGCTGCCATTGAAGATCGGAGTGAATCCTTGGGCCGCGTCGTCACCACGCAACATCGCATTGGCTTCATCAGCGGGGATTTCGCGGACGTGGATGTTTCGCCAGCGAATTTCGCCACCATGCGTTTGCAGATGAATCGGGCCTCGCGCGGGCAGTGGCGAGAGCCGTTTCTTGTCCCAGTAGTTCTCCATGATGGCGTTGTCGACAACCAGCTTTCCGTTCAGCATGACCGTGGTGCGTGCACCTAACTGTCGAATGCGAAACTGATTCCAGTCGCCAAAGGGTTGATCGGCCAAGACGAGCGGAAGTTGGCCCGGTTTGCCTTTGGTGTTGTTGAACAACCCGCCGGAGCCTTTATCCGCATTGCGATCCCACTTGCCGCCTTCCTTGGTGGTGTCCCAAATCTGAACTTGCGGCGTGCCCCGCAGGTAGATCCCGCTATCCGCTTTGGCAACGGTCTTGTAGTCAATATGGAACTCGATATCGCCGAATTCAGCATCCGACGTCGCGTACGGGCCATGCCCGTCGTTCACCAGCTCGCCGCTGTCGACACTCCAGTGCGTCTTGAATTCCTCTTGTTGTTTGGCAATCGCTTCCTGGCGCTCATCGGCACCCGCCTTGGCGGTTTGGTGCGGGTTGTTCCCGTACCAGCCGACAAGGTCCTGTCCGTTGAAGATCGCGCGAAAGCCTTTCGGCGGCTGCGAGTCGTCAGCGGCGGCGGTAACGAAAGCCAAACAGATGACAAATGCGGTAAACAAAAACGACCGAACTGGCAAGGGATGGTTCATCTTCGAACGTCCTTCAGGCTGGTGAGGTGTGAGGTATATGGGGTAGGCAATCTATGTAGTAATCCAAATTGAGTGGCGATGCAACTCGCGGCGGGGTCGCCAGACAGCTTGCCCTCTGGTCGCTCACGCGCTTGAGATAGTCACATCCCTCGCTATATGATCGAGTTCATCTATTCTTCCTTGGCTCGGTATCGGTGGCAGTCGACGTCGAGTCGATTTCCGAGCGTAAATCACGGTTCGAGCGATTCATCCCACGGACCATGTTTTCTATCTTCACGCTCCCGCCGGCATCGGTCGGTCCAAATTGGCCGCCAGTGCCGAGAAGTTACTTGGAGTAACAGCAACGGCGAGGAATTGGCGTACGGTGCAAACACTGTGGGAAATGGCGAAAGTCACCTGAATCCTCGCGGTCCAGTGCACATTTTTCCGCGCAGGAGGCTTCGTCAAGTCGTGCCGGCCAATACCAATGCAATGATGCGGTGGTGAGCCGTAACGTGTTCTAATCGCGAGCCCATCTATGCACTGGGCGTTGCGGTGATTGTTCAAAAGACATCTCCCGGCGTCTGGCAGCTGCCGGCTGATCTAAGAAAACAACCGGCTTTCATCCGTCTGGCTGCCGTCGAACTGACATTCCGCACCAAACAGCGGAATGAAGGGGTGACGGTCTGGGTTGGCGACGGTGAAGTTCCGATCGCACGACGGCCAGCCGAGGGCGCGTGCGTCATTCCAGTCTCTTCTGCGTTTGCCTGCGTCTTGCTAAACTATGGACCCGTTGGTATCGCCGTGAGGTCAAATTCAGGACGAGCATCACAATCTGGACACGGGAAGTTCTATGAGCAAAGTCAAAACACTGCCCGTTCGGGCGAAAGTCAAAACGGCCGATACTTGGGATCTCAGCAGTCTTTTTGCGAGTGACGCCGCATGGGAAAAGTCGCTCAAGCGTTTTGAATCGCAGATCGACGGCTACCAGGCATTTCGCGGGAAGCTCGGCGACAGCGCCACATCGCTGGCCAACTGTCTGAAGTTCGATAGCAAGCTGGATCGGGCAGGCGAAAAGCTGGGGATCTACGCTTTTCTCAAAACCACCGAAGACCAGGCCAACGGCACCTACCAGGGGATGATCGGCCGCTTTTCCAGTATCGCAACGCGAGCTTCCGAGGCAGGCAGTTACATCCGCCCTGAGATCATGGCAATCTCAGCAAAAACCATGAAGACCTTCCTGGTCGCCAGGCCGCTGCGGCCTTACCGACTGCTGCTCGAACGCCTTCTTCGCCAAAAACCCCACACGCTCAGTACGAAGGAAGAGCGGCTGCTGGCCATGCAAGGTGATATGGCGCAGGCAGCCAGCAAGGCCTTTCGCCAGTTGCTCGATACTGACATGAAATTCGACGTGATTCGCAACGAGAACGGCGAACGCGTGGAATTGACAACTGCGAATTTTTCCGAGTTTCT
Source organism: Pirellulaceae bacterium (assembly GCA_030744725.1). Lineage (GTDB taxonomy): Bacteria > Planctomycetota > Planctomycetia > Pirellulales > Pirellulaceae > ARS98. Next base: position 10,429 of record JASLPZ010000097.1, read on the forward strand.
AATATCTCCCAAACGAAGCGTGCGGCGCGCGGCCTTTGAAAAATATTACACGCAATTCACGGCGCACGAAAACACCTTGGCCGCGACACTCGAAGGCTCCATTCAAAAAGATATCTACTATGCGCGAGCACGCGGCTACGACAGCGCGCTTGAGGCGGCGTTGTTTCCGGACAAGGTTCCCCAGTCCGTGTATGACAACTTGATTGCCTCGGTCCACAAGAACTTGCCCGCCGTGCACCACTACTACGACGTGCGCCGCCGGAAAATGAAACTGAAAGACATCCATCATTACGACACGTATGTGCCGATCCTCAGCGATATGAAGACGCGTCACACCTGGCAACAGGCCGTCAAGACGGTCATCAAGTCACTGGAGCCCTTGGGTGGTGAATACACAAGCGTGTTGGAGGCGGGTCTGAAGGGCCGTTGGTGCGATCGGTATCCAAATCAAGGAAAGCAAAGCGGTGCGTTCAGTTGCGGCAGCTATGACGCGGACCCGTTCATCATGATGAACTTCATGCCGGAGGTTCTCAACGACGTATTCACGCTGGCACATGAAGCGGGCCATTCCATGCATTCGCATTATTCGGCCGGCCACCAGACATTCGAGTATTACAACTACACGATTTTTGTAGCGGAAGTCGCTAGTACGTTCAACGAGCAACTACTTAGCAAGCATTTGCTCGACAATGCCCGCGATGACAAGCATCGCGCCTATCTGCTCAATCGTGAAATTGATGGGATTCGCGGCACGATCATTCGCCAGACGATGTTCGCAGAATTCGAAAAGATCACACACGCCATGGCTGAGGCGGGCGAGGCCCTGACGCTTCAGGCTTTTCAAGAGGTGTATCGCGATTTGTTGTGTACCTATTTCGGTCCGCAGTTTACCTTGGACGCGGTGCTCGCGTTGGAATGTTTGCGAATTCCACATTTCTATCGCGCGTTCTATGTCTACAAGTATGCCACTGGGATGTCGGCCGCAATCGCACTTTGCCACCGCGTTGTCAACGGCGGCGAAAGTGAATTGAACGATTACCTGAGTTTCCTCAAAGGAGGTTGTTCTAAGTATTCGCTGGACCTGCTTCGCGACGCGGGTGTGGACATGGAACAGCCGGAACCGGTCGATACCGCGCTGAGACACTTCGAGCAACTGGTGACGGAACTAGAACAGTTGATTTGATCGACCGCTTCTCACTGTTCTTTCGACGGAAAGGCAGGCTTCTGGTGCGCTCATTGTACTTTTTCTTTTTGCTGGTGGTGTTATCGGACATCAGCGTTGCTCAAGAACAGGGTCCAACACCATCGTCGCCGGAATCACCCGCCGTCGGAGTTCCACATAGAAACGGTTCAGCGCCCAACGCAAGTCAGACGCCTGTTCCGCTGGAATCTTCCCAAACTAGCGAATCCGGCTCGCGCGCCTTGATCAGTAACGATGCGACCATCTTCGGAATCTTGATGATGTTCCTGGGGCTGGTGTTTTGGACGAGCAACATCCCATCTCCCTTTTGGAGGACTTTCTACAAGTTCATCCCGATGCTGTTGCTGTGCTATTTCCTGCCATCGCTCTTGACGTTTTTTCGTCTAGTCGATGTGGAACAGTCGAAACTGTACTTTGTCGCAACTCGGTTTCTATTGCCTGCCAGCCTGGTACTGTTGACCATCAGCGTGGACCTGCGAGAGATTTTGAAACTCGGCCCGAAGGCGCTGATCATGTTCCTGACGGGCACGGTCGGCGTGATTTTGGGTGGACCGTTTGCGGTCTGGTTGGTTGGCATGGTCAGTCCGCAACTTGTCGGTGGCGAAGGCCCGGAAGCGGTTTGGCGAGGACTGTCGACGGTCGCCGGTGGCTGGATCGGCGGTGGCGCGAATCAGGTCGCGATGAAAGAAGTGTTCGGCCCATCCAACGAACTCTACAGCGTGATGGTTGCGATCGACGTTCTGGTCGCCGAATTCTGGATGACATTCTTGTTGCTGGGTGTGGGCAAAGCCGAGCAGATCGACCGGTTTTTCAAGGCAGATGCGTCCAGTGTTGAGTCGTTACAGAAAAAAATGGAAGCCTTCAGTGTAAAAACGGCGCGCATCCCGACGACGGCCAATCTGATGGTGCTGCTGGCGTTTGCCTTCGGTGCGACTGGAATCTGCCATCTTCTCGCCGATATGATCGCCCCTTGGATAGGCACCACGGCACCGTTTTTAAGCAAGTTCAGTTTGGATTCGACGTTCTTCTGGCTGATCGTTCTGGCGACCACGCTGGGCGTATTCCTGTCATTCACCAAGGCCCGTAATTTGGAAGGTGTGGGAGCATCACGTGTTGGGACTGCGTTCATTTTTACCCTGGTAGCCACAATTGGGCTGAACATGGACATCCGTGCCGTATTTGAAGAGCCGGAGTTGTTTGTCGTGGGACTCGTTTGGATGCTGTTTCATGTCGGCTTGATGTTCGTCGTGGGATACGTCATCCGAGCGCCCTACTTCTTCCTGGCCGTGGGAAGCAAGGCGAACATTGGCGGTGCTGCAAGTGCGCCCGTCGTCGCCGCCGCGTTTCACCCGTCGCTGGCACCCGTCGGAGTATTGCTGGCGGTGCTGGGGTATGCGTTGGGAACGTATGGCGCCTGGCTCTGTGCGTACATGATGCGTGCCGTCGCACCGATCTAGCCAGCGATTGACGGTCGCAATCATCGTGATGACAATAGAATGCCAGCCGCCTGAGGTCCCTGGCCACTCGGCCGTCGCCCTTCGAGCTGGCTTGCAACGGTTGCTCGGATTTTTGATTTCCTAGCGAGTGGTGAGACGCGCGTTGCGCTGGACTGTCCGCTCTGCGCTGATCGAATGAGAGGATTGTCCATGTTTCTTTCCGTTCCTTTGTCGGATGTCGGTCAGTGCTGGCCCGCCAAACGTGCTCGACTTTTTCGATGGACCTCGTTTGTCGTTCTACTGACCGTGGTCGCGTCGTGGGTGGGCGGTGTCGAAGCCGCGCCCAACGAACGTCCGAACATCGTCTTGGTGATGGCCGATGACATGGGCTGGGGCCAAACGGGTTACTACAACCATCCGATTCTCAAGACACCTCACTTGGATGCGATGGCGGCCAATGGGCTGCGATTTGATCGTTTTTACGCCGGGGCGCCTGTCTGTTCGCCGACCCGAGCCTCCGTCTTGACCGGCAGGACGAATGACCGTACTGGTGTGGAGAGCCACGGCTACGCATTGCGGAGGCAGGAGCGCACCGTCGCTCAGGCGCTCCGCGATGTTGGCTATGCGACCGGGCATTTTGGCAAGTGGCATCTAAACGGTCTTCGCGGTCCAGGGGTTCCTGTCTTGGCGAGCGACGATCATAACCCTGGCGAATTTGGGTTCGAACAATGGCTCTCGGTGACCAACTTCTTCGATCGCAATCCAATCATGAGCCGCAGTGGTGATTTTGAAGAATTCGAAGGCGACTCGTCCGAAATCATTGTTGCCGAGGCCCTGAAGTTCATCGGCCAACAGGCCAAATCGAAGAATCCTTTTTTCACCGTGATTTGGTATGGAACGCCGCACAGCCCGTGGGTGGCGGCAGACGAAGACAAGACCGCCTTTGGGGAGCTGGAAGCCAAATCGCAAGACCACTATGGCGAGTTAGTCGCTATGGATCGCAGCATCGGAGCATTGCGCCAGGGGCTCACACAACTAGGGATCGAAGAGAATACACTGTTCTGGTTTTGCAGCGACAATGGCGGACTGCCGAAGATTTCGCCTGACACCGTTGGTGGTTTGCGTGGCTTCAAAGGCAGCGTCTACGAAGGAGGTCTCCGTGTCCCAGCGATTATTGAGTGGCCAAAAGGAATTCCCAAATCACGCGTCACGTCGTACCCCGCCTGCACAATGGATATTTTTTCGACTCTGGCGAACGTCGCCAAACTCGCCGATACCGCTATGCTGCAACCTCAGGACGGTGTGAGTCTGGCGCCGCTGTTTAGCAAGGATCTACAACTCCGAGAAAGGCCAATCGGGTTCCGCCACATCGGGCGCGCCGCGCTGATCGACAATAACTACAAACTGATCACGCTGGACATCAAGAAGGACACGTTTCAGTTATTCGATCTCGACAACGATCCAGGCGAAGAACACGACCTGTTCAAAGAACGCCCCGATGTTGCTCGACGACTAAGGGCAGAATTCCAGCGGTGGAATCGATCGGTTGCAGCCAGCGTCGCCGGCAAGGACTATCCCGAGGGCACGGTCTCGCCGTCAGAACCGCAGCCACGCTTCTGGACGACAGTCAAAGAGTACGAACCGTATTTTGAAGCTTGGAAGAAGCGGCCGGAATACAGATCACGCTTGAAGTGACGCCACACCGGCGATCTGCGTGGCGCTTCGCTCTCTACGATGTACGCGCGTGTTGGAAAGTAGTGATGATGCTGTCGTATTGAACGTGTCGAATACGACGCTCGTTCCGATTACCAACGGTCTTTGGCTCGTGTCAGACGCTCAATCCGCAGCCTCACGATCCTGCCAGCCGTCCTAAGGCCCCGATTATGACGGCTACAACGTCAATTCAACTTTTTGGAAGATTTTCGGGATTGACCCGCCGATTGGAAAGACCAATCATTAAGCGGAATTGGTGTATTAACTTTGGACGTGTTCATGCAGGCCGTAACTTCACATTTGGCGACGTACTTGCTGCTCATCCATATGGTGTTGGGCTGCTGCTTCCACCATGCGCACGCGTGCGAGCTCGAATGTTGTCCGGAGCCGGCAGCAAACGACCAGACATGTGATTGCAGTGCACATGATGCTCTGGACCAGACTGCATCCGAACTGGCAGGCATCGTAGGCGATCTACCGGCAGACCGCCGCGATCATCACCAACATCAGTGTGAAGGCGATCAGTGCCGGTTCGTCGTCGTCGAACGAACATCAGAACGGGATCGCAAATTGAACTTCGGTGTTCGATCGCTCAGTCTGGCCATCACTGGTCACGGTTTTGATGCGGTTGGCAAGACGATCATACCCGGGACTGTCTATTCTCATTCAAAATCCGGTTTCTCGCTGCGCGAGCATCTGCGATTGCGCGTGCTGCTGATCTGATCGCTCCGCTCTCATCTGTTGAGCACGATTGCGCGCATCGAGTTGTGTGCTGTGCGGTCGCCTTCAATCGCGACGTGCTTCGCAGTTTCTACCACTTGCCGGAAGCTGACCTGTTTGCGGAGTCCCTTCGCCGTAATGGCAACAAGAGAGTGAATCATGAACAAAAGAAATGCTCTGGACCGAATGAACCAGAGTCGCGCGACAATTATGGCCAGTGTCGTGGTGACCGTACTACTTGTGACGGGAGCGGCAACCTACCAACTTTGGCTTCCACACGTGCGGGATTTCGTTACCGCAAGCCAGGAAAGCGAAGAAGACCACACCGATTCAGATGGCGGTGACGATCATGAAGGTCACGATCATGGCGTCGTGCACGCTGGTCACTCCGACGACACCGCGATCGAGTTGACGGGTGCCGGGCTGAAGAATATCGACTATTCACCAGTTCAAGTTTCGCTCAGCACATTCCAACGGACGATTGCGTTGCCGGCCATGGTCGTTGAGCGTCCCGGACACTCGCAGATTCAGATCACCGCGCCATTAACGGGAGTGGTCACGAAAGTATATGCCGTACAAGGTGCGGCCAGTGTGCCCGGCAGTCCGATGTTTGACATTCGCCTGACCCATGAAGAGCTTGTGGCCGCGCAGCGAAGCTTTCTGCAAACTGCAGAAAACCTGAAGATTGTGAAACGCGAAATCGACCGCTTGAATGCCATTTCTGAAGATGTCTTGGAGGGCAAGCGGGTTCTCGAGCAGGAGTATGAACGCCAGAAACTCGAGGCGTCGTTGCGAGCCGAACGGCAGGCCTTGTTGCTGCATGGTTTGGAAGACGACCAACTTGACCAGATCCTGGCGACGGGAGAACTGGTTCCGTCACTGACGGTCTACGCTCCCGCTCATACGCATGAAGACGGTGGATGTCAGGAAGAACACCTGTTCCACGTGCAACGACTGACAGTCAATCAAGGCCAGCATGTCGCCGTGGGCGAACTGCTCTGCGTAATTGCGGATCACTGTGAATTGTACATCGAAGGCCGGGCGTTCGAAGACGATGCAATGCGGCTTCGCGAAGCGGCACGCGCGGGAAGTAGCATCAGCGCGTCAGTTGTCGTCGGCAGGCGACAGACGGATGTGATCGAAGATCTGAAGCTGCTTTACCTTGCGGATCAAGTGGACCAGACGACGCGAGCTTTTCGATTTTACCTGCGACTCCCCAATCAAGTCGCGCTTGATCGACACGCCAAGAACGATCGCAGATTCATTGCCTGGCGTTTCAATCCTGGTCAGCGGATGGAATTGCGGGTTCCAGTGGAAACTTGGGACGATCGCATCGTCTTGCCCGTCGAGTCGATCGTCGAAGAAGGTGTCGAGACCTATGTCTATGAACGCAACGGAGACCACTTCGATCGACTTGCCGTCCACGTGCAGTACCGAGACCAGACGTCCGCCGTGATCGCCAACGACGGCGCATTGAAGCTGGGGAAAATCGTAGCGGCCAAAGGTGCCTATCAAATGCACCTGGCACTTAAGAACAGAACAACCGGTGGCGTCGATCCCCATGCGGGACATACACATTGAGTGAACGGGTAGTGAAAGAACCTAATACGAGCTTTCTGATGCCTACTCCTTCCTCCTCTAACCTGCTACCGAACTATGCTTAACGCAATCATTCGCTTCTCGCTCCACAATCGACTGCTGGTCATTGCAATCTCCGCTTTCATGCTGGCCTACGGAGGTTGGCAAGCGTATCACCTGCCGATTGACGTGTTTCCGAATCTGAATCGACCGCGGGTCGTCATCCTAACGGAAGCGCCAGGGCTGGCGCCCGAGGAAGTCGAAACGCTGATCACGATTCCCTTGGAAACGTCCTTGAACGGCGCAACAGGTGTACAGGACGTGCGTAGCTCGTCAGGTGCTGGCCTCTCGGTGATCTACGTCGAATTTGATTGGGATACCAACATCTACAACGATCGTCAAATCGTTAACGAGCGAATGACACTGGTCAGCGAGCGCCTTCCCAACGATGTCAAGCCGCAGCTTGCACCGATCTCGTCAATCATGGGGCAGATTCTGATCGTTGGCATGTACGTGGGAGAGGAGCGGCCAGACGACCGTACCCGAAGCCCGTCGCAGCGCGATACGACGGATACCGATCCCGCGACGTCGGCCGCGCGTCAGAACAAGCAGCCCACATCGGCCATGGAGCTGCGCACGCTGGCGGACTGGGAGGTCCGACGACGCCTGTTGACCATCCCGGGCGTGTCGCAAGTCGTCACCATGGGCGGCGAACGCAAGCAGTTTCAAGTTCTCGTCGATCCAAACGAGATGCTGAGATACGGCGTCACGTTGCACGAAGTCAAGACGGCGTTGAAAGAAAGTAATCAGAACACGGCGGGCGGATATCTGGATGAACAAGGTCCCAACGAGCTGCTCGTCCGTGCGCTGGGACGCCTAAAGAACATCGACGATATTGGCCGAATCGTCGTCAAGCATCGGGGCGGCCAATCCGTCGTGCTCTCGCAAGTGGCGACCATTGTCGAGGGCCCGCAGACGAAACGGGGAGACAGTTCCGCCTTTCGACGCGATACCAGCGGCAACGTCGTGGGTGGACGGACGGTGGTGCTCACCATCAACAAACAACCGAATGCCGACACAAGCGATGTGACCGTCGCCGTCCAGAAAGCACTTCGCGAGCTGCAGCCATCACTGCCGCGCGACGTCTACATGTTGCCTGAACTGTATCAGCAGAAGACGTTCATTGACCTTTCAATCGAGAATGTCATCGAAGCGTTGCGTGACGGCAGCATCTTGGTCGTCATCATCTTATTCTTGTTCCTCCTGAATCTTCGGACAACCTTTATTACGTTAACTGCGATCCCACTTTCGATCGTGATAACCGCACTTGTCTTCCAGGAGTTTGGGTTGTCAATCAACACGATGACACTCGGCGGTCTGGCCGTCGCCATGGGCGAACTGGTCGACGACGCGATTGTGGACGTCGAGAACATCTTCCGCCGATTACGTGAGAACCGCGCAAACGCCAATCCAAAGCCGCCACTGCTGGTGGTATTTCAAGCCAGCTGCGAAGTGCGGAATTCGATTGTCTATGGAACGATCATCGTCGTTCTGGTCTTCATCCCGTTGTTTGCACTAAGCGGTATGCCGGGACGCCTGTTTGCGCCACTGGGCATCGCGTACATCGTTTCCATCATCTCCTCGCTCTTGGTCTCGCTGACGGTCACGCCGGTGCTGAGCTACTGGATGCTGGGCAAGGCGCGGGTGTCAGCCGAGGAAAAAGATGGCTTTGTGCTGCGTGGTTTGAAGTGGTTCGCTGAGCGGGTGATGCATCTGAGTCTGCGTTGTGCGTGGCCGTTGCTACTGGCGGCGTCGGTCGCCGTGGCGATTGCGACTTGGGGTATGCTGCGGTTAGAAAGTGACTTTCTGCCGCCGTTCAATGAAGGTGCCGTACAGATCAATGTGTTGTTGCCGCCGGGAACGTCGCTGGCAACATCAAATGAAGTTGCCACCAAGGTGGAACAGCGTCTCCAGAAGATCGGAGATATCAAGTCGTTTGTTCGGAAGACGGGTCGCGCCGAAATGGACGAACATGCCGAAGGCGTCGGTGTCTCGGAAATGATCGCCACGGTTGATCCACATTCCACCCGATCGCGCGAAGAAGTGATTGAGGAGATTGGCGAGGCGCTTGAGGACATTCCAGGAATTGTCACGGCTGTCGAGCAGCCGCTGGCACATCTGATTTCACACATGCTATCCGGTGTGAAGGCCCAGGTTGCGATCAAGATTTACGGAGACGAACTGGACGTGCTCCGCCGCCAGGCAGAGAAGATCAAGGCCGCAATTGCCGATGTCGACGGCGTACGGCACCTGCAGGTTGAACAACAGGTTGATACCCAGCAACTGCGAATCGAGGCGGACGGTCGCAAGTTGGAATCATTTGGCCTGCGACGGTGGGACGTGAACGAATTTGTGGAAACGGCTATGCAAGGCGAAGTCGTCTCCGAGATACTCGACGGCCAGCGAACGTTTGACTTGTTGGTCAAGTTGGATGAATCCTACCGGGAAGATATGGAGGCCGTTCGACGCCTGGTGATCGACTTGCCGCAGGGAGGTTCGGTCAAGCTGGAGGATGTGGCCCGCATTTACAAATCAAGCGGGCCGAATACGATTAATCGCGAGAATGTCCGTCGACGGATTGTCGTGCAGTGCAACGTGCGCGAGCGCGGGCTGGTGGACGTTATCGAAGACATCAAGACGCGAATCGCACCGATCGAAGACAAACTGCGTTCTTCTGGCTACGACCTGGAGTACAGCGGGCAATTCGAAAGCCAACAAGCCGCGTCGCGGATGATCGGCTTGTTGTTCTGCCTTTCGTTGGTCGGAATGTTCTTGGTGCTGTTCAAGATGTTCGGTTCGGCGAATCTGGCACTGCAGGTCATGATTGCCCTGCCCATGGCGTTCATTGGTTCGGTAGCGGCAATCTATCTGACCGGTCAGACGCTGACGATCGCCAGCATGGTGGGCTTCGTGTCACTGTGCGGTATTGCTTCGCGGAATGGAATTCTACTGATCAATCATTACTTGCACCTCGTCAAGCACGAAGGCGAGTCGTGGACGAAGGAGATGATCGTTCGCGCGGGGAAGGATCGATTGGCACCCGTCTTGATGACCGCGCTCACGTCCGGCATCGGCCTGGTACCGTTGGCGATGGCTGCTGGCGAACCCGGGAAAGAGATCCTCTATCCCGTGGCGACGGTCATTATTGGCGGTTTGATCAGCAGTACGTTGCTGGAATTCCTGGTCAGACCGGCCCTGTTTTGGCAGTTCGGCATGAGATCGGGAAGACGAGTCACCATGCAGAGCGATGCGCGGATCGAATTGATCGAGAAGTCTCCCAAGTGCGACGATGGGACTCACGAGATGTAGGCTGGAACAAACTCACAGACTGACTTCGTGTTGTCGCGATAGTAGCAGGCTCACTCCGTGGGCCGTCCGCCAGTCGCACGTTAATAACGTGTGGTTTTGGAACGGTTAAGGATCGTTCGAGGAATTACTGTCCGATAGTCGCCTTTCGCTCCGCGAAAGGAACGTGCTTTCGCGGAGCGAAAG
>JASLPZ010000098.1:0-20405 GCA_030744725.1 Pirellulaceae bacterium
GTCAGCGGCACGTTTGACGATCCGGCGTTAGGGGTATCGACCGAGGTGTTCGGAGGTGCGGCCGTCTGGAGCGACGGAGTGATCACGCCGCTGGCAGTGGATGGCACCGCCGGCACGTTCAGCACTTCACGCACATTCTTGGACGACGATCCGAGTACGGGGACTGCATCTGACCCGTTTACGGTCGATATTACGATTACCGATGACGATCTGGGCAGCGACTTCGAGACATCACCGGTGTTGACAGTCAATAACGTGGAACCTGAGATTCTGTCGATGTCGCTGAGCTCCAGTTCAATTGACGAGAGTCAATCGGTGACGGTCAGCGGCACGTTTGACGATCCGGCGTTAGGGGTATCGACCGAGGTGTTCGGAGGTGCGGCCGTCTGGAGCGACGGTGCGATCACGCCGCTGACAGTGAATGGCACTGCCGGCACGTTCAGCACTTCACGCACATTCTTGGACGACGATCCGACGGGGACTCCATCGGACCCGTATACGGTTGATATTACGATTACCGATGACGATCTGGGCAGCGACGTCGAGACATCGCCGGTGTTGACAGTCAATAACGTGGCACCCACGATCGGCGCGGTGAACGTCAACGCCACAAAGGACAACAAGGTTATGCCGGGCGACGACGTGACCCTAGCGGCAACCTTCACTGATATCGGCCTGCTCGACCGTCACGACGTCGTTATCCAGTGGGACGACGGTACGTCAAATTCCATCTTCGATGTCGACGCCACCGCCGGTCTAGTCGTGGGCGATACTTTCACGAGCACCTCCGGAAACGGCAGCGTCCTGACGATTACGAATGTGATCCTTGCGACAGGCGAGACTAGCTTCCTGGTTGAATCGCATCAGTTTGGCACCGGAGGAATCTTCGAGATCATCATCACGATCACGGACGACGACACTGGTTCGGATACCGACGGGACGCAGGCCTGGGTGAGCGGTGTGCGGCTCACGGGCGGAGTCCTCCAGGTTATCGGCACAAGCGATGATGACCATGTGACGATCAATAAACAAGGTAACGGCATTCTGAAGGTGCATGCCGATTTCTTGCAGAGCGGCAACTTCGAGACGTTCAATTTAGCCGATGTCGATAAGATCATAGCGCACCTTTGTGCAGGTGACGACCACCTCACGATTGCCGGCAATGTGGATATTCCAGCTATCGTGCATGGCGATGGCGGCAATGACCATCTTAACGCTGGTGGCGGGCCCACGGTTCTGTTAGGTCATGATGGAGACGATATGCTCGTTGGCGGTTCGGGCCGCGATATCTTGATCGGTGGACTTGGAGCCGATCGCCTCGTCGGCGGGAATAGCGATGACGTGCTAATTGGCGGCACTACAAACGCCGATGATGACGACGACGCACTGATGGAACTCTTGGCCGCTTGGACTTCCAATGACTCGTACGAAGACCGCGTGGACGCAATTGACGCGTTGCTAACGGTGTTCGACGACGAAGAAGAGGACAAACTGACCGGCAGTTCCGGCCGGGACTTGTTCTATGACGGCCTGGGCGACATCCTTACCGACGTCAAGACAAAGAAGAACCCGGAAACAGTGCGCTGATCGGTGTCAAACAACCACTTATTGAGTCCATCCCCACTGGAGAGAATCCTGTACGGTTGGTGTCAGTTCAAGGACTTGTGAACAAAATAATCCCGGCTACGCCTCGCAGATAAACCGTTCGAACTTGCCGTTTTCGTGCCGAAGCGTTTCTTCGTGGTAGCGGATCGAAAAATGGAACGGCTGGCCGAACGCCTCAGCCAAGCCGTTTGACAGGTTGTGTTGTTGATCGTCGTCGAGCGGTTGTTGGCAGACCATGCGCAATTCGATGTGATCGATATCACGCTGAACCAATTGAAGTTCGTCGATCCCGCCAATATCACCCCAGATCTTGGGTGACAGTCGGGGCCAGAACTGCGTGCCGTCGGTACACTTAGCCATGTTCCGCTGTCTGCCCAATACACGCTTAATGACTGGCAATCCCCGTCCACAAGGACAGGGCGGGCCGACCTCCGCATAGTCCTGATTTTGATAGCGGATCAGCGGCATCGCAAAGTTATGGAGAGAAGTCAACACGACCTTGCCGATCTGGCCCGGCGAGCAGGGGCGGCCCTCATCGTCCAGTACCTCGACCAGCACCGACTCGGACTGACAATGATAGTGATCGGCTTGGGGGCACTGCAGCGCGATGTATCCAACCTCTTCGCAGCTGTACATGTCCGACACCGCGACGCCCCACGCGTTCTGGCAGACTTCCCGTGTCTCGGGTAACACCGTTTCGCCGTAAGTCATCACCTCTCGGAGGTTGGGAAGGCGAAGATCGTGAGCGCGAAAGTAATTCGCCAACCGTACGGCATTGCTGGGATACATCAGCAGGTAAGCCGGGTCCAGCGATCGTAGCTGTTCCGCTTGACGATCAATCGGCATCCGCTGATAGAAAACGGTGGATGGACCCGTACGGTACACTTGGTTCGTCGAAGGGCCCCAACTCGCGTGGTCCTTGACTGACAGTGGGTCGTCGGCATTGCGGCCGGAGCGAATCGCGACCAGCCGACCACTGAAATCGCGCTGGTGCCAGAGGTGGTCCCTCAACGTACTGGCCTGCCAGAAGAGGCGGTTGGCGTCGGTGTCTGTGACCTTGATCTGTTTCCCCGTGGATCCAGATGTCTTCTTTTGATAGGTCTTGCCGTGTCCGCTTGGGACGGTGTGGCTGAGCAGATTTCGCGCATGATCTTGCAGCGCCTGGCGGGTCAGCAACGGAATCTGAGCCCATCGTTCGGGCGTGAGCGGTTGAGACGTGTCGATGGCAGCCGCGTCAAGGATACCCTTGTAATAGGGAACCGTCTGATAGGCGTGGCGCAGGAGACTTTCCAGTTGGCGAGACTGCAGCGCGGCCAACGTTGCGGCCGGCCACCACTGACTCTTCTCCAACTGAAACTGCAGCCCCATCAGAGTGGCCCCGGCACCCGAGGGAATTCCTGGCCAGATAAAGTCGGAGATACTCGATCGAGGCGTTTGCATCAGAATCCTGGGGAATCGCCATGAGGAAGACGAATCGCTCAAGAAATGGAACGGTCAACGTCCTTGGCTTGAGTCGACTAGCTGGGCTCAAGCCATTGTATCATGGTGATACAACCATGTGACGCTGGGCTGTGTCGACTAAGATGTACGCACCGCTTGGGCTTCCAAACTCAGACAAGGCGAGGATTTGATGAAATACCACTGGATCAAAATGCTATTAGCTTCCGCCCTTCTTACCGTTGAAGTGACGGCGATTGAGGCCGAAGACTGGCCACGTTTTCGAGGTCCGACGGGGCAAGGGATCTCGTCGGAAACGGGCATTCCGCTCACGTGGAGCAGCACGGATAACATTGCCTGGAAGTCTGCCATTCCCGGCAACGGTTGGTCGTCTCCGGTGATTCACCATGACCGTGTGTTTGTCACTTCGACCACCGACGACGGCCGCTCTTGTCACGTTATCTGTGTTGACCGACGATCCGGGAAGATCCTCTGGAACACAAAGGTCTTTGAACAGCAGATCAGCAAGAGGCGGCCCGAGAACTCGTATGCTACGCCGACTCCGACCACCGACGGCCAACGCGTCTACGCAGTCTTCAGCAGCGGAAAGATCGTAGCCGTGGACTTCGACGGGCGAGTGGCGTGGATCAATCACGAAGTCAAGTTCTACAGCCACCACGGCCTGGCCGCATCACCGATCCTCTACCAGGACCTCGTGATTATGGCCTACGACGGCAGCAGCGACGGCGAGAACAATAAGGTGGGTTGGAAGATTCCCTGGCGTCAGGCTGTGTTGTTGGCCGTCGATAAAGCGTCGGGCAGTGTCCGTTGGCGCGGCAAACGAGGCCTCTCGCGACTCGCCCATGTCACGCCGAACATCCTTCGCACGGGCGGAACGGACCAGATCGTCAGCGGAGCCGGGGACATGGTTGGGGGATTCGATCCCACCAATGGTAGGCTGATCTGGTCGATCTACAGCAAGGGTGAAGGGGTCACCCCGTCGATCGTGGTTGGCGACGGACTCGTGTTCAGCTGTTCTGGCTTCGAAGCTCCGACAATTCGAGTGATCCGCGGAGGAGGAAAAGGAGACGTTACTCGTTCGCATATGGCCTGGGAGCAGACGAAGGGTGTCCCAGCACTCGCATCAATGCTGCATGTCAAACCGTACATTTATTCCGTGACCGACAAAGGCGTCGTGACATGTTTTCGCGCCGACACCGGCGACATGGTGTGGCAGGATCGAATCGGCGGAAAACACTCCTCTTCGCCAATCTATGCCGATGGAAAGATCTATTTTCTGACCGAAGCCGAAGGGGAATCCGTGGTGATCGAAGCCGGACCCCAACTGAAGATTTTGGCCCGCAATCGCCTGGAGGAAAAATGCAAGGCGTCGATGGCCGTATCGCGCGGTAATCTGTTTGTACGCTCAGAGCGACACCTGTTTTGTATCGGCAAGCGTCCAGAATGAAGAGTGACGCCAAAGTGAATAGCAAGGCATTGAACTTCCAACCTTCGATGTTCGGCGTTCATTGACGTTGAGACGAAGGAATTGCCAGATGCTCGAACAACCGACGTTGAGAACCAGCCAATGAATGATTCTTGCATTTGTAGGACGGGCATTCCTGCCCGTCGCCAACGATCAGACGGGCAGGCGTGCCTGTCCTATAGCTGTTTCGTGACGGTTGTTTCTTGGCTGATCGTAAGCCGATACCTGACACCGCGACGGTTTGTTGCGATCTTTCTTCTGCCCGTCCAGCTCGCCGCATTTCAAGACGTCATTGCAGCGGACCGCCCCAACATATTGATGATTGCCGTGGATGACTTGCGTCCGGAGTTGGGTTGCTACGACGTCCGACACATTATTTCGCCCAACATCGACCGGTTGGCGGCCAGCGGACTCGTGTTTCGCCGGGCTTATGTTCAGCAGTCGGTTTGCGGCCCGTCTCGGATCAGCCTGCTGTCCGGTCTTCGCCCGGATTCGACAGGAATCTACAACAACAACCATATGCTCAGAGACATGCGCCCCAACATCGTCTCGCTTCCTCGGCACTTCAGAGAGCACGGTTATCGCACGGTGTCGCTGGGCAAGATCTATCATCATCCCGAGGACGATCCCGCTGCCTGGTCTGAACCAGTCTGGCGGCCTTTCGGAATCAGTTGGGGCTGGCGGAATTATCGGCGGCCGGAGAACTTGGAGCTCGTCAAGGAGTTGCACTCACAACTTCCCGCCGTGCGACGGCACCGAACACCAGTTGGACGTGTCAAAGGCCCGGCACACGAATCCGCTCCGCAGGCAGACAACGTATATCCCGATGGCCTGACGGCCGACATGGCGATCCACACATTGAGGCGACTGTCACACGATCACCAACCGTTCTTTTTGGCAGTCGGTTTTTACAAGCCGCACCTGCCGTTCGCTTGCCCGGAGAAGTACTGGAAGATGTACGAGCGATCCGAGATCGGACTTCCAAAACACGGCGTGCCGCCAAAGAACATGCCGCCGGTGGCCTTCCGCGACTCGGACGAACTTCGTGCATACCACGGCATACCTTCTAAAGAGCGACTTGACGAAGAACTTTCGCGCACGCTGATCCACGGATATCGAGCGTGTGTCACGTACGCCGATGCGCAGGTCGGCCGAGTCTTAGAAGAGCTTGAACGGCTTGGGCTCGCAGAAAACACGACGGTTGTTCTGTGGGGTGATCATGGCTGGCATCTGGGTGAACAAGGGATCTGGGCCAAACAGACAAATTTCGAGCTGGCAACCAGGGCACCTTTGATCGTTCGGACCCCGGCGATACGCACGGCGGGAAGTTCAACGAGCGCGTTGGTGGAAATGGTCGACATCTATCCCACCCTCTGCGACTTGGCCGGACTGCCGAAGCCCGAACATCTGGAAGGCACGAGCTTCGTGCCGCTGCTTGATCAGCCCAATCGACGCTGGAAACAGGCTGCGCTGAGCCAGTACCCGCGGCCCCACACCAAACCCGATCACGTGTTGGGGCGGACCATCCGAACAGAGCGATATCGTTTCACTCGCTGGAACCGAACTGAGGAGCCCAACGAAGGGAAGCCCAACAAAACAGTGGCTTGGGAACTGTATGACCACCTATTGGATCCCGAGGAAACGACAAACATTGCTGACACCGCCGACAAAGGTCTGGTCAAGCAACTAGAAGGACAACTGGACAGTGGATGGCGGGGGGCTGTGCCCGCAGAATCGGAAGTGGCAACGTTTGGGGAAGTTCCGGGAGAGCCCGGTTTCGTTCAGCTCTTTAACGGCCGTGATCTAACGGGCTGGGACGGTCAGCCTGGATCATGGGCTGTCAAGGATGGTTCCATCCTTTGTACCGGCACCAGCAAAGGCCGCAACTGGCTCATCCGACGTGGCGTCGAATCAGCGGACTTTGAATTGCGATTGCGATTTCACTTCACCCGTGGCAATTCTGGTGTTCAGGTTCGCAGCACCGACCTCGGTCAATGGCAGGTGCGGGGTTACCAGGTCGAGGTCGCAGCGAAGGAAAAGATGGGGCTCTGGCATCACTCTCTACTATCCAATGAGATCGATGTGGAGAATCGTCGCAAACATCTCGCCACCGCGGGGCAACGGGTCTACATTGGCCAGAATGCGGAGAAGAATGTCGACCAATTCGCCCAACCAATAGATACCCAGTCCGTTTTTCAAGACGACCAGTGGAACGAGATGACCATTATCGCCCGGGGCCCACGACTCATTCAGAAAATCAACGGTGTCGTCTTTGCCGATTTGACGGATGAACAATCCGTGTTTGCTTCCAGGTCGGGTGTGATTGCCTTTCAAGATCACGGTAAAGGCACAGCTGTGGCGTTTAAGGACATTCGAATTCAGCATTTCAGTCGGGAAGACAACTGAGGCGTTGCCAATGGACCTTAATCATGTTGTTGCAGTTGCCGCGTCGATTGTTGTTGCGCTGGCCATGCCTGCCAGCGGTGATGAAAGCTGGCGGCCGCTCAACACACAAAGCTCCGGCCAGCATCCGCCCAGCCCACAACAGTCGTTACGGAAGCTCCATCTGCCTGAGGGTTTTCAGGTAACCTTGGCGGCGGCGGAACCTGATGTGCGGCAGCCCATTGCCATAGCCTTTGATGATCGCGGCAGGCTGTGGGTTGCGGAAAGCTATTCGTATGACGGGTCCGACTTCACCGATGAACGTCGTGATCGGATCGTCATCTTTGACGATGTCGATGGCGACGGCGTGTTCGACCAGCGCAAAGTGTTTCATGACGGTCTCAACCGGCTGACCGGTCTGACGATCGGGTTTGGAGGAGTATGGATCACGACACCACCTCACCTGGAGTTTATTCCCGATCGCGATGCCGACGATCGACCTGACGGCGAACCTATTGTGCATCTCGATGGATGGTCACTCGCTGCCGAACACAACTCAGTAAATGGGCTAACGTGGGGCCCTGACGGATGGCTGTACGGCCGACACGGAATCAAGCAGCCGTCACTTGTTGGTCGACCAGGCGACAATCAGGAAGACCGCACTCCGCTGAGCTGTTGCATCTGGCGATACCACCCAATGCAGATGACATTTGAGTTGGTCGCCGACGGACGGTCAACCCGTGGGGGCTCGACTTCGACGATCAAGGCCACGCGTTCTGCAGCACGAGCGTCGTCGAGCATCTATGGCACGTTGTTCCCGGAGCGCGGTTCTCGCGGCGGAAAGGACGTGACTCGCATCCCAATCCCTATTCCTACGAACTGATGGATTCGACAAGTGATCACTTGCATTGGGGTAGCAGCTCGTTTGCAAAGCAAGATCGAGTTGCGGAGGGCAATGATCTATTCGGAGGTGGGCACTCGCATTGCGATGCGATGATCTACCTAGGGGATCGTTGGCCAAAGAAGTACCGTGGTTCGGTCTTCATGAGCAACATCCATGGGCGACGAATTAATCAGGACCGATTCCAACGAGACAGCACAGGTCGATTGACCGCCACACACGTTGATGACTTCTTGGTGAGCAGCGATCCTTGGTTCCGCGCCGTCTCTATCGAATATGGCCCGGACGGTGATGTCTATGTGACCGACTGGTCTGATCTCGGCGAGTGCCACGACCGCGAAGGGATTCATCGTACGAGTGGCCGAATCTACAAGATCACGTGGGGGAAACCACGCCGCGTAGATGTCAACCTGGCAACTGAAACCGACGAGCGGTTGGTCGAGCTGCAATTACATGAGAACGACTGGTTCGTCCGGCACGCGCGAAGACTGCTTCAGGAGCGAGCTGCATCGGGCAAATCGATGCGGCAAGTCCACCAGCTGCTCCGTGACATGTTTCGTACGCAAAGCGATGTGGCGCGAAAACTCCGCGCGCTGTGGGCGCTGCATGTTACAGATGGATTGAGTGTCGATTGGCTTATCCCACAACTTAATGCTGACGAAGAGCACATTCGAGCATGGGCGACGCGTTTACTGGTCGAACGGCGACCGGTTCGAAAGGAGGTTGTCCATCATCTCACTCGTCTCGCCGGCACGGAATCGGCATGGCTGGTACGTATGGAGTTGGCGTCAGCGCTACGACGCCTGCCGCTTCAGCAGCGCTGGCCTATCGCGAGGGCTCTCGCCGCAGCTGGTTCGGCAAGACAAGATCCGAATCTGATCCGCATGGTGTGGTACGGTGTCGAGCCAGCCGTCGCGGCTGATCCCGCCAGCGCCGTAGCGCTGCTCAAGGCCGATATCGCAGCGAAGATCCGCAGATTCATCGCGCGCCGGATCAGCGACTCGCCGGACCAATTGCCCCCTGCTACGGAACACCTGTTTTCCGCCATGCGAAGCGAGGAAACGCCTGATCGCCTGGCGGACTTACTGGAGGGATTGAACGAATCATTGATCCGAAACCGACGCCGCGTACAGACGGGACAGCGGAATGATGTCCTGGCAACCTGGATGGCTCATCAAGACGCGCGAGTACGTCTCGGCGCCGTCACGACGGCGATGATACTCGGCGATGATCCACTGGTCGATGAAGTCAGCGAACTCATCCACGATCGGGAAATTGATGAAGCGATTCGTCGTGCGGCGTTGGAAGGCCTCATCGCACGGCGGCCGCGCCGGTTGGCTGATGACCTGCGACGATTGATCCAATCTAATGAGTTCGTCTCACGAGCGCTTCGTGCCACGGCGGCCATTGACGACCCCAAGCTGATCGGCACGGTCCTGGCGCGATATGATCAGTTGAACCAGAGTGCGAAACGTCTGGCCGTGGATGCGACGATTGCACGAAGTTCGTCGGCGATGCTACTGCTTGACGCCATTGAGAACAAACGCATCCCTGTCCGCGACGTCTCGGCCGACCAGGCACGCCAGATCCTGGCATTGGACAACGCATCGTTGGCGAAGAGACTGGGAGAGGTCTGGGGATCGCTGAATTCGACACCCAGAGCCAAACAACAGAAGATAGCTTCCCTGAAGAACTCACTGTCGGCAGACTTCTTGCTCGAGGCGGATCTGCAGCGGGGCCGCACGCTGTTCAATAAGCGATGCGCTGCCTGCCACCGTCTGTTCGGCGAAGGCCAGGCGGTTGCACCTGAACTGACCGGATCGGGACGACGAAACCTCGATTATTTGCTAAACAACATCGTAGATCCAAACGCCGTCGTCCCAGCCGATTTTCGGGTCAGTGTGATTCTGCTCGACGACGGACGCGTTATAACGGGATCGGTCATTTCAATGACGGAAAGAAGGCTGACCGTTCAGAATCGCACGGAAAGTGTGTACGTATTGAGGAGTCGGATCGAGACCATCAAGACGTTACCCGTATCGCTCATGCCGGAAGAACTGCTCAAGGATCTTTCCCTGAACGAGGTCCGCGATCTGGTGGGCTATATGATGTCGGATGGGCCTACGGACAGGTAGGTCGTCACCAATTACGAACAGGACGAAAAATGTCGAATATCAATCGAAGATGGTTTCTGGCGGCGGCCGCTTCTCAACTTGCTCTTGGCACATTGCAGGCATCCGATGGGAAGACCAGGCCGACGATGGGTTTTGGGTTTGGCACGTACGGTATGCAGAGCCTCGCGACGGGCGAAGCGATGCGGCAGTGCGCCGAAATCGGTTACGACGGCATAGAACTGGCCCTCATGAAAGGTTGGCCCACGGAGCCAACGCTGCTCTCCAAGCGCGATCGAGCCGAGATTCGCGGATGGCTGGCCGACTTCCGACTGACGGTCCCCTCACTCTTGGAGAGCCTGCACTGCCTGCGAACGCAGCAGATCCACCGAGACAACATCGAGAAACTGAAACGTGCCGTGGAACTGGCTCACGATCTCGCTCCGGACAGGCCGCCGGTTGTGCAGTCTATCGTGGGTGGCAAAACGGCAGGGTGGGAACAGATGAAAGGCCAGCTTGTCCAACAGCTCGCAGAATGGGCGAATGTTGGTGAAGCAAGCAAAACAGTCATCTGCTTCAAACCTCACGCAGCACACATTGTGCACGACCCGCAGCGCGCTTTGTGGCTTCACCAGCAAGTTGGCAGTGACTGGTTGAAGGTCGTCTACGACTATAGCCACTTCTCTCTGGAGGGATTCGCCTTAGCCGCCAGCCTGAAACAACTGCTTCCAATCACATCATATGTGCAAGTCAAGGACAGTCGCGGAACACCGGAGAAACACGAGTACCTGTTGCCAGGTGACGGTCGGACGGACTATGTCGAACTGTTGACCGTGCTTAAGCAGGCCCGCTACGAAGGCTTTGTGAACGTGGAAGTAAGCTCCATGATTCACCGCCAACCGGGCTATCAACCAATTCCAACGGCGAAGTTATGTTACGAGAGGCTGGCACCGCTTTTTGACAAGGTCGGCATTCGGCGTCCGTCGCGCCGCTAAGCGATGCTTAGAGATCATTGTGCTTAACCCGGATTCTTAATAATCCGGATCGGCTGGCGATCGACATGCCGCAAGAACTGGGAGCCTGAGACAATGCGCAGACCATGGATCAAAGTGGTTGTGGTGGTGGTCTTGATCCTTCTTCCCGTAGGAATTGGGTGGTTCGGCCAGGACATGATTCAGGGGCTGTACCGGAAAAAGACAGGTTATCCGAAGACAATTACGATCGCGGCTGGCTCGGAAGGTGGCCGGTATCGTGTCATTTCGGAGAGCCTGAAGAACGAGATTGAGGAGAAGCTGGGTGTGGAGGTCGTGGTTCGTCCCACGGCGGGATCGTTAGCCAACCTTCTTTGTCTTCGAACAGGTGACGCGGATTTCGCCCTGTACCAGCCAGGCACCATCGATCTTTTGCGCCAGCACGATCGCGGTCTTGTGGAAGAGGCTGAGGCAGCGGTAGGTTTGGAATCCCCAACCGAAGGCGAGGATCACGTTGCCTTCGTCGCTAACCTGTACATGCAACCGGTACAGTTCATTGTTCGCCACGACGCCAATATCGAGCAGTCCAGTGACTTGAGGCTTCGGTCTGACGGCAAGCGTCGGCAGGTAAGCGTCGGCTTGCCGCAGTCCGGCGATTACGCCATGAGCCTTGTCATTCTAGAACATCTTGGCCTCGACGAAGATGAAATTGAACTGAAGCATCTGACCTACGAGCGGATCGTGGATGGATTACTTGGGAACGATCTCGACGAACACAAGACATTGGATGCGGCCTTCAACACGATGGGCGCGCCCGCACCGGTATTGCGAGAGCTTTTCGATACAGGGCAATGCGACATACTCGAGATCCCCTATACAGAAGCTCTCACGATGAAACATGTTTTTCTGTCAGAATTCACGATCCCCGCGGGACTGTTAGACTCTCAGACTCCAGCAAAGCCGGCCAATGATGTTAAGACCGTCGCCATTCCAGCGCAACTGCTGACGCGCAAAGATCTGAACTCGCATTTTGTCCAAGAGTTAACTGGTATCGTGCTCGACAAGCACTTCGCGAGGCGAAACGACCTTCATCGGTTGCTTGATGGGGGGCAGAAGTTTGCCCAGGCGACACCCGACTTTGCCGTCCATCAGGGCGCCCAGAGCGTTTATGATCCTGAGTTTGATATTCAAATGGTCGAAAGTTGGGAAGCTGCCTACTCACTTTCGCTGTCGATTGTCATTGCAGTCTTCTTTGGTTTTCAATGGCTGCGACGTTGGAGAGTCAGGACAACGGAACACAAGCTGGACCAATATATTCGGTCGTTGTTGGACATTGAGGGACAGCAGGTCGGTCTGGATGAGGGTGCGGACGCGAGCGATTTGGAGCGCCTTCAACAATTGCTTGATGAGCTGACGTTCCTCAGACAGCGCGCGCTGCGCGAGTTTTCAGTGCACGATCTAAACGAAGATCGAGGCGTGGACTGTTTTATCGTGATGTGTCACGAACTGAGCAACAAGGTTAACGCGAAGATCTCCCGACAGCGACTGGATACCGTAATGAACCGCCTTATCGAGGCAACCACCAGCGGCGCAGCCAGCGCGAAGAACCACTCGGCAACAGCGACCGAGCCGGGCGCGTCGACGGCACAGGAATAGTGCTGTAGTGGGTGGGATGGTCGGGAGACCACCCCACAACGAGGGTCGGGACACCACCCCACAACGTGTGTATTGTGGCACGGTCTCCCGACCGTGACACGGTGGCGAATCACGACTCACCGTTTGACCTTCCCTCCGAACGTGGACAGATGACGTGCGACCACATCGCGTCCACCGCTCAATCTGCCAGCCAGCCAACCATTTTCTTCGTAACCAATTCGGCTGCGTCGTGCTGTACGAAGTGCCCGGCATTCGGAATTGTGATCAGCGTCAGGTCCTTCGCGACCCAGTTCCAAGTCTCATTTAGCGCGCCGGGTAACAATGCGGTGTCCTTAAGGCCGTGAAACATGAGTACTGAGCATTGGACCTTGGGGAATTCGAGTGTGGGATCACCTGAGGACTCGCTTGGATAGTTTGCCTTGTAGTAATTCAACATGCCTTCCATGGAAGAGCGCCGAAATGTTTCGACATACTTCTGTTTCGCATCGGCGCCAGCGACCCAGAATGCGAGCATCTCCGGAGTCACTTTCGACGCGGCATCCGGCTCCTGGAAGGCGCGGGCGTAGGCACTTGCCAGGCGTTGTTGAGGATTGTTTGCCAATTCTCGCATTAGCCCTTTGGGATGCGGGAGGTTGAGGATGACCAATCGGTCCGTTCGCTCTGGGTGTGTCATGGCAAACGTCCAGGCAACCATGCCGCCCCAGTCGTGTCCCACGATGATCGCTTTCTCCCGTTTGAAGTAGTCGACAACTGCGATCAGATCCGCAACGAGCTTTTCGGTCTTATAGTTGTCGACACCTTCCGGCTGACCACTCTTGTTGTAACCACGTTGATCATAAGCAACGACTTGGAAGTTCTTTGCCAAAGCCGGCATCTGGTTTCGCCAGGTGTACCAGAAATCGGGGAAGCCATGGATCATCACCACCAACGGCCCTTTGCCCGCCGTCACATAATGCAGCTTGACGCCGCCAGAGTCGACGAAGCCATGCGTTCCAAGATCCTGGGCGTTCAGCCCACCGAGACAGCCCCAAGATGTCAGGACCATCAACAAAACAAGCAAGATAACTCTGGTTGGCATAGTGATGTTCCTACGTGAATTCTTATGATACAAGAGTCCCGCTAGTCTATCGCCGTGCCCACGGATCAACAAGTTCGCCAGTGACTCATTCGCGGTTCCTCAGTATCGCAACATCGTAAGAATCTGGCTGCGGCCGAAGGCTGTGCTATGCCTCTTTGCTTCCGCTGACTTGAGTTTCTTTCCCCGATCCCGAATGCACATTCTCGAAAGTTTTGGCACTGTTTCTTGGAGTCGGCTCTGCAAAAAAATGTCAACTCAGCTTAGAATGGCACCATGATCACAACAGTCATTCCAGTATTCAACGAAGCGGATAGCCTGATCGAGTTGCATTCCGAACTCGATCGAGTGGCCGGCGAGCACGGCTACGATCTGCAGATTATTTTCGTCGATGACGGCTCGACCGATACGTCGTGGGATGTGATTGAACAGATCGCTGCCAGCGACGAGCGGACTCTGGGCATTCGGTTCCGCAAGAACTTTGGCAAGGCCGCAGCGCTCAGCGCAGGCTTCCTTGCGGCGCGTGGTGAACTGGTCTTTACGATGGATGCCGATCTACAGGACGATCCCGCCGAGATGCCACATTTTCTGGCGAAGATGGCGGACAATTTGGACGTTGTCAGCGGGTGGAAACAAGTCCGGCATGACCCGTGGCACAAAGTCGGACCTTCGCGCGTGTTTAACTGGTTGGTCGGCTTTCTCACCGGCGTTCGTCTGCACGATCACAACTGCGGGTTCAAATGCTACCGACGCGGCGTTTTTGACGAAGTGCGGTTGTACGGCGAATTGCATCGGTTTGTACCCGTGCTTGCCGCGGCGCGCGGCTGGCGGGTTGGCGAAATCGTCGTGAATCATCGCGAGCGGAAGTTCGGTCGCTCGAAGTATGGCCTGACGCGAATCATTAAAGGTCTGCTGGACCTGTCCACGGTTTATTTTCTAACTGGATTTGGCCAGCGGCCGCAACACTTGCTGGGTTCGTTTGGATTGCTTGGGTTCCTGACCGGCGGTCTGGGCCTGTCATTCTTGACGGCCAGTTGGATTGTCACGCGACTTGACTCGATCAATGGCAATGAACTGCATCTGCACGAGCGTGCGATTTTCTATTATTCCATTGTGGCCTTGTTGCTGGGCGCGCAGCTATTGTCGATCGGCTTTCTCGCTGAACTCATGACCGCCTTTTTCGGGCGTGACACGCTTCCCTATTCGATTGGCGAGCGGACCGCAGGAGACGCTTGTAAACGTGGGGTCGTCGATCGCGAGGTCGCGGGTATTGATGCCGCCACTGAAGCCGCCGCCTCTGAAGACGCTACCGTTCAAGACGCTACCGTTCAAGAAAAGGGGGCCGATCGCGAGTCGGAGCCGGTACCCAAGCTAGAGCCTCAAGAATGAGCACGGATTCGAGATTGGGATCGACCTGGTTGCGCCGAACCACCTATACGCTGCTGATTGTTTCGTCAGTCGGAACGATGGTCGGTCGGATCCTGGACGTCGAGTCGAAACGGGGTGACACGGCGATGCTGAGCGCGAACGATCGGAGCCGATGGTGCGCCATCCGCGCCCTCGGTGATCTCGGCACACCGTATATTGACCAGGTGATTCGCCGGAGCGATGGTCGTCGTGACCCTGAATGGAACACGATTGACAAAGTTCGCCACAAGGGACACGACGGCAAAGAACATTATTATTCGAGCAAACCGCCACTGTTGATATACATGCTGACGGGGCAGTACCAGGTGGTCAAGCTGCTGACCGGCGCCTCGCTGACCGAGCATCCATTTAACGTAATGCGGATCATGCTGGTGTTAACCAACGTGTTGCCGATGATCCTCTATTTCGTCCTGCTGGCGGGCCTGATCGAGAAACTGGGTACGAGTGATTGGGGCCGGATCTATGTCATGGCCATCGCTACCTGGGGCACGTTCCTGACCACGTTTTCCGTAACCATCAACAACCACTTGCCCGCGGCGATCAGCATTCTGATTGCCACGCTGGCAGCCGTTGCGGTAATTCGCGATGGACGTCGGCAACCATGGCTGCTGGCTATCGCCGGATGCTTTGCCGCGCTGGCTGTCATCAACGAACTTCCCGCGTTGTCATTCTTCGCCATGCTTGGTGCCGCGTTGCTATGGAAAGCGCCTCGTCAGACGATGGTCGGCTTCG
This sequence comes from Pirellulaceae bacterium, assembly GCA_030744725.1. Taxonomy (GTDB): domain Bacteria; phylum Planctomycetota; class Planctomycetia; order Pirellulales; family Pirellulaceae; genus ARS98. The sequence goes on from JASLPZ010000098.1 coordinate 15,785, forward strand.
TGCCGGGGGCCGCAGTCGTGGCGGCCGCGTTCTTCATCACCAACCATCAGACCCACGGCAGTTGGCGGCCACCTTACTTGCACCGCCATGACGGACCTGTCGTGGCTCAGTTGCCAGGCTCGGTCGGAGCGGACTTGCAGACACTCCTCATTTCACCGGCTCTTTCGACTGCCTTGAAAGATCAAGGCACGGAACTTTCCTCGCGCGCCGTCTTGCAGCGAACTCAGCAGGCACCTGGATGGATGGTCTGGGATCCGGTCGGACAAAAACGGCTGGCCATCCGTGCGGCGTCACACGGTTTCGACGTGCGGCAGTGGGGCAACTGGTACGAGTATGCGGGAACGTATTGGGTCCCCAAGAACAAGCGTGGTGTCGACCGAGGCGAGCCATCACGACTGGTGTACGCGTTTCACTCGCTGATCGGGCATCGAGGAATTCTCTCGCTAACGCCTGTTTGGTTGCTGAGCCTGTTCGGCATTGGCATCTGGCTGCGCGGCACCGACACCAGCTTGTTTGCACTGGCGGTGATGGTCACGACGCTAACAGTCGTTTGCCTGACTTTCTACCTGATGCGGCCCTTAGAAGACCGGAATTACGGCGGCGTCTGCTGTGGCTTTCGCTGGATGTTCTGGTTCATCCCCTTGTGGACGATATGCGTGTTGCCAGCTGCCGACCGGATCTCGGACCGGCGTTGGTGCCGCGGGATTGCTTGGGGACTGTTGGCAGTGAGCATCATGTCGGCGACCTACGCTAGCATGAACCCATGGGCGCAGTCGTGGATTTTTGACTACTGGACTTACTTGGAGTGGATTCAGTATTGATCTAATTCCTTGACAAGTTCAACCATGTTGCACGAATCAGGTCTGTTCAGTTTTCAAGTCGCCGAAACGCCAGCAGTCCGATTCGAAACGGGATGATCGTCGCGCAGGCACCCAGGATCAAAGTCAGTCCGAGCCCCACTAGGACGCTGCCTCCAGTCCCCAGCCCGATCATGCCACCAAAGAAGCGGCTTGGTGATTGGCCAATCCTCAACGAATCCGCTTCGGCCCAAAACACCGTGGGCACTGCCAACAACAGGACGACGCCAATAATAAATAGTGAACTGAACACCAGATTCAGTGTGCCGCCAAAGCCGGCTGCGATCTTTGAGGGCGATGACTCGCGCAAGTTTGGCATTCTCGCCCCTAACCCGACCGCCAGGGCCGACAGGCCGACGCACAACACCGCGCACCCAACCTGGTGAATGATCACCACCGCGACGGATCGTGATGCGATTCGCAACATCATGTCGCTGATGAGAACAAGAAGTGCGCAAGGCGGCAGAGACCCGGCGCAGGCAAAGCAGAATTTTCCCCAGAGGATCGCGTCGCGATTGATCGGGGCCGTTCCCAGAATCCAAAAGCGACGGCCTTCCATACTGATCATGGGAAAAATAAATCGTGTCGTAAATGTGGAAAGGATCAGCCCCACAACGGCCAAATTGAGAAAGCTGATAATTGTGACCCACTTCTGCATCGCACCGGCATAATCAAATCGGCGGACATTAAAGAAGTAGAGCATCAACAGTCCGAAGAAGATCACAAACTGCGACCATTGTACGGGATCTCGGCGAAACAGCCGCAAGTCCTTTACGATGAAGTGGCGAATCATCTGCGGGAATGGGCTGCAGATGAACAGTGTGGCGCGGTCAAGCCAGCCCAGCCCAGCGTTCCTGCGCGCCGGAACAATGCCCCGTATGCCACTGTAGCTGGCACGAAACGTCCGCGCGGCCAGCAACTCGATTATCACCATCAGTAACAGAGCGTTGGACATCAGCAACGCCAGGAACATAAGACTGTCTCGCCAAGACTGTCTTTCTCCCCAGATCTGCGTACCCGTTGCGTTTACGCTGGCAACGGGATGCGCGGCTTCCAGCAGACCACTGCTGAGCCACCAACTGGGTAACATCCGTTGTTCTGAGAATTCGAGTCTCGCCAAGACGTCTTGAAACCACGTCATGGCCATCATGTCACGATTCTCGTAGGCCAACACGCGCCAGCCCAACGCGACACCAACAATCAATGCGGCCACTCCCAATAACGCCAGCATGTGTGTTCGCAACTTTGGCAACAGTCGCACAACCAGCAGGCAGAAAATCGCGCCAATACCGGCTGGAATCAGAACAAAGGAAATCACGAATGGGATCAGTAATGCGTAGTAGTACCAGGGCGCGGTGGCCACGATGCCGTAGGAAATCAACATTGGACTTCCCAACAGTACGAATCCCCAGCAGCTAAAGAAGACCGTTTCATGGAACTTATGCAAGACAATCCGTGCGCAGCGCGTCGGCGTCGACAACAGAAACGCCACCTCCTCGCTGCGATAGAGTCCCCCGTAGAGGATGATCGCCGAAGAAAAAACCAACATCACTGACAGTGCCAGAAAAAACACATTGAAGATGACCTGGATCATCTGGGCGCGAAGTCCCTCATGCGCAATTCCGCTTTGGATGAACAGAAACCCTTGGCAAAACAGCAAGAACAATCCGACCCACAGAATCACGCTGGCCAGTACGACCGAAATCACCTGGACGCGAGCATTTTGCAGGGCACCCTCCGACATGGCACGAAGAACAGCCGCGCGCAAACGCCAAAACAGACGCGCTTCTAGCCCCGTGGACGTCAATTGCCCGCTGGCGATCTGCGCACCGTCAGAATCGTTCGCCGGGGCGCTATCGCTGGCCGACAGCATCGCCCACCTCCTCTTCGGTCAGCGCCAAGAACAGCTGTTCGAGTGATTCGTCGCTGGACATTCTTGCACGCAAATCGGCGACCGTTCCCAGAAACAGCAGGTGGCCATTGGTGATCACGCCGATCCGATCGGCAATCTCTTCGGCCACCGCCAAGGTATGAGTCGACATGAAAACCGTAGTACCTGGGCGCGTCTCTTCGCGCAAGATGTCCTTGACCAACCGCATACTGCGCGGATCCAGACCCACCATCGGTTCGTCGACGATCAACACACACGGGCGATGGAGCAGTGCGGATGCAAAGACAAGCCGCTGTTTCATGCCATGCGAATAACTCTCCGCCATTTGATCAATGAAATCAGAGAGACCGAACTGGTCTATCTGCTTTTCGATCCCTTTGGCACCATCGGCAGACTCCATTCCATAAATCTCCGCCATGAACTGCAGAAACTCGCGGCCCGTCAGCTTGTCGTAGAGGTAGGGTTCGTCGGGGACGTATCCCGTCCGCAAGTTCGCTTCACGGGAATCTCGAACTACATCGTAGCCGCAGATCTCGATGCGACCTTGTGTCGGTTGCAAGAGTCCCACCATCATTTTGATCGATGTGGTCTTGCCAGCTCCATTGGGGCCGAGAAAGGCGAACAATTCTCCCGCCGGAATCTGCAGGTCCAACCCATCAACGGCGACCTTCTTGCCATAATTGCGCGATACAGAATTCAGTTCAATCATCGGCAGTTACCGTGGCGAGACAAGCGTCGCTATTTCTTTTTGGTAGGTTTCGAATTGGACGTATGTGCCGACTTCCACAGGCGTGGATGTTCGTCGACGTCGAGGAGTTCGATGCGAGCATCCTGGTGCCCGGCCGGCAAGCGATCGAATTGGAACTTCAGACCGGAAAAGACGACTTCCTGGCGAATGACCGTGCCATCTGACCGCACCCATTCCCTGCCGACGGGGTCGCTGGCGATGTTGATGTTCGAGCCTGCCTCGGATTGATACAAGACCAACATCGTCTCGACTTCATTCCCTTCCCAAAGAATGGGTTCGAGGTGTTTGACTGTCGCTTGGATAATCTGTGGCGGGCTGCCCGGCGGAAACGGGCGATAGACGGGCACGGTCCAAGATTGCCCAACGGCGAGGTTCTTCAGTTCAGGCCGCGGGGCTAACGCGTCTCCGACTAGCGCGCCGGCAGGCAACTCGATCTCACGTTTCAGAATCTGCGTGCCGCTTCCGCCTGAAGGGCTGTCAAACATCCGCGCCTCGAGATTCAAGGTACCATTCACATCCGTGTCGCCACTTAGCACCAGGAAATCCGTGTGTTGGGCGGCATCAATGCGGGTTGTGAATCCTGAAAAACGACGATCCCCGTCGAATTGCATCTGCGAGGCGATAAGCAACTCCACGCCCTGGTCGCCGAATCCCTGAAATAGGGGCTTCATCACGACCGCCAACACCCCAAATAGCTCGTTGGCCATCGACTGCAACGGCAACTGATCGAACTGTACCACACTGCGCATCACCGCCTGGCCATCTGGGAGATGGTCGATGTCGGTGGCGGCAAACCCGATGATCCGGTCACGCCACAGAATCCGCCAGCAATCTGGTTGCCGGCGTGGCGCGTCAACGGCCAAAGACGAATAGAAGTCTGGCCTCTCGCCCCGCCTCAAAGCCGGCAAAATCTTTACAACTGCCAGCCAGCTCATGGTCGCCAACCAAAAACAAACGACGATCGTATGTGAAAAGCGCACAGGCATAGCTAGGACAGGCATTACTGCGGAAATGAACTCTGGGCGGTAGCAGAGAACGACCGCCATCACCTATTGTACCCAATTGCTTGATCAGCGGGTATCTTTGCCGCCGGGCCACTGCGCGCTGCCAATGGAGAAGGGGGGC
>JASLPZ010000099.1:0-20371 GCA_030744725.1 Pirellulaceae bacterium
CGTGATGGAACTGTCGTGAGGCGATTGGCTCCAACAGGAATTGCGGACCTGACCAGAAGAGGGCCAATTGACCTCGCGGCCCGGTCGACGAGAATCGAATCTTCAAGCGGTGGTAATCGAAAGGCAGCGAGAGCGCCTCAGTCTCTTGCCAACTTGGCGTTTCGTTGGCGGCCTCCAGTACGATTCGGCCGGCGAGTTCGATCGAAAGTCGGCCATGAAAAAACGCTTTGAGTCGATAGGTGCCTGGCGCTTGGGACATCAAGTAACCAGTCCATTCCGCTTGGATTGGACCTGCAGCCAAACGTCGATCAATTGCGCTGCCGTCCCAAGCCTGGGCGACCGTGCGATCAACACGGGTCACTGACGTCCCGCGCTGGTCCAGATAGGTTCCGATCAGCCCGTCGCGGAATTCGCCATCGTCTTCTTCATCGTTGGGTGATTGAGCAATGCTCAAGGCGGGCAGACAAATTGCCACCGCAGTCAGGAGAGAGACAAGTCGATAGGCCATCAGTCATTTCACTTGCTGGAGATGAATTGCGTGCCTTGGTCACGGTGACTCAGACGCTACGGTGACTCAGATGCCACGGCGACTCAGATGCCACGGCGACTCACATGACAGAATCGATGATCCGGTTCAGCTCACCTTCTTTGAGTTCCATCACGGCAGCTGCCATGGCGAAAACACGTTTTTCGATCTCTGCAAGTTGGCCATCGGCAGCCATCGTACGAATCAGGTCTTGAAGCAAGTCGATCCGGTCTTGCTTGTTGGGTGGGATCTGCAACTCTGCCCTGTCTGACAAGGCGAATTCGACTGCCGCAGCAAAGTCTGCCTGAGAAATTCCCCATTGCACGCTACGGTCGGACAAGAATTCCAATTCGCTTTGCGTCAGACTTCCGTCGGCGAAGGCCATGATCATCAAGTTTTTCAGCTTATCGAGGAATTCCATGCGTTACCCATTGAAAAAAGTTGGTGTTCGTGGTGGCAGTATAGACGTTGCCCGGGGTCGGCTCAAGAAACGCGCGCCACGAAGTGCCACGATACAGTACGAGGATGTCCAGGGTCAGGCCCGGCGGATGAAATGCGCCGCAAAACTGCGAACTTCGCGGCCGTTGAGCACATGCACCATTCGCAGTTGTTGCACTGTCGATTCGCCGAACTGACCCAACGGCACATGCACCCAGGTTTTCTTGAACCGCTTGGCCAGACGCCGCCATCCGGGTCCGGGGGGCAGTGGGCTAAGCAGGGCAATTTCCGGGCAATTGCTGTGCAGACATGCGGCGGCGAGCAGTCGTTCCTCCAAAGTCTCGCAGAAATCGACGCGGGGGTCATTCCAGACATCAGGAATCAGGATCGGAGGAAACAGAAACATCGCGCCTCCGTAAATTGCCTGGCCGATGCCAGGTCCGACCATTTCTTTCTGAAAATCCGTGGCAAAGAACGCCAGTGTCGATTCGTTTTCGTGCTCGGCAAACCACGTCGTGCGCCAGGGATAATCACGTGGGTCTGCCGGAGAATCGAAGAGCATAACTGCGCAATCCAGCTTGCCACGACTGGGCGGCAAGATCTTCACGTAGATCTCGCCATCGTACCAGTGGCGGAGAGTATCACGAATATCGATTCCATCCATGATACTGGTCGTGAACTTCTCGGTCCGCACCAGATCGGCACCCATAATCGCCTTTGCGCGATCAAAGACGTGCGAGCGAAAGTTCTCGATACTCTCGTCTTCAGGCGGGTAGCTGCATTGTGAAAAAGGATTCCAGGGGGTTTGCCATTTTTCGGTCTCTGACTTATCTGGACGTCGTTTCAATTCGCAGCTCCGCCATTCCAGAGGAGGCCCAGGCAGACGGCTGACCATTTCGAACGTGTCGCCATTTGGATAACGCGCTTCGTTGATTCCCATCACAATCGAATCGAACCCGGCACCGTCCGAGTAGGCGTAGTCGCGTGCGGTCTCGGCGACGTGGAGGGCAAATTGATCACCGGCGATCTGTTTTGCCGCAACAACAATCGTATAGAGGTCGGGCGTCAGGCGGCTTTCCACCAATGATAAATTACGGATGTACTTCGTACAGCGGGCTAACAAGTGTGGTGTGATTTTTCGGGCCCGTCGTTTCAAGTCGTTTCGGTAGGCATCACGCGCCGTGACCAGTAGTTCCTTGACACCGTCAATTGACAGGTTTTGGTCGTCTTCCAGTTCTGATCGAGCCCGTTCATACAGTCCCGTGACAAAGGGCAATTCGCCCAACATGAAAATCAGCGTCTTGGGGTCTACTTCGTGCGTTGCAGTAGGTTCGACAAAGTCATCTTCGATGCCGATATCCGTCGGCGAGTTGTCGGCCGATTCTTGGTACGCTTCACGAATCCAAGGCCAATCAAGCACGGAACACACAAGCAAGATCGACTGGTGCCGCGATTCTATCTCATGCAGTTGACTGGCCATGTATCGGACGCGATCCCGCCGTTGTCCTTCGGGCACTCGTTCGATGTTCGGAAGAATTGCCGCGGCAAACCTCTCGATGGTGACTTTCTTGAGCGCGTAGGGGTCGGGCAAGTTTGCCGTATACGGTTCGAAACGAGACGTTTCCAAGTCGATAAAGCGTCGCGGAATCCGTTCGCCCATCGCCACTCGGATCGCCATAATCACGGCCTGGCACGGATCGATCGGCACATAGCTACAGACACGTTCGTTAGAGTCTGCCGCGAATTCTTCATCGTCGTGTTCTCGATCCGGTGTCCATTGGGTCACGTAGGATTGCGGTTCGGGCTGAACGACAACGGTAGGTGTGGGAAGATGTTCAATCGCCCGTTCGACGTCTTGCTGGAATGACGGCGGCAATGGCACGGCAACGACGTCAAACGCCTGCTCGAGCATCGCTCGGCGCACCTCAAGCGCGAAATCACCGCTCCCATGAATTACTGGGAGTACCGTGATGTGAGGGCCAATCTTGAGCAAGTCGTTTGGCATTCTGTGATTCTTCAGTGACTAAAACATCACGTCGTCATCGTCGTCGTCGTCGTCTGCATCGGGATGCAATGGATCCTCTGGTGAGAAAAAGAAATCACCCAATCCCAACGGCACTGCATTCCCGCCCAACGTTTGTTGTTTGCGTTCGGCCAGTGACTCGAGGTCGAGTGCCTCTTCGCCCAGGCAGTACTCCAGCGCCTCGCGCCAGGCTGCATCTTTGGCAATCGGATGTGATGGATCTTGAATCATGCGTTTCATGGCGTATCGCAACATGCTGATGCCATCCCGCGGTGAAAAGTCGAGTTTCAGTTCGTGGGAACGCTGCAGAAAATCGACCGTTATCGCCAACATGTCCAGTTCGGCAAACGGAAGGTGGTATTGCAAGATCGACATTTCATCCAGTTTGTTCGGAAACCCAACGGGCAACGTCGGCTGCAGGCGGCTGAGGATATAGTCTGGAATCTCGTAGGTCGACTCGTCCTGGTTCATCGTGACAGCACAGCGAAAATCCGGATGCGCCGGAATCGTGATACCCGCCACAATCGACTCGACATAGCGGCGGTGATCCAACAGAGGCGCGAGGCTGGCCCATGACTTTTCGTTCATGCGGTTACCTTCATCCAGAATGCAGACGCCACCGCGAATCATCGCCGACACCAAGGGCGAGGCATGATATGCAATCTTGCCGCTCTCGGCGAGCACTGGCGTGACCAGTAAATCTTCCGGCCGCGTATCGGCCGTGCATTGGTAGATGTATAGGTCCTGTTGGCGTTCGCGCGCGGCCGCCATACCTAACGCCGTCTTGCCGATTCCCGGCGTGCCGATGAGACGTGGAGATAGGGGGAGGTCGGCGTCGTCCACGACCACCCAACACGCCAGCAGCTGCTTAAGAACTTCGCGCTGGCCAATCCACTCGCGTTGATTTTCGTTGGGTTGGTTCAGTGTCAGTCTGACATCGTCAATTTCAAAGTATTCGCGCATGACATGTTGTCTCGAAAGGTCTGATCGGTTTATTGCCGGAACCAGCTTTCCGCAGAATGGCGTTTCGCAATCAACATCGTACACGGCTCGCTGTGTGTCTCCAAGTTGGGAGAGCCTGTCGATCTGATCCTGGTGACGCGCTGGACTCGTCAGCTTGGGTGGCTTGACGAGCTGACCAGTCTCGCGCAATTGGGGCACGCGATCTTCGTGAGGTGTCGGTTTCGATGTGAAGGCGAATGCGAGATGCCGTCGCTGCAAACATCTCCGCCGTGTCACTGGCGGGTGCATCTGTGTCAGTTATATCGCTTGCAGCACCCGAATTGTCCGCTGGACGTGTCCTATACTTTTGGTGTTTTCCCACTCCTCTCTTCGTCCACGCTAATGCGCTGAGAGTTCATGAATCTTCCAAGCGACAACTCTTCGATGAGCCGACCGCCAGTTATTCGGAATTGGTTCGATCGCGGCTTGTTGCTGGCGACCTTGTTGACGTGTGCGGTGGCCATGTCGCCGGCCGCTGCCGATTCTGATCTGTGGGGCCACGTGCAATATGGTCGCGACGCGTTATCGGACGGGATTTCTCCCACAACAACCTACTCGTTCACCGCCGAGGGATACCGTTGGATCAATCATGAAAATCTAGCGGAGTTGTTTTTGGCGGTGATGATTGACACGATCGGCCCCGTCGGGCTGTTGATTGTCAAGTGCCTGCTCGGCGTAGGCGTGATCGGTCTGATCATGGTCGTCGCGTTCCGGCAGAGAGCTAGCCTGTTATGCGTCTGCCTGCTGGCGATGCTGGTCTCGACCAATCTGACCTACTTCTGGCGCACGCGACCCCAGTTGCTTTCATACATTTTCTGCGCGCTGCTGATGGGCTTATTGGCCTACTGTTTTCAGGGTTGGGAAGGGCGCTGCCATTTTCGTTGGCTGGAACGTCGAGATACTGAATCCGCGCCGCTGACCTATTCGTCTTTCCGCTTGCGCTGTCTTTGGTTGGCGCCAGTGCTATTCTTCTTTTGGGCCAATTCACATGGCGGCTTTGTCGCGGGCTATTGCATCTTCACGGCGTACTTGGGACTGCGGGGCGTCGAGTTGCTGGCCAATCGAGGCCGGCAATCTTTTGGCATGTTGCGACGCTTGACGATGATGGTCGTTGCCAGCGGCTTGGCAACTTTGATCAATCCATACGGCCCGGGTCTACACGGGTGGCTGATTCAGTCGCTTGGAATGCCACGACCAGAGATTATCGAATGGCACGCGCCAGATCTGACATCAACAGTGATGATCCCACTGTGGGTGATCATGTTCAGTTGGTTTTCCACAATGTTGCTTACCAAACGCTCGCGGGACATTACTCATTCGGTAATCCTGCTCCTGACGTTGTGGCAAACGCTTTCTCACGTGCGACACATGCCGTTCTTTGCCATTCCATTCGGTTTTTGGATGGCGCCGCACATTGATTCTGTGCTGCAGCGATTTCGCATTAGTGAACATACGGATTCATTGGGGCAGGCGATGAGACCGGCCATGAAAATGGCCTTCGCTGGTGTGTTCGTTTTCGCTTTCTGTCTTCTGGGCTACAAGCTGCAGTCGCGCCTGCGTCAGATGACAGTGGATCGAAAGGAATACCCCGTGGCTGCCATTCAGTTCATGGCCGACAACGAGATGCATGGTCGCTTGATCGTGACCTATAACTGGGCTCAATATGCCATCGCCGCTCTTGGACCCACACATCCCGATGACGACAAGGCGATGTTGGTCAGCTTCGATGGCCGGTTCCGTACATGCTATCCACAGGAAGTGGTTGACATGAATTTCGACTTCATCTTGGGCCGTCTTGTGCCTCGTTATCGTGGGTCGGATCCCCTGGCTTTTGACGACGATGAAGTCCTTCAGTACGGCGATCCCGAAGTGGTGTTGATCAACCGTTTCCAACCTCATTCCGTCAACGTGATGTTCCGCAACCAACAGAATTGGACGCTCCTGTACCAAGACCGTGTGGCACAGGTTTGGGGTCGAAGCCAGACGTTTGACGATCCCGCAGATGCTCGTTACATCGCGCCTGACCGGCGCCAAATCACAGATGACGAGCAGGTTGGGGTGGTTTCTTGGCCCGCCTTGCCGCAGCGCGAGCGGGAGACCGAGCAGCTCGTATTGGAGGCCGTGTTATGACTGACCCGATAGCCAACGACAGGCAAACCTCTTGGTCCGAGCGAGCGTTCTTTCTGGCCCTGCTGGTGATCTGCCTGTTGCCGTTGTCTAAGAACCAACCGGACCCGGACTTCTGGGGACACGTGCAATACGGATCAGATATGCTCCGCGAAGGATTGCCCAGCTCGGCCACGTATACGTACAACGCCGTGGGGCACCGGTGGATCAATCACGAGACATTATCAGAACTAGCCCTGGCACTGGGAATTCAGTCACTCGGCAGTGCCGGATTGCTCTGCATAAAGAGCCTGCTGGGCGCTGTGTTGATGGCGGTCGTAATTCACCTTCCGCGTCGCGCCGGTGTGTCACAGACGACAATTGTTGTTGTCGCGTTGATTACTTCGATCAACCTTATGCATTTCTGGTTGCTGCGGCCACAATTGACATCGTACTTGTTCTTCGCCAGTTTGGTGTTGCTTCTAGATTGGGTGTTACCGCGCGGCGCGCTCCAGACGGGCGACGCCTTAGGTAAGAACGACACGCGACGGCGATTGGCCGCGTTGTGGCTGGTCGTGCCCTTGCTGGCCGTGTGGGCAAATTCACATGGCGGCTTCGTCGCGGGCTACGCTGTGCTCGTGACGTTCCTGGTGTGTCGTGGGATCGAGTTGTTGCTACGGCACGGTCACCGTGCGCGGCGGACCGCGCTGCACCTCTTGGCTGTCGTGGTGGTTGCAGGTTTTGCGACGGTGGCAAATCCGGCCGGGTTTGAACTACACGCCTGGCTGTGGCAATCGCTGGGGACTCCCAGGCCAGAAATTGTGGAGTGGCGTTCGCCGGAACTGACCAGTATTGCCTGGTCGCCTTGGTGGCTGTTGGTGGCCCTCTCGGTCGCGGCAACGGTCGTGACGCGCAAATCGCGAGACCCTGCCCACATGATACTGCTGACGTTGGTGCTGTGGCAGTCCATCGAGCATCGCCGTCACATTCCGTTCTTCACGATCCTCTTCGCGCTGTGGCTCGTGCCACACGTGGACGACTTGATTCGCCGTTTTCGTAGTGCGGGAGAGCTTGTTCCAGCGGGCTCGAAGGCCACCTCGCGCACCGCGAAGATGTTCTTAGCGACAACTGCCGCGATCACCTTGTTCGCCGGGACAACGCTGTATCACCAGATGACGACGATGCCGGTTCTACGTAACAGGTATCCGGTTTCGGCATTTCAGTTCATGGCTGACGAGGGCCTGCACGGAAAACTTGTCGTGAGATTCATGTGGGCCCAATATGCCATCGGCACGTTTGGTTCGACGCAGGACGTGGAAGACGACATTAAGGTCGCCTTTGATGGGCGCTTTCGCACGTGCTACCCACAGTCGATCGTCGACATGTACTTCGACTACGCCGTCGGCGATCATGCCGATGAGCCGCGCTTTCGTAGTTTGGCATCCGGACCGATTGACGATGATCTCATTCTCGAATACGGCGCACCTGATCTGGTTCTGCTGGACCGCAAACAAGTCAATACGGTCGATGTGCTTGCGCGACACGCCAATGACTGGACATTGCTCTATCAAGACGAACTAACCCAGTTGTTCGGGCGTCGGTCGAAGTATGACGATCCGGCGAGTCCAGACTATCTCTGCTCATCACGAAGATCGATCACTGAAACGAAACAAACAGGCTACGTGCAGTGGCCTGCGCTGCCAATCCGGCAAGCGCGCCAAACGTTCGCTGTACGTTAATCATGAATTCTCTTCCGCCAACAGGCAAACGACATGAATGAGACAACGAACACTGATACTTCGACCGTGGTGCCGGCTTTGGGCAATCCGCCACTAACGGCCCCCGAGACAAATGAAACGACATCGCAACGGGCAGAAGCCGAACTCGAAGCACTTGACGAGTTGTTTAAGGAAGTCTCCTTTGCAGCCGGCGACAACGCCTCGGCGCCAAAAGAAATGTCCGCCAAGGAGCCGTTGGTCAGCGTGGTGATTCCCGTCTACAACGAAGAGGGCACGATCCTGGAAGTACTGTCGCGGGTACAGGAACTCGCATTGCGCAAGGAAGTCATCGTAATCGACGACTGCAGTACCGACGGAACACGCGATCTGCTAGAGACAGTACGTGACATGCCCGGACTGCGTGTAATCCTAAAATCGGAGAACAAAGGTAAGGGCGCGGCGCTCCACGATGGCTTTGCCGCCGCGGTAGGCGATATTGTGGTCGTCCAGGATGCGGACCTTGAATACAACCCGGAAGAGATTCCGACTGTGATTCGCCCGCTGCTCGACGGCGACGCCGATGCTGCGTTCGGTTCCCGCTTCCTGGGTGTCAGCCAAGATCGCTCCCTGTCGCATCGACTATTGAATCGCGTGCTGACAGTCGCATCGAACACCTTTACGGGCTTGAACTTGACGGACATGGAAACGTGTTACAAGGCATTTCGCAGCAACGTACTTCGTGATTTACCGCTCAAGCAGAGTCGTTTCGGCTTTGAACCGGAAGTAACCGCCAAGCTGGCTCGGCGGCGCTATCGGATCGTCGAATCGCCGATCGGCTATAACGCACGCGGCTACGATGAAGGCAAGAAGATCGGCATAAGCGACCTTTTCAACGCGCTTTATTGCATTGTGCGATATGGCTTGGCAGATTAGTTTTCAGGCCAATTCATCACACATTTTCGTCCAGTTCACGCACCTGAACGCGATTTCCGCTGATCTTAACGACCCGCACCTGACGGCCCACGTCGACAAACGCTCCGTCCGATACAACGTCGACGTATTCATCTTGAAATCGCACGCGGCCGGCGGGACGTAGCGGCGATTCGGCCACTCCCCAGTCGCCCACTTGAACGGGAAACTGCCGGTTACCGGTGGCCGGCAGTGGCGCTGCCTTGTCGTCGGTCGTTGAGACACGTTTCTCGTCCGATACAGGCGGATGCAAGGCCATCCAAGAGAGGATCGGAATCGAACCTCGGAAATAACTGATCGCCATCACCGCCAAACAGACACCAATTCCCGATCCAACAATCACAGTCAACGAGCTCACTGTTGTGTTTAGTTCGCGACCCGTACTTGGCACAACGAAGTGTTGGCTTGCCATGAGAACGCTGGTCAGCATCAGCAGCAACCCGGAAACGCCGGCCACGCCAAAGCCGGGAATCACAAACAGCTCAATCGCCACAAACACGACACCGGCGGCAAATAGAATGACCTCCAACCAGCCTGCGGTGCCACCAAGAAACCGACTCCAGAAGAAGAGCGCGAAACAGAGGCCAGAGATCAGGCCACCCAGGCCGACACCTGGCGCGCTCGCTTCAATCAGCAAGGCAACCACGGCGATCACCAACAGCAACCCGGTCACCAATCGAAAATTCAAGATCGTCACCGCCGTATCAACCACAGTGGGCTCCAAGACCCATAGATTGCCGCCGGCATGTAGTTGGTCCAGGAGTTCTTTTCGACTCGCCGCGTTGCTGTCGGCCAGGCCCAGTTCCGCGGCACGCTTTCCATTCAATTCCAAAAAATGGGCCTCACGTGATTCGATGATCGGTTTCAGTTTGATCCAATCCGCCGGTTCGTAACTGGCTTCGATTTCGGGATCGGTCATCAACGTCGTCTCATCGGTTTCCTGATTCCGCACGTGATACACCACGAGATCCATGTCGACCATCGCTTCGGCCAACCCTGGTGCACGGCCTTTAGCGGCGGCAAGATCGCGAATACGACGTGCCAGGTCGCTACGGATTTTCTCCGGTGCATAACGGAAGAGCGCGTCTTCGCCTTGGAAGATCGCACCCGCATCGCCGATCCTCGCGTTGGAGGCCATAATAATCTTGTCACAACCCAACGCGACGATGGCCGCGCCGCTGATTGCTTCACTAGGCACAAACGCTACGGTATCGGCCCAATCCAAATCACGGAGTCGTGTCGCCACATTAAAGCTCGAATCGATGAAGCCACCGGGACTTTCGATTTCGATGATGACGAGATCCGCATTCCTTTGCCTGGCCAAGTCCAGTTTCCGGAACACGAAATGTTCCAGGAGTGGTGTGATGGGCCCTTCGAAACGAATCAACACGGCACGTTCGTAGGACTTCTCGCTCGGGGCATCTTGGGCGATGTCCTCGGATTGCCCCACGACGACCAGACTCCACGCGACCAGCACTGCGGGAAGAATCGCCTGGCGCAGGATTCGAGTACGCCCAGTTGAGACACGGTTTAGCCTGGCGATGTTCATGCGGCACTCGATCCATTCAACGCAACAATCTCTTGACCGTAGGCCTCTTTTGATCGTAGGTTGATCGGCCGGAACGGTCAATCGTGCAGTGTGACCAATTGTAGCAGGAGTGGCTCTGCAGCGGGTGACAATTGTGCCGTCGTGTGGGATGATGTTGCCCACCTGAGCGACACGGTCGTTCACCTGTTGCCGATGCCCATCACCTGCGAAGCTTGGGTTTTCTTGACTTGAACGAAGAACAGCTTTTCTTCTGTTACCTGGCTGGTGTGCCATTATTGGGCGTGATTGCGCAATGGCTGGCATGGCGGTTGCGATTGCCGTCAATCCTGTTGCTGCTTCTATTCGGAATTCTCTTGGGGCAGCTGTTCACAAATCCGGATCTGCTGTTGGCCAAGCTGATTGAGGATCCAGATAACGAAACGATCGGGCCGAAACTACTGTTTCCATTCGTCTCGTTGTCCGTGGCGGTGATCTTGTTTGAGGGTGGGTTGTCGTTGCGGCTGAGCGAATTGCGAACGGCGGGTCGCGGTGTGTTTCGTCTGGTCACCCTGGGGGCGTTAATCAGCTGGTTTGTGACGACACTTTTCGCCGTGTTGTTGCTGGATGATCTCGACCTGCGCCTGGCTGCGTTGCTGGGTGCCGTGTTGGTCGTGACGGGCCCCACGGTCGTCGCGCCTTTGCTGCGTCATATTCGCCCGGTCCAACGTGTGGCCTCGATCGTCAAGTGGGAAGGAATCGTGATCGATCCGATTGGCGCAGTATTGGCCGTGTTGGTTTTCGAGGAGATCATCACGCATGGCAACGAATCGTCGCTGCTAGGAATGGTGTCGTTATTGGTCAAGACCGCGCTGCTGGGCGGTGCCATCGGATTGGTGACGGCTAATTTGCTGATGCAAATGGTCAAACGGTTTTGGCTGCCCGACTATTTGCACGGTGTCGTATTCCTGGCGATCGCCCTCGGGAGTTTCGCAGTGTCCAACATTCTACTGGACGAATCAGGGCTAGTGACGGTCACGGTGCTCGGTGTGATTCTGGCAAATCAGAAGACCATTCCGATTCACCACGTAATTCAGTTCAAAGAACATCTGGGTGTCTTCCTAATCTCGTGCCTGTTTATTGTGTTGGGATCGCGGTTGGACCCGCGGGTGTTTCTCGACCTGGGTTGGAGGGGTATGGCCTTCCTGGCATCGCTCATTCTGATCGTTCGCCCCCTGGCCATTTTTGTTTCGACGGTGGGCAGCGGTTTGGCATTCCGCGAGAAGATATTCTTCGCCTGGCTAGCACCACGAGGGATTGTGGCAGCCGCGGTGATGAGTGTTTTCGCGCTGAAGATTGCTTCGATGGCACACGGGTTGCCCGTCGAGCACGAAGTGCCAGGCATGGCAATTTTGGCCGAACAGGCGGAGCAGTTGGTTCCTATCACCTTTCTGGTCATCGTGGGCACAGTGGCAGTCTATGGACTCACAGCTGGACCGCTGGCGAAATGGCTTAACCTGTCCGACACCAATCCACAGGGGATTCTCTTCGTGGGAGCCGAGCCGTGGGTCCGTGAGATGGCACAGTTGCTGGACGAGGAGAATTTGCAAACCATGTTGGTCGACACAAATTACGCAAATGTGGCCGCCGCCAGAATGAGCGGTATGCGAGCGGAGTGTATCAGTGTTCTATCTGAACACGTCAATGAGGACATAGATCTGGCTGGTATCGGCAAGCTATTGGCGATGACCGCCAACGATGAAGTGAACGCCCTGGCAGTCAACGAGTTTGCACATGTGTTTGGCCGAGTCAATGTGTATCAACTGCCACCCTGGGATAGTACATCCGGTCGCCGTGCGTCGGTCGGTGACCATCTTCGCGGGCGATTGTTGTTCGACAAGCAGTTGAACCATGACGAGCTTGAAGGTCGAATGGAAAACGGCTTTCAGCTGAAGAAGACACGATTGTCCGAGGAATTCACACTGGACGATTTTGTCGCTCGCTACGGAGAGTCGGCGACCATCCTGTTTGTCATGGACGAGGTGGGTCGCTTGACCATTCCCACCGTGGCGGTACCTCTCAAACCCCAACCCGGTCAAACGATCATCGGGTTGATCGACGCTGCGGCAGACGAACAATCGACGCAGACCGCGGCTGATCAGCCAGGTTCGTAGCGCGTGCTGAGAGGTGGTGCGCTGCCAAGGTGTGCTCTTCGTTGTCACCGGTCCTTAAATTGGTCGCAATGATGGATCGAGGGTCACTTATAGTTCGGGAGACCTTCGGTCAATTAGGTGGCTCGGTCAGGAGACCGGCCACAACAGCGAGACCGGCCACAACAGCGAGACCGGCCATAACGTGGGCGACTGGCCCTAGTGTGGGCGTTATTCCAGCACATCAACCGGGGGTGGCGGCAGAAGTCGTTCTGTCGCGGGTGGTGGTGGGACGAGAGGCGACGCATCCCCCGGTTCCGGTTCGTCGATAGCGTTCGGTTCGGCTGGAATTGACTCGAGTTCCTCGCTCGGACCGTGCACCGTCGCCACACCGGCCGGTACGTGAAGCATTCGGCGCATCATCTTGGAGAACATGAGTCCATGCGGCAGCGTGCCATAGGCCGGCATGGCCTCGGGTGGCAGCTGGTAATAGCCTTCAGGTTGATAATGTTCGTCGTACAGTTCCGTCCAGAATCCACTATCGTCCACCTCGAGTAACTCCAGATCCAGAAAGAGCTGCATACGATTCACGATATAACCGATGTGGTCACTGGCGACGCTGCTCAGAGATGCTGTGTAGCGGTTCTGCGCTTCAAGAAAGTCTCGCGATTTCACATTATCCACACTCAATCTTAATTGCAGTTCCGTGGTGACGACCCGCTCGTACGCCAAGGCGGCTGCAGCCACGTCAATAGTGTATCGCTCTTTATCCAATGCCAGGGAACGTAGGTCGTCGCGGATGTCAAACTTGATATTGTCCTCCAACTGCATCTGACTACGAAGAGCCGCTTGATAGTCGATCAGCCGCTGTCGAAATGCGTTACGTTGCGCGCGGCGGTTGAACGGCAAGTCGAGAGTTGCCGAGACGCTTGTACGACTTTCGTCAAAGGTGAAATCAAAGGCACGATTGACGTCAGCACGGGTCGAAGTGGTTTGACTAGCGTTCAGGTGGAGTACCGACTTGAGTTCGTCGGCAGCCAGCTTGATCTGCCGCCAACGATCCGCGACGAGATTCCGCTCAGTAATCAAGTCCAGCCGTTTCACGAGCCCTGTGAGCATGGCGTCATCCAGCTCCATCTCGATTGGGATCAGCCCGCCACCAGCACCCGCGCGAACCTCGTCGACGAGCTGCACGAGTTGTGAGGTTTCGTTGATGGTCACCTGCAGCGCCTCGGCGGGTGTCAACGGGACACGGGCCAATCCCGACAGATCATCAAGTTGTATTGAAAACTGCTCGAATTGGGTCAGCAACCCGGCCACTCGATCGACGAGTAGCCTGAGCTGAGCGAGTTCGACACTGTCGAAAATGTCACGCACTGTTTGATCCAATAAGGTGACTTGTTGTTGAAGTTCGTCGCTGCGAGTTTCTTGTTCGATGAACGACATGCCGGGCAATTTCTTGGCAGCGTATTCGAGTTGTCGTTCTTGAAGATGCGAAAGACCCTCGATTAAATCGCGTGAGCGTTGCAACATGACTGTTATATTAGGCTCGTCCGCGTCTTGCTCAGCCTGGACAAGACGTCGGTCTTCTTCAACTTCCATCCGTGCTACTTCGGTGCGCAATCGCAGACGTTGGAGTTCGAGTGGACCCGAATCGGGCGTTGAGATTCCCAAATCACGTTGCTGCGAGTAGAATTCCAGGATTCGATCAAGCAAGGCGATGCTCGAGCTGAGCAACTGCACGCGGCTGGGTTCTTGGTTGCTCCGTTCTGCCGCAATTCGCCCGCGAACGCGGCCGATTAACTCGCCAGTTACCGCAAGTTTGTCGCGAAGGGTCAGCCCTTCCAATTCCGTTAGGTTGAGGTTGATTGGCGTTTCCGTGGGCAGCCCCATGCGAATCTTCAGAGCGTCCAACGCGCGTTCCTGGTTATTGCAATCGGAAACCAAAGTTCTGCGAGCGTTTAAGACGTTTTGTTCAAGCTGATCGACTTCTAACAACGGAGCAAAACCTCGTTGTTGCTCCTCGGACCGCTGCTGAAACTCGCGCACCAGGGTAAAGTAGTTTTGCGACTCAATCTCGATACCTCGGTAGTTGCGCAGCAGCGCGTAGTATTGGGAGGTCAAGTCAGAGAAGAACGTTTTGCGGAAACGGTGGAAACTTCGCGCGACGTAGATGACGTCGCGTTCGGACTGCGTAAGCCGTTCGAATCGGCCGTCCCGTTGAAAGACGGTTTGCGAGATGTCCAGCAAGAGATCCGAACCCACATCCGCGGCAAAGCCGCTTGGTCCGTTGAATGTCATCACGACGCTGTTGGAGAACCGAGCCAGCAGATCCGCGCTGGTCGCCAACATCTTGTCGGCTTGCACACTGGTTGGAATGCCGAGGCCGTTGACTGTGACGCCCGCGTCGCGAGCGTGGGAATAGTTGGTCGCTGTGCGATTCCCACCCGTCGAAAACTTCAGATCATAATCAAATCGCTCCAGCGAGAGCCGCATAGCGACGCTGTACAGCGTCTCTTTCTGACTTTGGTATTCGCGACTGTTTAATTGTGCCGTGTCGATGATGTCTTCCAGCGCGAATCGTGGCGATTGATCTAATTCACCTGGCTCAGGATCGCGCTCGTAGGTTCGCCGATACTCAACCAGCACGCTCTCGAATTCCAACATGCGGGTGCGGCATTTGGCGGGAATCGCCTCCCACGCCTCCTTGGGAATCGGCAGCAAGACAAGCCCAATGCCGGCCCCCGACTGCTCGTCCATGGTGTACGATTCACGGTCGGTCGACGAGTTCATCGGCGAGGGCAGGGAACCGGCAGGCATCGGCTGCGGTGGTTGATTGACCCAACGGTGCGCTACGTGCCGTGGCGGCGGGCGGCGAGTTTCCTGGTGGGACGCCAAGGTCACACCGCGAGTTTGTGAGAAGGTATCAATCCCAGGTAACGACAGAGTTGACGCAACATGCCACTGCGACGGATTCGTGCCGCTAGGCATGAACGCGCCACCCGTCGAGAATCGGCCTGAATCTCGCTCGGGAAGTTGTGGCAACGTGTAGGCGTACAAATGGGGCGACGGATCGGGCAAAAGGGGGTCATCGATGAAGGTGGGGTCAAACAGTCGGGAATCTGGACGCGGCTGAACATCAAAATCGCTGGGCAAATTCCAAGCTGACTCGGCGACCTTTTCTCGCAGCAAGGCGTACGTGTCGGCATCCGCCTTCCGGCGATAGCGCGTTCGCGAACATCCTGCTAGCAACACCAGAAAGATTAGCATCCAAGCGCATCTCTTTTGCACGTCTTCCCCCCCACCTTCTGCGCTGCGCGTGTTGTTGCCGGCAATGCTGTACTTGGAATCGCCCAAACACCGACAGTTGCTTCGTCCACCAAAGTATGCAACACGCAGACCGGAACCGGTCTCGACTTCTTCTATCGGCAATCACGCGGCAGAGATCACAGAATTGAAACAGATTTCGTTCGCTAGCAGAGGCACCTTTGCTGGCGTGCGGTGGCTGACGAGGCGCTGGCGCATTGATGACATGCTCACGGGTTGCGGGGGACGCTCATCATCAAGAACGCCATCAGCACCATCGTTGCGCTACCGCCGAACAGACCGAACAGGAGTACCTTCCGCGACCATCGCTGCCCCTCGAGCTGCTCTTCGAGCACTTCCGAGTACTCTTCGTCGCCGGTGACACGGGCGCGGTGCAGTTCCATGCTGGGCTGTGGCGGTTCGACCGCCCAAATCGCAAATCCAGCGATCAGCAGAGCCAGGGCCAGCAGCAAACATAAGGGCGAAATCAACTGTTGCATCGTAACTCGAATTGCTTCCGGGAATCACCGATCATTTGCGAGATGGAATCGCTACTCATGTCGAAGCGCCTCGATCGGGTCCATCAAGGCAGCGCGTCGCGCCGGATAGATACCGAAGATGATACCGATCCCCACGGAAATCCCAAACGCCAACCCAATGGACCAGAAGCTGACCACCGTATCAATGTTGGCGAATCGACTGACAATCATCGGCAGGGAAACACCCATTAACACACCCAGCACGCCGCCGACCGAGGATAGAAGCACCGTCTCGACCAGAAACTGGTAAGTGATGTCGAACCGTCGGGCACCCAGTGCGCGGCGAATGCCAATCTCACGCGTTCGCTCGGTGACACTGGCCAGCATGATGTTCATGATACCGATGCCGCCCACCAACAGAGAGATTCCCGCGATGCAACCCAGCACGAGATTCCAAATGCGTTTCTCCTTCTCTGCCTGATGCAGCAACTCCAACGGTACTTGAAGTTCGAAATCATCCGCCTGTGGATGTGAATTCAGCAATATCTTACGCGCCATTGCAGCTGTCTGACTGACCCTGTTTTCGTCCGCGACAGCCAACGTGATTTCGTTTAATTGCGTCTTTTCATAACTGCGACTGCCGGCCGAACGAATCGCCTGGATTTCGCCGAATCGCTGCTGTGCGCAGGCGAGCGGTACGTAGATGTCGTTGTTCAAATCCTGTTGGCTGATTGCACCTGCCGTCGCGTTACCACTGCCTTGAGTCCCCAGCACTCCGACGACCCGATAGACGTCGTCCCCCAACAGTACTGACTCGCCGATTGGATCTTCATATTTAAACAGTCGATCCGCGGCACCCGCTGCCAGAACCGCGACATTGGCCGTATTGAAGTTGTCCGCAATCGTCAGAAATCGTCCGCGATGGATCGTGAGGCTCTTGATCGGCAAGAAGTCCGGCATCGTGCCCAGAATCCTCGCGTTGGGAATTCGGCGATGCCGACGTTGCGCGTCCTGGACAATCAGCGCGATGGGGACCGCATTCTCGATCGTCGGCATCGTGGCCATCAAGCGCTCGAAGTCGGAGTATTTTAGGCCGTATTCCAAGACTCGGGCACGCTGTTGATTCGCCGAACTGGCGGAATCGTCTTCGGCCCCAGTTTCACTGGGTTTGACGCTACGGATGATGACGTTTCTTGCGCCGAGTCTGCGAATCTGTTCGAGGGCTTCCTTCTTGGAGCCTTCGCCGACCGCCAGCATGGAAATCACCGAACCAACGCCAAGGATCACACCCAGCACCGTTAGCAAACTGCGCAGCTTATGCAACAGCAGATTCTTGACGCCAACTTTGAATGTGTTCCAGTACATGGCAATAGGTGTTGAGAGATCGCGAATGTGGTGGGAAATATCATGGCGAGACGTCTATTTGCCTCCGCCACCACCACGTGGGCCGCCGCTTGGGCGACCGCCACCAGGAGGCACACCGCCTGGCCGGCGATTTGCTCCTCCCCCGCCGGGACCACGACCACCACCAAATCGTGCGGCACCGCCGCCTTTTCCCGCGCCGCTACTTTTTCCCGCAGGGCCGCCTTTCCTCGTAGTGCCACCCTTCCATGCAGCGCCACCCGGACCCTTCTTCGCTGTGTCCACATTGGTGGCCGAAGGCGGGGGTATTTCGGGAGACTCACCCACACCGGCGTCGGGAGCGATCTCCTTCTTTTCAGTCTCCTCAATGATGGACATGGGATTCAGGATAATCTGTTCACCGCTCGTGAGGCCCTTCATCACGTGAACAAATTTGTCGTTCGTCCGCCCAAGTTCAATGTCACGTCGTTCGATGCCCTGGTCTGTCTGCAAGTAACACCACGTGGCACCCTCGACCTGGACGACGGCCTGCACGGGAACAGCCAAGATGTCCTTCAATCGTTCAACGTGGATATCGACAACGGCCGTCATGCCCGGTTTAAGCTGCTCGACCTCTTCGTCGATAGTCACCATGCACTCGTAGGTCTTCACCGTTGTGTAGTAACTGGAACTGGGTACCACTGCGACCTCTTCGACAACTCCGTTGTAAGTGCGATTTGGAAACGTGTCGATCTTGACGATCACGGGTAGTCCAACTCGGACTTGATCGAGCACGGCTTCATGGACTTGAGTCTTGACGCGCATCCGCGAGAGATCGGGCAGGCTGAGAATCTTCTGTCGCTGACGTACCGTCACACCTTCGGCGATTTCGGCATTGCTGCTGTAACGACTATTTTCGCGGGCATAGACGGCCATGCCATCATGGGGTGCGATGATCTTGCACAGCTCGAGCTGTTCGGTCAGTTTCTCCAGCCGCTCTTTTTCTTTGGCTTCTGCTTTTTCCGCTTCAATTTGCGCAGCGTTGGCCTGTTCCTTTTTGGATAGGTTGTCGATTCCGACTTGCGTCAGGTTGCGTTTGACGGTCGCCAGAACACCGTTGAGCGACAATAACTGCATTTGCTGCTCGTACGTCTCGAGCTGTGTACGACTGGCTTGGTGGTTGATCAGTCGGTTTATGGCGGACGACAGGCTGTCCTCAACCTTCAGGTAATTCAGATGACTTTGCTCTAGATCCTTGCTGTTGCGATAACCCAATTTGAAAAGAGCTTCGACGCCCGCTTTGTCGATCTTCTCCAACTCCAACTGAACTTGAGATTCGAGGATCAAGTTCTTGGCTTCCTCAATCTGCCGTTCAATGTTCTCCACCGCCAGCTTGAACGTGCCGGCCGCAGGGTCTTGGTACATCTCCAAATCCAGCACGGCCAACTGTACCTGCAGTTCCGCTTCGGCCTCCGTCGTTTCATTTTGCGTGAGTTGGTTTTGATATTTTGCTCGTGCTTGAATCAACTGCGAAACGGAACGGTCGTATGACAGCTGTTGGCTATCGAGCCGGTCACGGATCTGGGAAGAATCCAATTCCACCAACAAGTCACCTTCCTTTACGGCGCTCCCGTTGGGAACAATAAAGATGATCTGGGTGCCGGGCGTCGAGCGATCAAAGGACGAGTTCTCGACGTCGCAACGGATGGTCGTTTCCAGTTGGCTCTCCAAATTGCCACGTTCGGTAACGACGATTGGAAGATCGGCTTCAGTCACCGTGTAGAGCACGAACGCCTGCTGATTCGTACTTATATCGCCCACCATGCTCCAGGATGCCGCTCCCAGAAGCACTACCGCTGCGACAAAGACGACGCTCAAAACGGGTTTCCAGACCTTACGCCAAAAGGAGGGAGCTTGAGCCGTATTCATGAGATTCGCCTCAGAAAAGATTCAGGAAAGAAACGTCGCCGGTAATGACTAAACACTTCGGCAACCAATGCGTTTCGAAGATCGGTTTAGCGGGGCCGATATTCCAAGCGTGGGGGTGGGTTACACTAGCTCAATCAACTCATTATAGCCACGAAACCCGGGTTGCGTCCATTCGCACCGTTGACATCGACAGGTCAACCAGTGGGCTCATGCCCCGGCAAAACCGTAAGAACATGACTCGCATGAGGGAGGCAATCAGCCCGGCCCGTTGATGGGGGCCCAATTCGCCGGGAATCGAGTTCATCGTGTACGCTCGGGGGGCGTTTTGAGCCGGTTTTTTTTGTGCCTGCTGGCAGCGTGGACTACGCATAATCCAGGCTATTTCACAGCTACCAGCTCTCTGCCTGATCTAGGGCGGCCTGGATCAGCGTCAGCAGCGCGTTGGGGTCGTACGGTTTGCGGACATAGAATTCGCACCCCGCGGCCCGCGTCTCGCGGACGATGTTGGGGCGATCCTGGCCGCTCACCACGATGACCGGAGTGCCGCAAGTATCTGGGTCGTCGGCGAGTTTCGAGCAAACTTCGAGGCCGTCTTGGTCAGGAAGACCAAGGTCTAACAGGACCACATCGGGGCGTTCGTTCTGAGCCCGCTGGATGCCGTCAGCCCCGGTTAGCGCGTTGAATACGGAATATCCCTGCTTGCGGAGTCGAAAAGAAAGTGTCTCAACCAAGGCTGGGTCTAGGCCGCGCCAAAGTTGGCATTTCCTGGTGAACTGAGCTAGTTTTGGAGGGCAGTTTTGTTTCACTGTTGCCAGTCAGTGAAAATCGTCTCCCAGGGATGGATCACGGAGGGTGTCAA
>JASLPZ010000009.1:0-44585 GCA_030744725.1 Pirellulaceae bacterium
GGTGATGCCCGGAGGCTGGCTGTTCGTCTCAGTGCCGGTCTGGCCCGTGCCAACAGTTGCGTTCCACATCCAGCACATCTTCGACCCTGAGATCATCAAGGACCAGTTTGCAGGTTGGCGCTTGCATGATCAGCAGTTCCTGGTAAATCAGGCGGTGTTGTGCATGCTCGAGTCGCTGGCGCTGGACCGGCTGATGAATCTGGTCGAGCGTTTCGTGGATGCCGGGCAACTGGTGGAGCTCTAGAAACTCAGTAGGAAAAACTTCTTCCACACAGTCTAGGTACTCGGCGACTGTGTTGTGGACGATGCGGCGCATGAGCCCCTGATTGATCCCATCAGTCAGCGGATAAACGGGGAGAATCTTACCGGCGAGCGGCTCGTCGTCGTCGGCGAGGATTTCGACTCGTGGATGCGACATTTCCCATCGCATTCCCTTGGCCTTGGGTTTGCCGGACAACATGACGCGTGCGCCCACCTTAAACTTGTCGCGCATGTAAGGCTGGTTGAACCAGACCGCGCGAAGATAATGCGTCTTTTGCCGGATCAACACGCCGAGCATCGTACGGCCCACACCCGTGTTGCGGAGATCGATTTCATCAACGATCCCACAGATGCTGGCCGGCTGATTGTCTTCGAGCGATTCGATCCGGCGCAGGACACTCATGTCCTGATAGTCTCGCGGAAAGAAAAAAAGCACGTCTCGCGTGAACCGCAGGTCAAGCCGCTGCAACATTTTTCCACGCGCCGGCCCCACTCCTGGCAGGAACTCCAGCGGCGTCCCTAGCCGCTGGCCGGGCGTCTGTTCATCAGACGATTTTCCCCCCGTCGTACTCATGCCATCATTTTAGGCGTTCCGTCTGGCAGAGACGAGGAGCCGACGGAGAGATTGATGCTGATCGCAGCTGGTACGTCAGGCTGCCTTGGGAAACGCCACGCCCCGCTGCGATCCACCCAGTTCTGCCAGGTCAGCCTCCACCATCATGGCGACCAGTTCCCCGAAATCTACGCGCGGTTGCCAGCCCAACTTCGTGCGTGCTTTGGTTGGATCAGCCACCAGCAGATCCACTTCAGCAGGTCGGTAGAATTTCGGATCGATCACGACGTAATCGTGCCAATCCAAGCCGACGTGCGAGAACGCGGCGTCCACGAACTGTTCCACTTCGTAGGTTTGGCCCGTGCCAACCACGAAGTCGTCGGGATGGTCTTGTTGCAGCATCAGCCACATCGCTTCAACGTAGTCGCCGGCAAATCCCCAGTCGCGTTTGGCTTTCAAGTTGCCCAGGCGGAGTTCGTCGGCTAAACCCATCTTGATCTGCGCGACAGTGCGCGTAATTTTTCGCGTAACGAATTCGTGTCCGCGGCGCGGCGATTCGTGATTGAACAGGATGCCGGAACAGGCGAACAGGTCGTAGCTTTCGCGATAGTTGACCGTGATCCAATGACCATAGACCTTGGCGACGGAATAGGGGCTGCGCGGCCAGAACGGCGTGGTTTCCCGTTGCGGCGTTTCCCGCACACGCCCAAACATCTCGCTGGAACTGGCCTGATAGAAACGGATCGAACGATCCACTTGACGAACAGCGTCCAAGAGTCGGGTCACGCCCAAACCAGTGATCTCGGCGGTCAACAGCGGCTGCGACCAACTGGTTGGAACGAAACTCTGCGCAGCCAGGTTATAGATCTCCGTCGGCCGGATTTGCCGGACCAGGTCGGTGAGTGAAAACTGATCGAGCATATCTCCGGCGTGGACAGACATCCGATCGACAAGATGATGAATTCGCCCGAGATTGTCGGTACTGGCGCGACGGGCCACACCATGAACCTCGTACCCTTTCTCCAGCAGCAATTCCGCCAGATACGATCCATCTTGACCAGTGATTCCCGTAATAAGTGCGATCTTGCTCATCGAAGCGACTGTCCTTGCGTGTCAAACAGGATGTGGGTTGGGTGCACCGAATCACGCTGAAACTGGGCGAGGGTGAGAGATCGTAATGAAATCCCGAAATGGCTGCAATGCTGACTGGCCGGCAAGCTGCTAGCGAGCGCATCTCTGCTCGGACCCGCACGACCCGTCGTTCCCACATAAATGGCATAATTGGAGTAATCGGTCCCCCCCGCAGTTGCCGATACTCCCTGAAGACGATGGGCTGGACCGTCTTTCTTGATCCGGAACCGACCGCAGGTTTCTGCAGGCCGCACGGCCTCCCCATCGCGACCCAAACCTCTAACCAGATCAGTTTCAATGAAGCGGGGAAACCAGAATCGCCGCGCCCGACGTGTGCGACCGAACACCAAGCCAAGCCGCTCCCGAACGATTACCGGGCTACCAATTGCGATTCTCTGCGCGGTATTTGCCGGCGCTGGAACCGCGGCTCTGTGGGCTGTGGAAAACGGTGTGCTGACATCCACGTCCACGGGTCCAGCACGCGCCAGCACGTCATCGTCCGCCGCCAGCAGTCCAGTGGTAACGCCACCGATTGCCGGCGAAACCCCGCGTAGCCCAGGTTCTGTCGCCGAACGCCTGCGAGCCAGAGCTCTTTCAGTATTTCGCCCCACTGTCGCGCGCAATCACGACGGGAATGACCATGACCATGATTCGCACGACCACGACGCTCACAACCGTGACGCCCACGGACACGGAGCCGAACCACTTGACGATGGCGAGCTATCGTCAAGGCGGCCTGGCTTCGGACGACAGTTACAGGCCAGTATCGAAGAGATGATACCCGAGGCTCTTCGAGCGAATCGGGTACCAGCGACACTCGTCGACACCGTTGCGACGGATATGGATCTCGAATTCTGGGTCGAATGGGGTGGTGGCGAGCCGCGATCGTGGTTCGGCACGCTGAGGTTGGATGAAGGCACGATCGAGACGGCGCGTGGCTATGGGCTGCAGGCAGATGCCCCCGGTTCGATGTACCTTGAAGAGAATGTCGTGACGATTTCGCCGCGACTGCCTCGCTCGTTCGATAGTGTGTTGATCCGCGCCACGGCACCCAGAGACGCGAACCTGTTGGTCACTTTTGGGGCCAACGGATCACCTTCAGGTGAGTTCGAAACCCAGATTCCGTTGATGGAGATCGTTGACTCGACCCAGCATCGTGCGCTGGATGATCGCGACAATAGACTGATCATTCGACGCAGCGCGAGCGACAGTCTGCGGCTTCAGACGGACCGGACGTCGATGGTGTTCGAGCCCAGTGAGATGTTTCAATTCTCAGTGTTGCCGAACCTCGTCGACTTCACGAAACTGGAACATCGGTGTCGCGTGCAACTACGCCCGGCTCGGTCGGATTCAAACTTGTGGGTCGACGAACGGGAACTGGTGCAGAATCTGGACGGATCGATTTCACCGGCTGGGCCTTTCAAGCTGACAATGCCCCACGAAGAGGGCGCATACGACCTCATTATTTCAATTGATAAGCGTCGTTCTTCGTCAGTTTCACGTGCGCAACGGGGGCCTTGGCGGAAATTGCAGGTGGTCGTCGTGCAGTCCGAAAGTGACGAACGTTCACAGCGGGGAGGTCAGCAGGCAGAAGGACCAGGGCCGCAATTCCAGGTCATTCAAGAATTCGATCCTGCCGAACCCGAACAACCCTTGTCGGTCAGCAAAGTGCTACCTTTGTTCGGTCTGCGCGAGACGGCTCGACGTCCCACGCTGCATGGTGATGTAGTTTTGGTCAAATGGCTCGATACGGACAAGCAGATCGAGAGGGATCTGTTAGATATTGGCCCAGATAGCTGGTTCGCCTTGCCACTGCAAATCACGCAACCAGGACACCCGCACATCTTGGAGATCGACTATCCAAACGACACGCCGCAAACGTTGGGGATCGCGATTTACGAACCTGGCAGTCGCCGCGCAATCGTCGATACGGGGCTTACAACGCCGGTGGACAATCTCGCCGAGAGACCTGGCGTGACGACGTATCAATTGACTTTCTGGCCAAGAACTGACAACCCAATCCTTGTGCTGGCCGACCGCGATTCGAAACGAGCTGCGACGATTGGCGCCATCCGCGTGCTTGCAGGGCCTGACCGTCTTCGTAACCTTGAATATCCGTTACCAGCCGATGGACGCCTGTTGGCCGCGCATCTTGACACGCCACTGTTTCCGGAGTTGTTTTCCGCGACATCGGACGTTGACCAGAAGAGCGGGCGAACGCTGCGCGACTGGGTGACGTTCTTTGACGGTGCCAAGCGGTTGATTCAGGTGCTCAAACGTCGTGGTTACAACGGGGCCGTGATTCCTGTGTTGTCAGACGGAGGATCGTTGTACCCAAGTCGCCTGCTGGAACCGACGCCCCTTTTTGATGATGGCGTCTTCTTCGCGACGGCACAGGATCCAATGCAGAAGGATGTGTTGGAAATGCTGTTGCGAATGTTCGACCGCGAAGGTCTCCGGCTAGTCCCGTCGATAAAGTTCACGGGCACGCTGCCGATTCTGGAAGCCAAACGGCGCTTAGGCAGCAGGCCATCGATCAATCTGGTCGATACGGCAGGCAAACGGTGGCGTCCACAATTTGACTCATTTGGTATCGGCACTCACTACAATCCGCTCGATCAAGAAGTCCAAGCCGCTATGGGTGCCGTTGTCTCGGAACTTTCCCAACGTTGTGCCTCGCACGCGTCATTTGCAGGCGTGGCCGTTCAACTTGATCCAGGCAGCTATGCCACCTTGCCGGGGCCCGATTGGGGAGCTGACGAGATGACGCTCGAGCGGTTTATGTCCGCACAGACTGGAACGCCATCGAACCCGCTGAGCGAACATCGTTTGCGCCAAGAGTGGTTGGCTTGGCGAGCCGATCGCATGTCTGAGATGTACCATGAGATGATCCACAACCTCCGTGAAGACGCGCTGGGCGCACAGTTGTACCTTCTCGGATCATCACTGTTGGACACGCCCCTGGTCAAGAACACTGCAGAGGTGATTCGAGCTCCGACCGAAATGACTGCCTCAAGTGCGCTGTTGAGCTTTGGGATCGACGTCGAACTGATGCGCGAAAAGGGAATCGTCTTTCTTTCGCCCCGACAGATGAAACCGGTCCCTCATGACCAAGTCGATCTTGACCGGGCTTGGGATGACGAATTTGTCAGACTATTCGGCCAGCACGCCGAAACTGCTGCGGGAAGTCAATTGCAATATCCGTTTCAACGGTTTGACGCCACGACATTGGCCGGCAAGTTGCCGATCAAGGACGTTGCCAAGGCAGTCAAAACGAGGATTGGCGAGACGGGTTCACTCAGCCGCAGAGGTCTCGCGCATGGCCTCGCGGCGTTGGACAGTCAGGTGATCCTTGACGGGGCCTGGCAGACGCCGCGTGATGAGCAAGTATGGCGAGACAGCATGACCGTCTTTCGTCAACTGCCTGAAATGAAATTCGAGGTGGTTTCACCACCGGTCGGATCCAAAACGCAACCCGTGATGATACGACGCGCTGTACGTGGTGGTAAGGCTCTGTTTTATGTGGTCAATGACTCGCCTCGATCCGTTGGCACGAGGATCGGGTTTGCCGGTCGACACACGCTCGAACTCAAATCACTTTCGACGACTGCCCTACCTCGTCTGGTCGTGACGGGGCAGGGGCCGATGCTGTCGCTCACCCTACGTCCCTACGAGATCGTGGGTATTGAAGCCTCAGAACCCGATGCGCGAGTCGTGCGGTGGGAGACACAAGTCGACCAGCAGGTCGTTGCAACACTGCAAGAGAGCCTTCAGCGACTGAAACAGTGCGTCGCTGCGAAACGCGACTATCCCCAGTTGAAGAACCCGGACTTCGACCAGCTGGCGGCGCAGGACGTCATTCCAGGTTGGGCGTTTGGCGAAGGTGCCGGTATGCAGGTGCAGGTCGATACCCATTCATCCCACCATGGACGTCAGTCATTGCATTTGCAGAGCGAGACGCCTGTGAATTCGTCTAGCGGTCCGATCGTCTGGTTGCGAAGCGAGTGGTTCGAACCTGCCGCAAGCGGGCGCCTCGTCTTTGCTGGCTGGCTGAAGACTCGCGATTTCGAGAATCAACCGCATGTACAATTGTTGGTCGAGGGACGGTTGCCCAACAACCAGTTGGTTCGCCGTGAACGCGCTCTCGGCGCCGTTCAAAGCGACCCATCAGCGAGACCGTTGGGTGCTGACTGGAACTACTACACCCTGTTTGTCGAAGACCTGCCGGCTAGTGTGAAGGAAGTTCGAGTTGGCGTCGAGTTACGCGGGACAGGCGACGTTTGGGTCGATCAGGTCGGGGTCTACGATCTTTGGCTCAACGAAGAAGAACGGACCGGTCTCATCCGTGACATTGACATCGCCACCTCGATGTTGGAAGAGGGCCGTGTTGCCGATAGCGAACAGTTGCTGAAGTCGCATTACGTTCAATACCTGTTTGCGAACTTACCTGCCCCCGCTGCGGCGAGCATCTCCACCCCAGTCATGGCGACAATCGGTGACGTTGAGCAAGAACCGCAAACACCGCCGAGTGAATTGCCCAGGCAATTGGGGTCCTCCCAGGTCATGGCCTGGCCGGACTTCGACCAACCGAGCAAGAATGTTCTTCGCAGCGACGATACGCCACGCCAAATGCGGTCGTCGTACGGCGAATCGCGACAACTGACACAGGCAACGTCCCATGAAAGAGATTGGACAGCAGCTCCTACACGCGTGCCCACCGAAAGCGCAAACCCAATCGCCAATAGCATCGCCCCAGTCGTCGAAGGCAAAGCCCCAATCGCCAATAGCATCGCCCCAGTCGTCGAAGGCAAAGCCCCAATCACCAATAGCATCGCCCCAGTCGTCGAAGGCAAAGCCCCAATCACCAATAGCAAAGCCCCAGTCGTCGAAGGCAAAGCCCCAATCACCAATAGCAAAGCCCCAGTCGCCGAAGGCTCATACCCAGTCGCCGAAGGGTCATATCCAGTCACCGACAGTCGAGACACCACAAGTGTGACGACCGCACCACCGGCTGAGACCGAGCCAGCGTCTTGGCTTGACAAGCTGAAGAACTTCAAGTTCAAGCTGCCGGAAAGGCGAACGCGGACGACCCGCTAGAAATAGTAACGGGGTCGGGAGTCTTTTTCGGCCATCGGCGTCTACCGATCGTAAGTCGTTGCCCGAAAAAGACTCCCGACCCCTTCCCGGCCAAAACCATTGAACGGCGGCTAACTCGGATCATTCACCAACCCGATGCGTCAGCGAGGAAACAGATGGATTCCCTCGCTGACACGTTTTGCAGTTGCGCGTTTTGCAATTCAGCGTTGGCCAACGGCCATACTCACCGTGGATTCCTGGGGCATCGCACCAGGAATCGCTAGAAGGAGTCTGCAGTGAATCGGGAAGAATTTCAGACCATGGCACTGGCAGTATTGAAAGACTACGGTGTGGATGTTGCCAAAGTTCTGTTGCTACTGTTGTTCGCCTGGTTCGTCGCGGGATGGGTAAAGCGGATTGTCGAACGCTCACTAACGCGGGTTAAGTTCGACGCGACACTGACAAAATTCTTCGCTTCGACGAGCCGTTGGTTAGTGCTGCTGTTGGCAGTGTTGGGCTGCCTGGGCATCTTTGGGGTCGAAACCACGAGTTTTGCGGCTGTGATCGGTGCGGCCGGAATTGCCTTGGGGCTGGCTTTTCAAGGTACGCTCTCGAATTTTGCCGCGGGGATCATGCTATTGGTGTTTCGACCGTTCAAGGTCGACGATGTCGTGACGATCGCCGGACAGACGGGAAAGATCCATTCGATCGAGCTGTTCACGTCGGCACTTGACACGTTCGATAATCGCCGCTTTGTGATCCCCAACAGTGCCATTTTTGGTACCGTGATCGAGAATATCACCCACCATTCGATTCGTCGTGCCGAGGTCTCTGTGGGAGTGGATTACGCGGCAGACATCGATCGCACTCGCAGCGTGCTGACTTCCGCCGCCTACCAGGTTCCAGGGCGTCTTGAGGATCCTGCACCAGCGATTGTTTTGGTCGAGTTGGGAGCATCGTCTGTGAATTGGTCGGTGCGTGTCTGGGTCCAGACATCTGAGTTCGGGGACGTCAAGCAGGCTACGATTCGTTCGGTCAAGATGGCGCTGGACGAAGCTGAAATTGGCATTCCCTTTCCACAGATGGATGTTCACCTGGATCGGTCTGCATAGTGGGCCAGGATAGAAGGCCATCGTCGCACGCCGTCACTGCTAGCGATCTTGGCTGTCGTCGTGGGATCTGTTACAAGATCGCCTCGCTCGGCTGCGTCTGATCGATTTCAGGGGGCGTGGGTTGCCAGGCCCGTTTGTCGCACCGGCAGTTGGCCCAGGGATGGACTTTAGATGAACAACTATCTGCGGGCGTTGCGGCTTGCTTTACGATATCGCTCTACGGTTTTCGTCATCATCATCAGTTCGGTGTTGGTGGGCGTGCTATGGGGTGCCAACATCACGGCGGTCTACCCGTTCGTGCAAGTTGTCCTTCGTAAGCAGTCGATGCATGACTGGGTCGACCAGAAGATTGAGAAAGCCCGTGTCAATTCCGCCCGCTTGCAAGCGTCTCTACGGGATCTTCAGTCGCCAGACGGCCAATCCAGTGAGCTCGAACCGCAGAGTTCGAACCACGAAATTCAATTTCAACAGGCACTCCTGAAAGAAGACCTGAAGGCCCAACAGAAGGCACTCGGTCGTTATCTCTGGATGGAGCCCTATATCAAGGCTTGGTTGCCAGACGATGCATTTCAAACGCTGTTAGTGATCGTCGGATTCTTGGTGGTCGGCACGGCGCTGAAAGACACGTTTCTGGTGATCAACATGATCGTCGTCGAGCGACTGGTGCAAATGACTACATTTGATCTGAGAAAGCAGTTCTTTCGGCAGTCGTTGCAGTTGGACCTGGCGGCATTCGGTCAAGGTCGCGACAGTGAACTGCTCAGCCGCTTCACCAACGACATGACAACCCTGGGGACCAGCCTGAACCACTTGTTTGGCCGAGCGCTGCGAGAACCGCTAAAGATGGCGGTCTGCCTGATCATCGCCAGTACGATTAGTTGGCAACTGCTTCTGTTCTCTTTGCTGGTAGCACCCCCCGCCTTGTTGCTGATGCGGAAATTGGCGTCGTCCATCAAACGGGCCAATCGTCGTGCCATGGAAGAGATTGCGCAGTTGTACGGCACGCTATCGGAATCGTTCCGTGGCATCCTGACCGTCAAGGCGTTCACGATGGAACCGTACGAGCGAAATCGATTTCACCAATCGGCTAAGCAACTGTTTCAAAAGTCGATGCGGATTGCGATCTACAATTCACTGACCAAACCGCTCACCGAGATCCTTGGAATCGGCGTCATTTCACTGGCCTTAATCGCCGGCGTCTATTTGGTCTTGGAACAGGAGACCCATTTGCTGGGGATCAGAATGTGTAGTCTCCCGCTGGAAATCGGCAGCCTGCTCTGGTTCTACGGGATGTTGGTGGGAGCCACGGACCCCATTCGAAAAATGTCGGACGTCTTTGGGGCAGTGCAGGGTGGTGTCGCGGCTTCCGATCGAATTTTTGCACTGATGGACCGGGAATCTGAAATCACGGACCCAGCCCGGCCGAAGTCGCTTCCGCGCCCACACCAGAGACTTGTGTTTGATAAGGTCGATTTTCATTACGATTCCCAACTGCCGGTTCTGCACGGTATTCAGTTGGAAATCAAGTACGGCGAGACCATCGCACTGGTCGGTCCCAATGGATGTGGCAAGAGCACGCTGGTCAATCTGATCCCACGTTTCTTTGATCCAAGAGTTGGCTCCGTGCGGCTGTCAGACATCGACCTCCGTGACTTGCGGCGCCGCGAACTGCGGCAGCGGATCGGCATCGTATCGCAACAGACCCATCTGTTTGACGACACGGTCATGAACAACATTCGCTATGGTTCGCCACAAGCGTCCGACGAGGCTGTGATCGAAGCGGCTCGCAAGGCGCACGCGGATCGATTCATCGTGGAAAAACTAAGTGATGGATACACCACGATGGTCGGATCTGGTGGTGGACGTCTGTCTGGTGGGCAGCGGCAACGCATCGCGCTGGCCCGCGCGATTCTCCGCGATCCGGAGATCTTAATCTTGGACGAAGCGACCAGTCAGATTGACATCGAAAGTGAGCAGTTGATTCATCAGGCCCTGCAATCGTTTGTCACTGACCGTACTGCAATCATGGTGACCCATCGGTTGTCAACCCTCGCCCTTGCCGATCGTGTGGTTGTCATGGAAGCCGGCCGGATTGTCGACATCGGACGGCACGACGAACTGTTGCATCGGTGCGCGCTCTACGGTCGGCTGCACGACATTCACTTCCAAAAAACCGGGTGATCCTGGCGATCGTTTGCCGAGCTGTACCGCAACCGGGGCGAATCAGAGCTGTTATAGATATGCAGCGGTTTTCACATCATGCCAGTTGTTGTGATGCGGTCTCATGTCGCATGTTGTGATGCGGTCTCCCGACCGCAACACCACTTCGACCGAAGGTCTCCAAGAACGCGTCTGCGTTCGCCGTAGAAAGAGGAAACCTTCCGTCGCAACGGTGAGCGGGTCAGGAGACCAGCTCACAACTTGTACGTAAAGTGAATTGCGAGGCGAACGGGCTTACTTGTCTGCCTCACGTCACTCATTCACTCGCCTGGGTTCCCGTCGCCTTCGTCGCCACCGGCCTCTGCCTCCGCTTCGTCGTGCGCCCCGGCTTCGGCGCCACCACCCTCTGGCAATGTATTTGGATTGGTCGATCCTTGTTCGGCCGAACAGCCGGCCACAAACGCACAAAGGAAAGCCGCCAGCAACAGATGGGAAAGTGTTTTCATGTTAGATCTCCTTTTGATTTAGTGAGCATTATTGAGCACATTAAAACAAGCGACTCAGCCAGGTACAACTAGGCCTAGTGCCAGCCAATGAATAATTGTCTCCTCTGATCAGACGGGCAAGAGCGCCCGTCCTACAACCGTTTCGCGACAGTTGTTTCTTGGCTGACCTTTGGCGTCCCAAAACCGGATGAATCCGAGAAAGCGGAATTTTTTCTCAGGCAATCAAACGGCAACCTTCAATCGTGCACCGACCAGATTTCCTCCTGCGATTCTCGGAGGACATAGGATCCCGGTGTCAGATTCTGCCACGTTTCGGTCGTACCCGACGGCCAATGAACGAACAGCGTTTCGATCACTTCATGTTCGCCCAGACCAATGTGTACTCGCCGATCGGACGCCGACTGATAACTACCGCCACCAACCACTTCCCTTGTCAGCTTAAACCTCGGGCCTACCGCTTCTACCCTGGTACCGATGCCGGACCGATTTGAACCGCCTGTCCCAATCAATCGAAGGATGACGCTTCTGTTGGTGGTTACCGTATCGTTTCTCAACACGGCGGACGTGGACCGCTGATGTGATATCACGAGGTCGAGGTCTCGGTCATTGTCCAGATCGCCGACTGCGACACCGCGCCCGAGCCACCGACCTTGAAAGTAATCGCCAGACCAAGTGGAACAGTCCTCGAACCGGCCATCCCCATTATTGCGAAAGAACTGTGGCGGCATCGCATACGGAGGACTTGCCGGTTGCCAGCGAAGGTCGTCGATATGACCGTTGGCGACGAACAAATCCAGCCAACCGTTATTGTCGAAATCGATGAACTCCGTGCCAAAACCTAGCTGTGTCTGGCTTGGTGCACCGAGTCTGCTGAAGCGAGTGGCGTCCACGAATTGTCTACCGCCATCGTTCCGATAGAGTGTGTTTGTCTCTGTAATAAAGTGCGTTAGTAAGAGGTCAGTCCAGCCATCACCGTCAATGTCGCCGTGGGCAACGCCCATGCTTGCTTGGGCCATTCCTAGTTGGTTCATGGCGGCACCAAATTGCACTGCCTCCTCGGTAAACTTTGGAATAGGGGTTATCGTGGTGGACGATGTGACCTGGCTGGCAGCCCCGCTCGGCGTTTGATTCAGATAGAGAAAATTGGGCATACCGTCGTTAGCCACGTAGATGTCCGGCCAGCCATCTCGATTCGCATCGAAGACCACAACACCGAGTCCTTTGCCATCGACGCCAGTGATGCCGGCTCGGTTGGTCACACTGAAGAACCCTCCTTCGCCATCAGAAAGAAACAACACATCGTCCTCCGCGCGAAGAACCGTTGGGGGACAGGTAACATACCCGTCTGGGCTCGCGGGATCCTTGCACAAATGCGGCTGCTCGCCCTTTTCCTGGACATAGTTGACGACGTACAGGTCAGGATGACCGTCGCGGTTGACGTCGGCCAGTGCGACACTGGAACTCCACACGTCGACGTCCGTTTCCGATGCCTCGGTAACATCCTCGAATGTCCCATCGCCGTTGTTGCGCCATAGGCGGTTCTTACCGAAAGCTGTGACGTAGAGGTCGTCGAAACCGTCGCTATCGTAATCGGCAACAGCGCATCCGGTGCAATAACCTTGCCACGCAAGCCGGGTCTGGACCGTCGTCCGGGAAAACTGTGCCTTGCCAATATTCCAATACATTTCATTCGTATGCTCTTCGGTACTGCCTTCCAACGGCACTCGGCAGCCGTTGGTGAAGAAGGCATCGAGCCAGCCGTCACCGTCGTAATCAATGAGTGCCACACCGCCACCGTTGGATTCGATAATGCGGTGCAAACCACGCATATCGTCGTAGCGTTGGAAATCGATCCCGGTTTCGGGAGTCGTGAAGTCCGGGAGTACCCCTGTCGGCTTTTTTGGAGCCACCTCAAGTGTCGAATTCAATTCGACTCCGGCGCTCGCCGGTGGCTTGGGTGGGTTCTTCATCGCAGGTGGATCGCCCTTCCCGCACCCCCCAACGAGGACGAGGAGGCAACCCAACATCGTGCGGAATGTCGCAGGACTTGGCTTTGTCGGAAAACTCGTCCTGGCGAATTGGAAGGCGATCGCACGATCTGTCTGACAAAGCTCAAGGCGACTGAGTGATCTCGGGTGGCGCCCGTGCGTCATCACGTGCTGATTGCAGTCGATGTGCAACTTTCTTTGCCTCCACGTTGTCTGGATCAATCTTGAGCACAAGTTTAGCAACCAACAGGGCCTGATCGCCGAGGTCGATTTCCTCACAAAGACCCACCATTTCCAGTAACGGTTCGACGTCTCCTTCCTTGACAGAAGCCCACCCAGTACGGTTCTGTAGTCTAGCGATGACGTGCGCCTTGCGCAAGGCCGTGGCCCGGTCTCCGTCGCGCTTGAGTCCCGCATACGCCTGTGCCAGCCCCAGATACGATTCGGCGTTGGCAGGGTCGGCGGCAAGCGCTTGCTGGAAGCACTCCACCGCCTCCTGAAACTGAGCTTCGTGATTATGAAGATGGCCGCGCAGCCTGGACAACAGCCACGGATCCGAGTTCTTGATGGGAGGAAGCGTCGCCATTGCTTGTCTGATTCTCGCCCAGTCGTCTTGCTCGTAGTAGCAGGCCAGAAGTGCCGCCCATGCGTACAGGTTTTCCGGACGCTGACGACAACATTCTTGCAGAATCTTTTCTGCTTCAGCTAGTTTTCCCTCTCCGGTACGGTACCGACCTAGCGCAACTCGGAGCTTAAAATCGTCTGGATTCTCCTCTACGAAACCCTCTAACCAGCGGACGGATTGCTCGCCGTTCCAACGCAAGACACTGGGGAAACAGTATGCCATCGTTTCGAATGTTCGTGCCGCGTCGATCGAATGAATCACGCGCAAAACCTTTCGCGTTTCTTCAAAACGGAGTTGAACCTCCAGCAGAAACCTGAGCAGATCCAGTGCTTCCACAAGCTGGCGCCAAGAAACCGGTCGGTCTTCACTCATCACATCCATGAAGGCTGTCAGGTTGGCTTCCGCTTCTGGCGCGCGGTTAAGCCGAATGAGTGCCTTGGCCTGCTCCAGACGGGCACCAGGCCCGTACGATGGATGCTCGCTGGGAATCGCTTCGTAACAGGCAATCGCAGCGTTCAGCTTTCCCTCAACCGCGAACGAATCTGCTAGCCAGACCAAGACATCTACCTGCTCCGGTTCACGCCCGTGCTTTGCTTGCCAAGCCCTTGCCGCCTCCAGGTATTGATCCTGCGAGAGCCCTGGAGGAAGAACGCCATCCGGTGACGGACTTCGCGAGAGCCAGACAATCGAACAAAATACCCCCGCGATGATGACAATTGCAGCCGACAATCGGAACAGCGAGTTGCGGGGTGCCGACACTTCTTGTTCTCTTGAGGAAAGCCTTGACCGCTGCGATTTCACGACGCGGACATACGGTCTACCACTCTGGAATGAAAACAACGGCCAACAAGCGTGCCTGGTACACGCCTGCCAGCCTCCCTTTCGAGAACAATCAATCGAAATTCAGTGTCTCTCCTCCCATGATCGTTTTGACCGCTCGGTAAGTGGCCAGATTCATCGTTTCGGAAACGAACCGAACCGAACCATCAGCAAGCGTCGCTTGGGCACCACCGGGATGCAGGCTCTTGGGGCCCTGCTGACAATCCCCTGTCGCCCAGCAGTGCATTTTGATGTTTCGCCACTGCGTTCCATTGCCCACACACTGGTGAATGTCATCCGGGTTGGCCGGTTGGTAGTTAATCCCACGACAATCGCCATTGCCGCAACCACCAACGATCGAACCTCGAGAAAGCGCCCATGCGCCACGCGGGTCGGTCGTCGACGGGCCAGCGCGGAGTTCCCAGACCGCCGTCGTGTTGCTGGTGCCATCGACAACTTGTGCAAAAGTAGACCCCTGATAAGCCCCAGCGAATCCTCGAACATTCGCTGGAGTCTCTACCTGCCACCATCGCCACGCATAACAAAAGTTGGAGTTTCTATGATCCCAAGCGCTACTGATCCCATAACTGGACCGTGCCCACGGTCCATTGTATCGAGTCAGCGCGTTTCCTTCTCTGGCGAAAACGTCCGATGGGCAGACGTACGACGGGATACGGGTTCCCCTTACCTGTGCGTTAGGGCCTCCCCGTTGGCTTATCGGGCGGTTGACATCAATATTATCGTGCAATGGTTGTTGTTCCATGAAAGGCAGAATCATGGCAGCCCAGCTGGGACCGTATCGGCCTGCCTGGTTTCCACCGCTGCGCGACATTGAGTTTCGCCGTGGGTACGGTGCACTCGTGCCTCCGCGGAAGGGAATAAAGGACGGCGGGCACGTCTTGTACGTGTCGTGGTAGTTGTGGATCGCCAAGCCGATCTGTTTCATATTATTACTGCACGACATCCGTCTGGCCGCCTCTCGCGCCGCCTGAACGGCTGGCAGCAGAAGCGCGACCAGAATTCCAATGATTGCAATTACGACCAGCAACTCGACCAGCGTGAAAGCCACGCCTGGTGGTTTCCGCTTGCACGGTGGTCTCTGCTTAGACCGTCGTCTCCTCTTACGCATTGCACACCTCCAGATCCAAAGGGACGTAAAATACAAAATGGATAAAAAAGCCCAATTCAGATCTTGGATTCTAGTGGAAGGTCAAATGCAAAGTCAAGAAAAGTCAAGTTTTCTTGACTCGGAACGGCACGGCACGACGGTTTGGTTTAGTCTAATCAGCAAAATGCAACTATTAGCGGAGCCAACGGATGCGCCGAGTCGAGTTGTCTAAGCGGGCGAAAGCGTTGGGGGGAATCGGCGCCATTATCGGGATATACCTGACGCTGGCGATCGCGTCCACCTGGCCACTGACCTGTCATCTGGGCCGATCGCTTCCGGTGGGGACGCAGACAGCGGCAACGGTTCCTTTGTTTGGTGTCTGGACCGTCTGGTGGAACTGCGACCGGATCACGGCATCGTACCGAGGTTACTGGAACGCACCGATCTTTCATCCGTCGCAAGGTACATTCGCAATCTCCGAGCCGATGGCGCTGACGGCCGCGGCGGCACCGCTTTCCTTTGGCCGCGATCGCCCCATCACGGCATACAATGTGATGCTGCTTTTGGCATTGGCCTGCAACGGGTGTAGCGCGTTTCTCTTGTTGCGACGATGGGAAGTTGACATCCTTCCGGCAGCGTTGGGCGGCAGCATGGTCGAGATGCTGCCGTTTGTCCATAACGAGCTGGGCGCATTTCAGCTGGTGCCAGTTTTTGGAATTGTGTGGACCATAAGCCGGCTGCACGATTTCGCTGCAGAACCGACGTCTCGGCGGGCAACTCTCTTGGCCGTCAGCTATGCCACGACGTACTACCTCTGTACCTACTACGCGTTATTCCTGGCTGTTCTTCTACCGATCGGTGGCGGCTGGCTTCTGGGGAGCAAACTTGCCCACAAACGGACGTGGGTATTGCTGTCGCTGAGCGCGGCACTGGCCGTGATACTCATGTTTCCTGTCTTACGGGCACAACTGCGAGCGCGTCATCAATACGACATGAATCGTTCGGAAAAAGTCGTGCAGCAGTTGTCCGCACGGTTGGCCGACTATCGTGTGGCGCCATGGCAATCATCGTTGTTCGGCAACGCGGTGTCAGGCGGGGCAAGATCGCACATTCGCCTTTCAGTTGGTGTTGTCAAATACTGTCTGGCTGTAGCCGGCGCGATTCTGGGGTTGTTTCACTGCCGATCAAGAAAGTGGACCGTTTTTTGTCTGACGATTCTCGTTGCGGCTTTGTTGCTTTCTCTGGGCCCAAACGTGCGGTTTGGGAACTGGTCCCCCTATTCACTCTTAATCGCCGGGATTCCGGGGTTCGCACAAGCTAGAAGCGTCTTCCGGTTTGCTGTGTTTGTGCAGTTGGCACTGGTACTGTTGGGTGTCAACAGCCTGCAGGCTCTTTGGGAATTCGGCGTAGCGACCAAACAGCCTGCCCGGGCCAAGTTGATTCTCGCCAGTTGCCTGATCCTGGGGCTTGTTGCGACGGTCGAGCTTTGGCCGCCGACCCAAAAACTGTTTCGACTTCCGTCCGTCGAGCAAAACATTGCCTGGCTTGATTGGCTCAGGCAAGAGACGGCGACAGATTCCGTGATCGCCTGCATTCCATTTCCCACCGGGAAGCGCGAAGCCGATTACGAGGAAACCGCACTCTGGATGTACTGGGGCACGATCCATCGGCGAAGAATGGTCAATGGGTATTCCGGATTCTTCCCAAAATCATTCTTGCGTCTCAAGACAGATATGATTGGCTTTCCCGATTCGAAAAGTCTCGCGCATTTGAAACGCGTCGGTGTGCAATACTGCGTCGTGCGGAGGACCTCCGCTTCGCCGCGGATGGTCGAGAGTCGTGCGCAGCCGTCGGACACATTGCGCCTCGCATTCAGCGACGAACGGGCGCAGATTGACATCTACCGCCTTGTACCTGATCGGTAGTCTGTTTCCATAAGAAGGGCGAGGGACTCCGGGCAACGTAGTTCCTCGCCGACGCGGTCGTCACACCAGCGGCCCCAAGTTACGCGCAATGAGGTCGGCAACCAATTGTCGATGGCCTTGAAACTGAATCGCGTCGAACCTTGCTTCGGTGGCACTGCTGACGTTCTCTGGTCGGTCATCGACGAAAAGAATCTGGGCTGGATCCAAGCCTGCCAGACGAGCCGCCTGGGCATAGATACCGGGTTCTGGCTTGAGAGAATTCAATTCGAAACTGAGCGCGATCACGTCAAACGCTCGAAGCAGGTCAGGGAAGGTGGTCTTGATGAACGACCAATGCGCGTCGTTGGTGTTGGAGAGCAGGCCCAGTCGGTGCCCGTTGCGTTGTAACTGGCCCAGCAACGAAATCACGGATGGATTCGGCTTGAAGATGTCCGACGCCGCATTGAGGATGGCTGCCAGCGGCGGTGTTGTTCCCGTTTGCCGGCAAAGAACTTCGTGGAAGTCGGCTGTCGAAATCTCACCTCGTTCGTAGCGTAATTCCAAATCGCCAGCAAACACAATCTCCCAGACACGTTCGGGCGTGGTGCCGGCGACCTCCGCCATTTGCCGAGCGGCACGGTCGTGGTCGAACTGCAGCAGCACATTGCCCAGGTCAAAGTAGATGAACTGCGGCGTCGGTTGGCCACCAGCCGGGTGAGGCTGGTGTGGATCGACTGTTTCGTCCATGAATTTGTTTGTCACAACGTTATTGGTTCGCTGGCAGTTCTTTGATGCGGATGTCCTTATACGATGCCACAGCAGGTTTCCCGCCGTGAATCTGCAATGCGATCACACCAATTTGTGGAACGTCTTCTGCTTCCGTGTAATCGACGGCCTGATAACCGTTTAACCAGATCTGAATCCGCGGACCCTCGCAGCGAATGACGAAGTCGTTCCAATCGTCGGCTTTCAGTGCCGCAGTCAGCTTCTTCTGATCGCCTTCGGCCAGGAACTTTCGGCGTCGTGATTCGTCGTACAGGGCTCCCCAAATCACGTGATCCACCCCGGAGATACCCATGTCGCATTGATAGCCAATAACTTCATGATGATTGGGAATGCGTTTGCTACGGAATTGGATGCCCGCGTTCT
Organism: Pirellulaceae bacterium; assembly: GCA_030744725.1. GTDB lineage: Bacteria > Planctomycetota > Planctomycetia > Pirellulales > Pirellulaceae > ARS98. The sequence continues at coordinate 18,393 of JASLPZ010000009.1, forward strand.
TGCCTTGTCCAACCAGTTTGGCCTTCAGGCGCAGCTCGAAGTCGCCGAATTGCTTCTTCGTGCAAAGAAACTCGTTGTTGGCGACGGGCTTGTCTTTTGATCCGGCGATGATGGCGTGATTTTCGACGTGAAAAACTTTCAAATTGCCTTCCCAACCTGCCAGGGACGCGCCATTGAACAGCGACACGAAGCCCTGTTCGTCACTCGCTTCGGCAGCAAGGATATCCGCACCCAGGTTGACGAGGTAGCTCGTTAATAGAATGGCGGCAACTGTAAGATACGGGTATTGGCTTTTCATGGGCGAAGCTCTCATGGCAGGAGATACTCGGTCAATACGGCGTGCCGTCGACATACGGGCGATGGAACCTGGGCTGGACGACTGACAGAATAGCGGATCCGCGCTGGCTTCGCCAATATCGCTGTCCGGGCCACATCGCGGCAATTTCAAAGAGGCCCCCGCGAGTAGCCAAGGAAATCACCTTTGGCCTAACGCGGCAGGGCCACAGCCAAATAGGGAACGTGCCTGCATTTGGTACGCTCCCCGACCAACCTGCCGTCGGTGCCCGTCGCTCGCGAAACATGCACGCACCGAGCGCACATGTCCCGAAGCTAGACTCTATACTTGCTTGAATGTCCTCGCGTCTCCGACGATCGCCAAGTGTTGTGAACCTGTTTCTTGCGGCCTGCGTACTGGCTTTGAGTTGCTTTGCGTGTCGAAAGTCCGGCGATGGAAACAGGGCTCCACCACCTCCGACTGCTGCCCGTGAAGCCTTGTTCGATCCGCATGCGCCGTTGGAGGTTCAGGCGATAGGTCACAAGTATCATTGGACATTTCGCTATGCGGGAACTGACGGACAATTCGATACGGCGGACGATATTCAGCGCGACGAAGAATTCCAAGTGCCGGCGAACCATGACATTCGGCTTCACATCAAGAGCCGCGACTACGTCTACGTCTTTTCCATTCCGGAACTTGGGCTCCGCCAGATCGGAGTGCCCGATTTGACCTATTCGATCGGTTTTCACACCCGAAACGAAGGCGTGTTCACGCTGAAAACGGACCCCATGTGCGGGTTTCGTTTGTTGCATGACGACGACATGGGCGAGATGCGAATCGCGCCGCTCACAGATTTTCAAACGTGGCTGGCCGGACATGATGAGACGATTCAATAAGCTAGTATTCGGGTTCGCTACGATGTTGGCATTACTGGTCGGCTGCCAGCGTGCGGACATCCCTCCGCCGGCGCCTCAAAGCCCACCGTTGGTTTCCCATGTGACACTGGACGCGTCCGGCGTGTTTCATGTCTGGCCAGATAGTCTGTATCCGATTCAAGCAGCGTTGGATGCCGCCGCGGAAAACGCCACGCACAAGACCGTGCGCGTTCACACTGGCACGTATCGTCCTCAGCACGCTGGCTTCGCTTTGATCCACTTGTTGGCCCGCCATGACGGGATCCGGCTCGAAGCCGAAGGCGCCGTCGTCTTGACCGCGGCCAACCAGCAGGTCTCGGACGCCAATCTACCGAGTCATCCCGCCATCGTGAATCATGTTGTTTTCTTTGGCGATGGCATCAGTGAAAAAACCGTACTCTGCGGGTTCGAGATCACCGGTGCCAGCGGTTTCGTCGTGCCGCCAGATGCGGTCACCCTCGATCAGGAGTCTACGCATCCGGTGTTGGAGGAAAAGGGTGCCTTTTATTATCTCGACGGAGGCGCGATCAAGATCTTCGGGCGGAGCTATCCGCAGCTTTTGGATCTGAAAGTCCATGATAACACGACACGGCTATGTGGCGGGGGTGTTTCCATCGAACACAGAGATTTGGGCACCGGCGCGGTCGTGATACGGAATTGTGTTTTTGTCGACAACCGTTGCCCCGCGACGGGATCGGCCGTTGATGTCTTGGAGGGAAGTTCGGCAATCATCGAAAACTGTCTCTTCGTCGGGAACATTGCCAATTATGGTATGGACACAGTCAAACAGGAGTTTGGGCTGATATACAACGAAGAACATGGCAGCGGTGCACTGACGGTGTTCCCTCGATCTCAAGTGGAGGTTCGCCGCTGCACGTTTACAAAAAACTGGAATGCCGTGGACGATCGCGGACGGGGCAACGTGTATGAACATTGCATTTTTGCGCACAACGATGCCAGCGACGGGTCGCGAAAGGGCCGTCCCTATGAAATCGATATCTTGGATGCGCGGCGAGTGAAGAACTGTTTCTTGAGCGGAAAGCAAGGTGATTTGCGCGGCACCATTGATTCGTCCAGTAATCGTCTTGATGCCGTCCAGCCGAATTTTGACGACTCCTTTCAGCCGCTCGCGACGGAATTCGTCGATGTTGGTTATCGAACGCCAGACAAACCGACACGACAAGAATAGGCGATAAACACCACACAATGAGGGGGCGTGGCAAACTCGTGATGTGGTTCTGTAATGGTGTTGGTAGGATGCATCTTCGACAGACTGAATCGACTTCCTATGCGCGACGTGAAGATCTGAGGATGACAGACATGCACCAACGAACATCCATTCACTGCTGCCGTCAGGTGGTTATGTTGTTTCTCGTCGTGGCCGGCGTCTGTGCCGGCTGCCGCAAACCGGCCAACACGAAGGTCGTTACCAATCGAACACCGGCGCTTGCCGCCACATCTTTCGGCGAACCACCAGTTGTACCAATCCTGGAGGCGATCCCAGATTTTTCATTGACGGCGACAGACGGAGAGACCGTCACTGCCGCGGATCTGCGCGACAAGGTTCTGGTCGTCAACTTCATGCACACACGTGGGACCGCAAAATCAACAGCCCAGTCGGTCGCGTTGGAGCGTCTTCAGATGGCCTTGGGCCAAGAAAAGCCAGAAGTCCGCAGCGGCGTGCGACTGCTCAGCGTGACGCTTGACCCTGAGTTCGATTCGGTGGATGTTCTGGGTAAGTACGCCGAATCGTATAGCGCGGACCCCAAAATCTGGCGATTCCTAAGTGGCTCTCACGATGAAATCGTGGCACTCGCCAAGCAAGGATTTGGCGTTGAGACGCGGCCTAGTGCGTCGAGCGTGAGCGGGCCGGCCGATTTTGATTCCCGCATTTCATTAGTCGATCGGAGCGGCCGAGTGCGTGCTCACTTCGATCCGGCAAACGACAAGACCATCGAAAGACTGACCTGGGCGATTCACGTATTGATACCCGAGATCGAGCCGCCTGAATCCAGCCTGTCGGAGAACTACACGATCCACATCACGCAACCGCCTGGTGGTCATCGCCCGGAATGGTTGGAACAACGTCGTGCCGAACAACTCGCGGCGGCCGAGCAATATGCGGTATTTCATGCCTTCAAGTTTACCGATCGTTATGATGAAAGCGGCATTCAGTTTCACGGGCAGATTGTCGACGAACAGCGCTGGCGGCTACAGGTCAATCATTATGATCATGGCAGTGGGATTGCCATTGCGGATGTCGATGGCGATCAACAGCACGACATTTACTTCGTCTCGCAAGTTGGCGACAACATGTTGTGGCGAAACCGCGGTGACGGCACGTTTGAGGACATCACGGCGTCGGCCGGCGTGTCGGTTGCGGGACGCGTTGGCGTAACGGCTTCGTTTGCCGACATCGACAATGACGGTGACGCCGATCTTTACGTGACAACAGTCCGCGGCGGCAACGTGATGCTGAAGAACGACGGTAAAGGTGTGTTTACCAATATCACCAAGAGCGCGGGCCTGGAATACACTGGACACTCTTCCGCTGGCGTGTTCTTCGATTATAACCGGGACGGAAAACTGGATCTGTTCCTGGTCAACGTTGGCAAGTACACGACCGAAGAGTTGGCCGAAGTGCGCTACGACGCGACGTGGGGAGTCCCACGCGGGGAATACAAATACTATGTCGGCACGACTGACGCATTCGCCGGGCATCTGAAGCCTGAGTTGTCGGAAACCAGCATTCTTTACCGCAATGATGGCAATAATCATTTTGTCGATGTCACCGAAGAAGTCGGGCTGACGGACACGAGTTGGTCGGGAGACGCGACCCCTCTGGATGCCAACAATGACGGATGGCTCGATCTTTATGTGCTGGACATGCAAGGGCACGATGAGTACTTCGAGAACGTCGAGGGCAAGCAGTTTGTCCGCAAGAGTCGCGAGTTGTTTCCGCGCACGCCGTGGGGTGCGATGGGAGTCAAAGTCTTTGATTTCGACAACGACGGCCAACTGGACATTTACATTACGGACATGCACTCGGATATGAGTGACGACGTTGGTCCCGAGCGGGAAAAGCTCAAATCTCGTATGCAATGGCCGGAGACTTTCTTGGCCAACGATCCGCAAGCAAGTGTGTTCGGCAATGCGTTTTATCGCAATCTCGGTGATGGCCGGTACGAAGAAATCTCAGACTCCATCGGCGCGGAGAACTACTGGCCTTGGGGCCACAGTGTGGGCGACCTGAATGCGGATGGATTTGATGACGTCTTTGTTGCTTCCAGCATGTGTTTTCCCTATCGCTATGGCCCAAACTCGGTGTTGTTGAACGAGCAGGGCAAGCGGTTCGTGGACAGCGAATACGTCGTCGGCGTGGAGCCTCGCCAAAACCATCGTACTGCCAAACCATGGTTTGTGCTTGACGCTTCGGGCGCCGATCGCGAGAGTCGGCTCAGCGAAGGGCGAACCGGCCAGGCGTTGGTTTGGTCGGCACTTGGGACGCGGTCGTCGGTGATATTCGATCTGGATGATGATGGGGATCTGGACATCGTGACGAACGAATTCAACGACCGCCCGATGGTCTTGATCAGCGACCTAACCGAACGTAAACAGGATGTCCACTTCGTCAAGGTTGCGTTGACGGGAACGGCTTCGAACCGCGACGGGTTGGGGGCGACTGTCCGGGTACAAACATCTCAAGGAACCTATCTGAAAACGCACGATGGCAAGTCGGGTTATCTTTCGCAAAGCTCGTACCCGCTGTATTTCGGCCTCGGTGACGCGGGTGAAGTCACCAAGATTGAGGTGACGTGGCCCTCGGGGACAGTCCAGGTCGTGGATGGACCGGTGGCTGTGAATTCCGTGGTCGCGATTACGGAAGAGGTCGCCACACCGGTCACGGCTGGCGAATGAGTGCGTGTGCTGGGGGAGTTCTTGCGTGCAGAGAAACTTGTCTCGATGCCCTAGCGGTTCGTAAAATCATTTTTCGGGATGGCTGGTGGCGACACCCCAGCGAACTCAGTCCCCCGATCCTAGCGATAGCGGTGCCTGCGATGTTCGTTGGTCCAACCGCTGCTTGACCCATTGCACCCATTCATTGGCAGGCGGGCCGTAAGGTCGGAATTTCTCGAACTGGCCCTGCTCCTCGCTGTACAAGATCGCCCGATGTTCGCCGAGGCGGCTGGCGATCGGCGAATCCATTAGGTTGGCTGAGTCTGTGGCGCTCATCTGGAACAGAATCCGATTATCCAGTTCACGCAGTGTCTGGCGATCAAACGTCCGGCTGACGCTGTTGTACGTATCGCACCAGATCAGGGTATGCACACCAAAGGCCGGACCGTCTCGTAGGATGGTGGCCAGCTGCTTGTCGGCACCGACCGGCTTGTCGTCGTCCATGCTAAAGCTGAAGTCGTCTTCACTGCGGCGGAAGTCACGAAACCGCGATAGGTCGTAGATCACGACGAAGATAGGTGCCATGCCGTCGTCTCCAGTTTCCGCACGACGACTGACTTCGTCGGCCAGGCGGTTGATCGTCTCGGCCGCGTCTTTCGGTTTGACGACGTTTGTTTCGATCGGCAAGTCTGCCGACAGACGCTGCCAGAAATCGACATCGGGCGCCTCCGGACGCGTCCCGTCAAAGATGCAAAAGTGGGGCTTCCAGCTGGCTGTCGCGTGTCCGTCGACACCGGCGGCAAGACTGAGCAGGCAACTTGCCAGAATGCCGCTGGCAGGTTCTTCTTGCTGCCCGACCAGAAGCAAATTGCTGCCACTTTGACGCCGCATCAAGATCGACGTGGGATCCTTGATTGCCACGGCCGAACCCAGCCAGGCAGTCGGAACCAATGGCGCGGCGGGTTGCTCGGCCTCCAATGCACGTCGCAGCAACAGATTGTCAGCGGGATCGGCGGGCGCGTTGCCTTCGAAGACAATCATCGGTTCGGTCCGCATACCGCGATCGATCGCCATCTGAGTCAGCGGTGCCAGATATTTGTCTTGTTCCTCGGCCGACAGCCAGACCACTTGAAAAGGGTGGTTGCCCTCGAACAGCCCGTTGGCATCGTTGTAGATCGCATCACCGGGCCGGCTCAGTAAGCGGGCCGCGGTATTGTCTTCGCTGAGAATCAGATGCGAGTCTGCTTCGCTGCACTGCAACGCTACGCGGACCGCCATCTGTCCAATCGTGCTGCGTGCCAGCGAATAGGCGCCTGCCAGGGTCTGCGATCCCAGGAGCACATGAATCCCAAACGCCCGACCTTGCCTGACCAACCTGTCCAGCAGCAAGGCGGCATCCTGCGCCACCTTGTCGTCGGCTACGAAGAACTCCTGGAATTCGTCGATGACCAGCAGCAACCGCGGCATCGCAACGTCGGGGTTGGCGTTGCGAAAGTTTTTGATGTCTTGCACGCCATGGTCACGAAACAGATCGCCCCGCACTTTCAGTTCGTCATCCAGTCGCTGCAACACGCTCATGCCGAATTCGCGCTCACTTTCGATTGCCACGACCCGAGCGTGTGGCAGTTTCAGCGTTGCGTAGGTTTTGAATTCGACGCCCTTCTTGAAGTCGATCAAGTAAAACTGGACTTCCTCTGGGTTGTAGTGAATGGCAGTGTTGGTGATCAATGCGTGCAGTAACGTCGATTTCCCGGACCCGGTTTTTCCAGAGATTAGAACGTGCTGCGATGTCCCTTTGCCCAGCTTCATTGTCTGAAGTTTTGTCGCGCCGGCGCGACCCAGAGCCACTTCGACATTGTCTCGGCTGTCAAAAGTCCACCACTTGTCTCGTTTGGCGGCCACGGTCGAAAACGGCACTTCGACACGATTCGCTTCCTTGGCTCGTTTGCCAAACACCTTGATGATCTTGGTCAGGCACTCGTCCGAGGGCGGACGATCGAGTTCCAGCGGCAGATCCTTGATGTCTTCATCCAGCCAACAGAACCTCTTACCGTTCCACTGCACGGTAACAGCGTTCTGCCGGAGATCGGCCAGATTGAAGTTGCGTGGCATCTCCTGTTTCGTATCGACGCTTAACGCGGTGTACACGCCACAGCGCGCTCCGCTATTGACGATACTGAGCAATCTCGCGGCGGCCTCATCGGAGAAACCCGCCGGAAAATTTGAGGCCACCAATATATGAAACGGTTCGGCAACTTCGCCCGCATGCCGGTTGTATTCGTCGATCGAGCGGAATTCGTTACGCAAATAGGTTTGGATTACGTCCTCCATATGTTCCGTCAGATCGGTCAGTCGCTTGTGGATGTGTTCCGTTTCCGTCCAGATACGGTGTGTGACCAGCCGTTCGTCGAAGTCGGCCAAGTGCATGAAAGCTGAGAAATCCTGACCCAAACCGACGGGGTCGATGATCGTAAAGCGGACCTTGCCCGGTGGCAACGAAGTCAGCAGACGCAACATGACATTCTGTATCGCATCGTTGGCCACCGATCGTCCTTCGCCCCAGGTCTCATACAGCATCGTCGAATGATCGGCGAACGACATGATCGCCGGCAGGCCGAACGTGGTACGTGGCGTGGCCAGATCATTGTTCTTGGAGATGCCATTTTCGAACATCTCGAGCCCGATGGAGTAGCTGCCGAAACTCAGAGCGGGCAGTTGCGCATCGGGCGAATTCCAGCCTTCCCAATCGGTGGTTTCCCAAGGGGGAAAACGGGATTCGCAGTATCTGGCCATCCCATCCAATTGCGCCTCGAACTCCGCGATTCCATTTTTCCAGGTCTGCACTGTTCGCTGCCAACTGCGTTTGAAGGCCTCCTGCCCAGCGGAAATGTCAGCCTCTTGGGTCTCATTGAGGTGCTGGATTTGCTGCTGGCTGATCTCTTGCATTCGTTGCCGGCGCTGTTCAAAGTGTTGGTTAATCTTGTTTTGCTTTTTGTCGCGCTGGCCAGCGACCTTCCGTTGATGCTCCTGCAAAGCATCTGCAGCCTCAGTCAGCCGAGTTTCACGGTGATCATTGAGCTTCTTGACCTGCGTGTTGCGCTGGGCGTGCAGCCGCGCCACGTGTTCATCAAACTCACTCTTCAGAGTAATCCGCTGTTGATCAGCCTCGGCTGTCGCCACGGCGCGGGCGGCCTTCAGCGAGGTGTCGGCATTGGCAAGGTGTTGGTGAAATTGCTGCGTCATCTCGACGGTCTGGCGGACCACGATCGGTCGGACGATGACGTACACAATGGCCACCAGTCCGACCGCGATACCGGCGCTGCCGACCATCCACAGTGGACCGGTCTGATCAGGATTCATCGCCCAATTCGGCAGGTTGATAAACGAAAAACCGTCGATCTTATCGGGATTCGCCACCACCCCGGCCACGACCCCGAGTGCCATGGCCAAGACACTCGTCAGCAGCGAGAACCACCAACTGAGGATTCGCGGTGCCCCTTGTCGCGAGAGCGCATCGAGGCATCCGCGAGCCGCGGCACGTTCGGTCGCGAAGCGTTCCAGAGGGTTCGATGCGTCCGTGCTCCCCGTGGTTTGGTCAAGTTGGCTGGCAACTTTCTTGCAGCGTCGCCGCCGCACAATCCGCATGGCGGCGGAATCCTGGGTCTGCAATTCTTCCCGTTGTTGTTCCAGCTTGTCTTTGAAAGAATGCAGCGCTTCGCGAGCCTTCTCGACGCCCTCGTTGAACTCGACTTCCGCTTTCTTCCTGGCGCGTTTGCAGTCCTGCTTGGTCGCTTGGATTTCCGCTTCAGTGTGCTGTTTGATTTCCTTAAAGCTTCGTTCGTGGTCGAGCGTCGCTTGTTCGATTCCTTTCTCGTAGACATTGGCGGCTTGCCCAAGGGCTTCGGTATGTTGGATTTGAAGCGATTCTGTTTCGGTCTTGATCTGCGCGTTCAGGCGTTCACGATCGCTACTGAATTTGCTGCGGGTAGTCGAATCGCGGGCTTCGAAACTACTGCGCACTGAAGCTTCGCTCTGCTCGCGCTCGGCGATCAGTCTGGCCAGCTGTTCAAGCTGTTCGAGCTGTGCGTCAAGTGATAGGTTTTCCATGTCGCTATTCTATCTTGTGGTCATCCGAGCATTCACGTTCGGCCTTTTCAAGCAGTTCGCGCAGTCGGTTGATGGCGTTGAGCATGAGTGTGACTTGTGGGCCGAGCGGTTCAAGGTGTTGTTTTGCAAAGTCTCGAGCGTTGGCGTCGTTCCAAACTTCCTTGGTTTCCTGCCATTGGTCGCGGAGTTCCTTGGTCGCCCTCGAGAGATGATTTCGGCCTGTATGGAGGTCGCAGATTTTCATGGTCTCAAGCGTAGCTGAAAGTTCGCAGTGGGGGTGATGCTAGGGAGTTGAAAATGTCGAACAGAATGTGAACGTGATCGGCGACTCCTCCTACAACGACATAGGGAGAATCGACGCTTCGAATAACCGTCGCCAAATACCCATGGACACGCTCTCGAATTTCGTCGTAGAGAAACGGTTCTCGGTTCTTTGTGCTGAAAATCAAATGCACGTACAGCTTCGTGAGTGATTGTGGCATCGTCGTCTCCTGATGTGGGACGTCAGGGTAATGGTGATGATGGCCTTCGGCCAAAACTGCTGTTTCTTGTTCCTGATTCCTGGGGCGCTGCCCCAGGCTACGATGAAGAAAAAGGCCTTCGGCCAAATACTTGTCATTCGTTTTCGGAATCTTCAAGAGCGCTGTCCGCCGCGTCGCTCGATCTGCTATTGTTATCATCCTGATCGGCCCCGGAATGTTCCGGTTGTGATCTGCCTGGTCCGGACGAAACACCGCGTGCCCCAACGTCGACGCCGTCAACCAGGTTTCCACCGGCGTACTTGTCTAAGGCCCGCAGCATTCGTTCGAGTGTGGTAACGGCGTGTGGAATATCGGAATCCAAGATGCTGGTCAACTTGGCGGCTTGCCCTTCAAAGTCGTTAAGTTCCTGGCGAACGGCGCGGATCCATTGCTTGACGACCTTTACCTGGTCTTCACAAAAACGCAAACGACGTTTGGCGCGCTGTAACGCCATCTTCTGCTCGTAACAGGAAGGAGCTTCCTCTGATCCATATTTGAGCTCGCACCGTTCCAGTTCATTTCGCGCCTCGACAACCTTTTGGGATGCGCGTCGAGCTTGCTCCGGCCAGTAACGACGACGGTCGCCTTCCAGCCACTCCATCGCCCGGCGAACTTCCAGGACCAGCATGGTCAGGCTATCGCGCGAAACCTTTTCGAATTTCAGTAACGACGTCCGTAATTCCCGAACCCCGTCAATCGAAGTCACATTTGCAGACTGATTCATGCGTCGACTCTCGGGTGTCGCGTGTCAATCCCGAATTTGGTTGCGATACTGCCGCGTTAGGACTGCAAATAGTCTTCGATATGTTCTGCCTTGCGGACGAGATAGGGTATGTACTGGTCCGACGTTTCCGTAAACCGGGCGATCACTTTCATATGCTGCTCGAACTGTTCGACGAATTTCTTGTGTTCTTGATCACGCCAGGTGGAACCCAGGGCAGTCAACTGGTTAGCTAAGAGTGTCGATTGGTTTTGCAGTTCGCTATTGAATTTCTTGAGTCGCATGGCAAACCGACGAAGTTCTTCCGGATCGACAACAGCTTGTGGCATGGGAACCCCCTGTTCTTGGCTGGCCCACCGACGAATGCGGGAGCGGGGAAAGGAAATCGCCGCAATATAGCGTCATCCTTCACTATATACCGCCAACGCTGCGCCTGTAAAGAAAGCTCGACTGTGGGTCGCGGGGCAGTTTGAACCTCCACATTGCAGACTTTGTCACTTTCTAATACGAGAAAGATCCGGCAGTGCGTCCCTCGCGTCCCTTCTCCCCTCGGGGAGAAGGATAGGATGAGGGGGCGAACTGCCAAATGAAATCAGCCACCTCTCATCCGGCCTTCGGCCACCTTCTCCCCTCGAGGGGAGAAGGACATGTTCAAAGCTCTCCCAAAACCTTTGATCGCACGTGTGGCGAAGATCACTGGTCGTCGAGGCCTGAGGTGGGATTGGAAGCAGTCGCCCGTATTCGCCAATTCGAATATTGAAGGATTGCGGTAAAGCACTAGGATAAGATGCGTCGGATGTTCCCGGTCTATAGCTTGCGACGATCCCGTTATTTTCTTTCTCACACGGGCTCGCCGCGGGAATCAGCAGGTACCATATGGTTTCGAAACTCGATCGATCGACGATTGTCACGCTGTGCATCCTGGTCCTGCTGTGTTTGGCCGGCGTATCCGTGCCAGGCTATCGATGGTGGAAGACGCGTCAAAAAGAAACATTGAAAGCACGTTGTGCCCAGGCGTTGAAAGACAAGGAGTGGGATCAGCTGGAAACATGCGCAACGGCTTGGCTTGACCTCGACAAAGATAACGGGTTTGCCTGGCTTTATCTGGGACAGGCCGTCCAGCAGAAAGGAGACTTTGAGCGAGCGGCTGAATGCTTAGGCGCGCTTGATGATTCGCACCCCAGGTGTCTTCCCGCATTGCTGGAATTGGTGGAAATGCAGTTGGCCAAGCTGAACCGCCCTTTGGACGCTGTGGAGACTTGCCATCGGATTATCAAGATCGACCCGAATGTGACCAAGGCGCATCAGCGGTTGATCTTCTTCTACGCCATGACACTGCAGCGGAGGGAGATGATCCGTGCCATTCGCCGTGCCATCGACTTGAACGCGGCCCAACCCGAGGCCTACGCCTATCTGCTCGAAGCCAGTTCGCTGCGTTTTTCCAACGGCTACCAGATCAACACCCACTGGTTGAAGTCGGATCCTGAAAACGAACAGTTCCAAGTAGCCCGCGCGATCTTCTGGGCAAAAACTGAAGAACCTTCAAGCGAAGCTGGCCCGACCAAAGATGGTTCGCCCTCGAGCGGGCCAATCGAAGAGTGCCGTCGGAAGTTCCCCGAAGACGCCGAGATTCTGGCATATCTTCTCGAGAACCAAGTTCTAGCGGGCAATACGAGCAATGTGGAGAGCCTGTTGGCCACCGCCCCAGCGTCCGCCGAACTCGATGGGCGGTTTTGGCGTTTCAAAGGTTGGTATCACGCTGCCAGGAATGAACTGGATGAGGCAGAACAGGCCTATCGCGAATCCTTGAAGTGGGATCCGTATGATTGGCGCAGCCGACATCAGTTAGCAACGGTGTTGCGGCGGCAGAATAAGTTGGACGAAGTCGAAAGGATGACCGAATTAGCACTTGAAGGTAAGAAACTGGAACGAGATCTCCGCGAATTGCCCAATATGGCTGATGTCTCGGTCGAAATTGCTCGCGATATCGCAGATCTGGCCGAAAGCGCGGGCGATCTGCAAGTCGCCAACGGCATTCGACGTTCATTGGAAGTGTCCCCCTAATAGAGCTACGTTTCGCTGGGTGGTTGGGTTGTTCCCAACGGGATGCTGGTAAATCCGCTGAAGCTAGGCTATTATTGCAGGACACTGAACACGCCTTGTTGCAGACATCTGCTGCAGACTTCAGTTGCGAATTCCACGGGTGTTGCGCACGACATCCCCGCTCGTAATCATTCGTTTCATTTATTTTCTTCAGGGAGAATCGAAAATGAGAAATCGTAATCGTGGCTTCACCTTGGTGGAGCTGTTGGTGGTGATCGCAATCATCGGGATTTTGGTGGCGTTGCTGCTACCGGCCGTGCAGGCAGCCCGTGAAGCGGCTCGACGCATGAGTTGTAGCAACAATATGAAGCAGATTGGACTTGCTCTCCATAATTATCACGACACCTATAAGGTCATGGCTTGGAATTTTGATCGTGTGCGCAATTCGCGAAACGGCGCGTTGAATTCGAATCCTCAGGGGCCCAACCGCCCGATTTCCCGGTCGTGGATCGTGGGTATCTTACCCTACATCGAGCAAGCTCCCTTGGCTGACCGGTACGACGATAATGACTATCGCCGTGCTTTTGTTGACAACAACCGCAACCGAACGTTGCGTAATATGATCATTCCTGTATTGAACTGCCCGAGCAATCCACACCCGAAAATCCTGCCAAACAATACGCGTGCGGCTTGGGGTGGACCGAATAACCGACCAAACTTTGCCCGCACCGATTATGTTGGAAACATGGGCTTTGTTTGGACTGGTTGGAAGGACTGTGGTACAACCGGACGAAATGGCGCTCCTTGGGTCAACGAGAACACGGCCCATTCGGCCGTCCCAAACGCTGGCGTGTTTTGGTGGAACGGCGGTTCGCGGTTCGCCGATATCATCGATGGTACGACGAACACGGTGGCCGTTTATGAGAATCACAACTGGCGTGGCGCGATTGGCAACCCAGCTCGCGCAAACAAAGGTGAGCATAACCAAAACGGCGGCTGGCAAAGCTCGATTTCCGGAATTGATGCACACACCGGTCCGATTAATGCTTTCGGCCGGAACAATGACCGTAGGTGCACGAACTGGAGCAGTGCCCACCCCGGTGGCGCCCTGGCCTGCTTGGGTGACGGGTCAATTCGCTTTGTTAGTGAAACGGCCTCTATCGCCCTATTACGGGCTGTAGTCACGCGTGCTGGAGGTGAGAACCTTAGCTTTGACGACTGATCGCTGATTCTGCCAAGATGATTGTTCGCGATTTTGACACCCCTCCACGGGCCTCCCGTGGAGGGGTTTTTGGATTGATTTGAGGACGTCGGTGGGATCTGGCTTCCATCCCTGCGAAAGCCCGATGCTTTAGGTTGCGTAACAACAGAACACTGATGCCGGCACAGTGGGATGGGCAGCCCTTTGATCTTCGTACGATTCGCTCACGCAGGCCGTGAACAAGCGAAGCGAGGACATGGCAACGTCACAATCTTGGCCAAGACACCGCGAATCTCTATCTGTGAGAGGCAGAGCACCAAGGGAGCGCAGTTTCAAAACTTGCGCATTTGAGGTACCGAATAGGCTGGGCTGGCGTCGGCGTGCCGATGCGAGAATCTGAGGCGACCCGATGCCGGCACTGGATAAGAGTTGACCAACGAAACCGAGCGACCCACGGATGATGCACAGTGGAACGAAGGGATTTTTTGTCGCGGTGGCTGTCGCGATCGCGGTTTTGCAGTCGGGCTGCAAAGGTAGTTCCTCCGCGCCAGGTGAGTCTACATCCAATCCAGCGGTGGAGCGGGCGCCCACGCCCGTTCGGCAAAGTTCCCGTTTGTCCGTTGCCAGATCGAGCCCGAAACCCGCTGGTGCCCCAACCACGACAGAATCGCAAATCTGCTTTGTGGACATCCATGAGTCGATGGGGGTGAACTTCGTCTACAACAACGGAGACCGAGGCAAGAAACTGATGGTCGAGTCAACTGGAGGCGGTGCCGGCTGGACCGATTTCGATCGTGATGGCAACTGGGATCTGTTCTTTGTCCAAGGAGGCTATCCGGACGGACCACTATCGGAAAACGCGCCAAACCAACTGTGGCGCAAATTGGGAATCGACGGTTTCGCCCAGGTCCAGGTGGAGGCCGGTGTCGGCGACCAAGGATTCGGGCAAGGTGTCGCGATTGCAGATTTCGACAATGATGGTTTCGACGATATCTATGTTACCAATGTTGGCTCGAATGTCTTCTTCCAAAACCAGGGTGACGGCACGTTTATCGAAGTGACGACGTCGGCCGGTGTAGACACTTCACTTTGGAGCACGAGTGCTGCGTGGGGCGATCTGAATTCCGACGGCAACCTGGACCTGTTTGTCTGCAACTACTTGATCTACGACGTCAAGAACCCGTTGCCTTGTCCACATGATGATGGCACTCCAGGCATCTGTTTTCCACAGGATCTAGACGCGGAACAGAACGTCTGTTTTCAGAATATGGGGGACGGTACGTTTCAGGAGGTTTCATCCGAGTGGAACCTGATCGGTCGTAAAAGTGACAGCAAGTCGCTCGGGACGGTCATCGCCGATCTCACGGGGGACGGTTATTCGGACGTGCTGGTGGCGAATGACGGTACGGCCAACTTTCTCTTCGTGAATGATGGGCACGGCGTGTTTCAAGAACGGGGCCTCGAGTTGGGGTGTGCGATGAGCGGCGAGGGAACCTATCAGGCCAGCATGGGTATCGCCGTTGGCGACTATGATCGCAATCAGTTCTTCGATTTTTACGTGACACACTTTACCGAAGACTCAAATACGCTCTATGCAAATCTAGGTCCGGCGGGGTTTCACGATACGACGCGAGTGGTCGGTCTTCATCAGCCCACGCTGCCGCTGTTGGGTTTCGGGACGGTGATGGCCGACTTTGATCGAAATGGATCAGCCGATCTGTTTGTCACCAACGGTCATGTCGACGACTATCTGGCCAAGGAAGATCTTTATGCAATGCCGGCCCAGTTGTTTGCTTATACAGGAAACAAGTGGCGAGACGTCAGTTCGCTGAGTGGCGAGTTTTTTAGCACTCGCGGAGTTGGACGCGCCGTCGCCAGTTGCGACTTTGACAACGATGGCGATCTCGATCTGGCTGTCGTTCACCAAAATACGCCCGCCGCCTTGCTGCGGAACGACGCGTCGGGCAACAACTGGCTGAAAGTCCATCTGATTGGTATGCAGAGCAATCGTTCGGCAATCGGCACGACAGTCAGGCTACGCTACGGTACGCTCGACCTGGTCCAGCAGATTGTCGGAGGCGGCAGCTATTGTGCCACACACGAGCCCGTCCTTATATTTGGTTTGGGCAAGGCGACTGGATCTTGCTCGTTGGAAATCCGTTGGCCAGACGGTTTCGTTCAGCAAGTTGTCGATGTGCCCACGAATCAACACATGACGTTTCGCGAGGTCGCCCACTAGCCCGGATTATTCACTAGCCTGCGAGTTTTGAAATTGCGCAATTGAAAACTAGCATTGGCCAACGGCCATCAATCACCGTAGCCTGGGGCATCGCCCCAGGAATCGTAAGCAGTTGGTCGTGTTTGGCCGAAGGCCATAATCATCGGTGGCGAAGGTCGTGTGAACATGGCCTGTGGCCAATAGAACCGTGTTTTTTAACCTCCCTGGGGCGATGCCCCAGGCTACGTTGACAGGAGGCCTTCGGCCAGCAGTCGAAATACGCAACTTCAACGCGCGCGAGCGAGGTAAACGCGTGACTCGCTCGCGCGTCGGGCTAGTGTGGATTCGATTTTGCGCGGTGTTTTAGGCAAGATGACCGCAGCTCCCTTCCATTGAATGCTTTATGTCATTTGCATGTCTGTTCGCGAATAATCCTGGCTAGCAAGCTTGTAGCAGGTTTTTCTTTCCTAGACGGGTCCTTAGCTGCGTAACCAACAAGATTTCTGATGAACATGGAACATCGACCCACCGCAGGACGCATTTCAATTGCCTTGGTATGCGCAATGTCCGCCGCTCTCGGGCCCGTCATCGTGGTTGCGCCTGGCTGCTGGCGTTCGCCGAAGATTGGGCCCCATGCGGGTACGGGAAAGCCGCGCCCGGCAGTCAATGCGGATCGATACCATCTAGCACGCCCCGAGCCTTCCGGCGGCACCTACGTGGGAAGTGACAAATGTGTCCTCTGCCATGAGGAGATTGCGCAGCGATACCAATCCCACCCCATGGCGCACACCTCGGCCACTGTCGAGCAGGCGACGACGCTGGAGGACTATGACGACCAAGTGTCGTTTGCTACCCCGGGGCGACTGCAGTATCGCGTGGAACAGACTGAGCATGGGGTGTTTCATCATGAACTGATGCGCGATCGTGACGATGAAGTCCTGTATGATCGGTCCGTTCCGGTGCACTTCGTGATCGGATCCGGCAAACGCGGCCGTTCCTATGCGACCAATCGGGATGGTTTACTTTTCTTATCTCCAATATCGTGGTATTCCGAGCGTTCGCGGTGGGATCTTTCGCCTGGTTACGCAACTTCTGTTGGCCCGCGATTCGAGCGTCGGTTGATCGATGGGTGCGTGCAATGCCATGTCGGGCAGATCGCCAGCGACCCTACAGAACGCGATCGCTTTCTCGCGCCCGTGATTATTGAAGGTCCACTCGGTTGCGAACGTTGCCACGGTCCGGGCGAGCGACATATTGCGCACCATGAGGCAGATGTGCCCGACACAATTATCGATACCATTGTCAACCCAATCGACTTGGAACCGAAACGGCGAGACGACGTCTGTTACCAGTGCCACGCGGAAGGCATAGTGAAGATCCTGCGCTACGGCCGGTCTGACTATGACTTCCGACCTGGCATGAAGCTTCACGATGTGTGGACGGTATTTTTCGAAGGCACGGGGGTTGATGATGATGGAAATACCAAGGCCGTCAGTCAAGTTGAACAGATGTCGGCGAGTAAATGTTATCAAGCCAGCGATGGCCGGCTCGGCTGCATTTCGTGCCACGATCCACACGGTCTGCCCGCCGAGGCGGAACGAGAAGCCTTCTATCGCAAACGGTGCCTCGAGTGTCACGAAGATGTCAGTCGGTGTTCGGCGCCCATCGCCGAACGGGATCTGGAAAGTGACTCATGTATCGCCTGCCACATGCCGCGGCTGGCGGCCAATAATGTCCCGCATACGTCGCAAACAGACCACCATGTTCTGCGACGACCAGTGGCGGATTTGCCATCACACACATCCGAGAAGCCCGGCGTCCAGCTGTTCGGTGATGCTGAGGAAGACCTTCCGCTGGCCGATCGTGAACGTGCCCGCGGCCTTTTGCTGATGGGTGAAGCGCAAGACGATCATGACCCTTTCCTGGCCCACGAAGCGCTCAATCTGCTCCAGCCCATTCTGGATGCCAATCCCACGGATCTGGTGGTGATGGAGGCTGTGGGCGACGGGTACCTAATCCAGGGGCACCGGCAGGAAGCGAAGCAGCTATGGGAACGGTTGATCCGGGCTGCGCCACACAACGAGTCGGTTATCGAAAAGACGGCCGTCTTGTGCCACGACATGGGACAGCTCAGCGAAGCCCTGGACTATTTCGGTCGCCTGATCGAAATCAACCCCTGGGGCGAACGATCGTTCGGGCGCAAGGCTCACATCTTGGCCCAATTGGGGCGAATCGACCCTGCGATCGAAGCGGCACGCCAGTGCCTGTCCCGAAACCCCGGCGCGGCGCACGTTCATAGCTGGATTGCCGAGGCATACCAAGCAGTGGGCAACGATGCCAAGAGTGAGTATCATCGCGAGATGGCGGCGAAGATCCAGAAAAATGTGCCCTAGCAGCCCGTTGATCTCCGCGTAGGAGCGTTAGCGACGCAGCTCTTACGATGGCAACCATTTGTATTGACACATTGCCGGAACCTCGCTTCGCTTGTTCGCGGTCTACAAGTGCTGATCTACGCGCTGCTTGTGCTCATGATCGTCTCCAGGTTTTGGCCTACTTATGGCGGGCAACAACTTCTGTTACTTTACTTACTTTACGGGAATACTTGACGTCCTCGGCGAATCAGTTAGGTAGGTAACAAACCCATTTCTTGATGTAAAAAGGAATAACAGATGTCGAAATTGCGTATCCTGTTTGCGATTCCCTGTTTGGCGTTATCGATGGCCCTCGTGGGCTGCGGATCGTCCGAGTCGACCTTTGAGCCCATCGAAGAGGCGGAAGCTCCAGACGAATCTGCCTATGAATCCGGCGGCGATCCGTATAGTGAAGGTGGTGCAGCCGAAGGTGGCGACGCTGCCCCTGAAGGTAGCTCAAGCGACGGCTAGTCCCTGCCGGCTACCGTCGCGACGATGCTCGCGACACGAAATCTCGAAACCTCACGGTTCTTCACGAACTGTGAGGTTTTTTTCGTCAGTGGGTCAATACAACCAAGCAGATTTGCCGATACACTTTGATTTAGAAGTGTTCGATCTTTTTTTGTCGTCTTTCGCGGAGCGAAAGGCGACTATCGGACTGTAATTCCTCGAACGATCCTTACGTGGCGTGTGCCCCGACTGGTGCTTTTGTCTGACCACCCGCGCGCCACGAACAACCTTACCCAACTTGGACCATGACCCAACAGCTCAACAAATTCAGTTCGCGTGTGACTCAACCCAAAAGCCAAGGCGCCTCGCAAGCGATGCTCTACGGAACCGGGCTGACCGATGAAGATATGAACAAGGCACAGGTTGGGATTGCCAGCGTCTGGTATGAAGGCAACACCTGCAATATGCACCTGCTGGAATTGGCCAAACAGGTCAAGCGGGGCGTGCAGGAAGCTGGGATGGTCGGTATGCGGTTTAACACCATCGGTGTCAGCGATGGCATCTCGATGGGCACCGAGGGGATGAGTTTTTCCCTCCAGTCCCGCGACCTGATCGCGGACTCGATCGAGACTGTCATGGGAGCGCAGTGGTACGACGGTCTGATCACGCTCCCCGGCTGCGATAAAAATATGCCTGGTTGCTTGATGGCGATGGGGCGGCTTAACCGTCCCGGCATCATGGTCTACGGTGGGACCATCAAGCCTGGCTGCACGGACTTCAAGGATGACCAGCATTCCAAGGAAGAGACACCGCGCGATATCGTTTCGGCATTTCAGTCCTATGGCGAATTTTTGGCCGGAACGATCACCGAAGAGCAACGTAGAGCCATTGTTCGTGTGAGTTGCCCCGGTGCCGGCGCGTGCGGCGGCATGTATACCGCCAACACCATGGCTAGCGCCATCGAAGCGCTCGGCATGTCACTTCCCTACAGTGCCTCGATTCCCGCAGAGGACGAGGCCAAAATGGACGAGTGCATTGGGGCCGCGGCAGCCGTCCGCGTGTTGCTTGAACGTGACATCAAACCACGCGACATCATGACCCGCGCGGCGTTTGAGAATGCGATGGTTATCGTCATGGCGCTCGGTGGCTCGACCAACGCCGTCCTCCACTTGATCGCCATGGCCCGCAGTGTTGATGTGCCGCTGACCATCGACGATTTTCAAGCGACTAGCGACAGAGTGCCTTTCATTGCCGACTTGAAACCCAGTGGGCAGTACGTCCAGGAAGATCTACACAACGTTGGCGGCACACCCGGTGTCATGCGGTATCTGTTGCGAGAAGGGCTGCTGACTGGAGATTGTCTGACCGTGACGGGGAAGACGCTGGCGGAGAATCTGGAATCGTTGCCTGACTTGAATGAAGGCCAGCAAGTGGTTCATTCCTTGGACGAAGCGATTAAGGCGACCGGGCATATTCAGATCCTCAAAGGCGATCTTGCTCCAGATGGGTCCGTTGCCAAAATCACCGGCAAGGAAGGTCTGCGATTTGAGGGGCCTGCCAATGTTTTTGACTCCGAAGAGGCGATGCTCGAGGCACTAGTGCAAGGCAAGATCTCCAAAGGCGACGTGATTATCATCCGATACGAAGGCCCCAAGGGGGGCCCCGGTATGCCGGAGATGTTGACCCCCACATCGGCCATCATGGGCGCTGGGCTCGGAACGGATGTTGCACTGATGACCGATGGCCGGTTTTCCGGAGGTTCCCACGGATTCATCGTCGGACATATCACGCCAGAAGCTCAAGAAGGTGGGCCGATTGCACTCGTTCAGAACGGCGATCTGATCACCGTGGATGCCGAAGCACACCGAATTGATACCAATGTCAGTGACGAGGAGATGGCGACGCGCCGCTCCAACTGGTCCGCACCCGAGTACAAAGCCAAACGCGGCACGCTGTACAAGTACATCAAGACCGTCAAATCCGCGTCAGTAGGCTGTGTGACCGACGAATAAGTGGAGGCGGGCAGAGGGGAGGGGAGGAGATAAGGAGAGGGGGAAGCAAGGAGAGGGGACGCGATTGAACACTGCGGCAGCGAGCTCCCGGCCGCTCGATGCAGAATTCACAACACGGCCCTCTCCCTGTCTCCCCCCTCTCTCGACCGCCCGATCTCTTTCCGGGCATTGATCTTTCCGAGAATCGCCAGCCTACCTAGAATTAACGCGGAGCTACCCGGAATTCTCGATTCCCCACACTGGGGCTGGTCGCTTCGTTGGACTACACCTCTTTCGGCCCCTACGGGGCAACGCTGTGAAGCATTTCTAGGACCTGGAAAACTGGGGTTTCGCAAATCTTGGAGGGTATGAGAAAGGCCAGATTCAGGTTCTCTTTATCGTTATCTCCCGCTGCAGCGTTCTTCAGGCGTTCGCAATGCGAGAGAATTGACGCAAGTGCCTGCCAAGGCGCGTTTACCGCGAAGCGGTTGTACTCCAAAGCCCAGGGTGCGCGTCGAAGACGCGCACCCTGGGTATTCGACCCGATTAAGTGCTTACGCCGAAGGCGTTAGACAAAGTTGGAATTCGACCAACGCTATGTAAGCAACTGACGTCTTGCCCTTGTGAAACCCTTTCAGGGTATGATCGTCATTAGGGTATTCGTTACCCAGGGTGCGCTGCTGCACAGCGACCCTGGGCTTTGGAATGTAACCGCTTCGCGGTAGAACCCGCTGTGATAGCCCGGCAATACACGCTTGAAAGTCCTTCACAGCGTTGCCCTTTGGGGCAGAAAGAACTGACAAACTCCCTACAAAATGGCGCTGTCCAACTAAGGAGAATCGACTCATGACAGATTCCAATGTTTCTAGACGCGACTTCATCAAGACAACGGCGACGGGGGGCGCTGTTGGCGCTGCGGCGGGCTTGCTGTCCGCGCCTGCGCGGGCTCGTACCGTGGGAGTGAACGAGCGGATTCGGGTTGGCGTGATTGGACCGGGTCGGCGAGGTTTTGGTACGCACGTCAAGACGCTCGCGAAAATCCGCAAGCTGGGAGCGAAGATCGATATGGTTGCGGTCAGCGATGTTTATACGGTGCATCGCGACCAGGCGATCGACTACATCAAAAAGGAGACGGACGTTACTCCCAAATCGTATCCGGACTACCGCGATATGCTGGCCGACGACGCAGTTGACGCGGTCTGCATCGCGACGCCCGATCACTGGCACGCCAGGCAGACAATCGACGCACTGGCCGCGGGAAAGCATGTCTACTGCGAAAAGCCGATGACTCACACGATTGACCAGTCGCGTGAAGTCGTCGATGCGTGGAAGTCCAGCGGTCTCGTCATGCAGGTCGGCGTGCAATCGACCAGTTCGCCCGTCTGGAACATGGCTCGCGAAATGATTAACGCAGGGCAACTCGGTAAGATCCTCCAGTTCCAGACCGAATGCTTCCGTAATGGCCGCGCAGGAATGTCACGGCACAACGTCATCACCGAAGAGATGACGCCAAAGACGATTGACTGGCGACGCTGGCTTGGCGTTGACGAGGGTCTGGCGCCGGAGATGGTCTTCGACCGTGCTACGTATGGGCAGTGGCGTTGTTATTGGCCGTTCAGTATGGGAATGTTTGGGGATCTGTTCGTCCATCGCATCACGGGCATCCTCAAGGCGACGGGGCTGCGGAATCCTGGGCGAGTGGTCGGCGGCGGCGGGATCTTCTTGGAATACGACGATCGCGATGTGCCGGACGTCGGCTCGCTGATCGCCGATTTTCATGAAAGCGTGCAGGGCGTCGTCAGCAGCACGATGGTTGCCGAAGAGCTGAAGCTGGAGCACATCATCCGCGGCCATTACGGCGCGCTGCTGTTCCACAAACCATGTTACCTGAACGGAACGAAGGCGTCGTTCGATTTCGTTCCGGAACGACCGCAAGTGACACTGGACAGTAAGTCGAAGCGCACGACACACGAAGCGACGGTCGAACACGACATCAACAGTATGCATTTTCTGAACTTCTTCGAGGCGATCCGCACCGGAAAACCACAGTCTGTCAATAACGATCCTGAACTTGGAGCGGCTGCGGTGATGATGGTGAACCTTGCGATTCGAAGCTATCGAGAAGGAAAAGTGTTTCAAGTCGATCGAGACGGTCGCATCGGCGATGGCAACGAAAGCTGGGCGGCAAACTGGGAACAAATGTCGGAAGCGGGAGCCGAACCGCATCATGTGGCGGGTTGGCAGGCTGGTGACAAAGGGAGTGTGATGACTCCCTTCGAGTATCAGAAACTGGCCGGTGCATGGAAGAACGGCCAACCGCCGAACGGTAATTGATTGCCGCGGAAAAACAGATCATGAAACTCGATTTTGCGAACGAACGTGTACTGGCGGTTGTGGCTCATCCCGACGATGCCGAACTGTTGTGCGCCGGGACGCTAGCCCGTGCGAGGGCTGACGGAGCGGTGATTGGAATTGCTGTCTTATGTCGCGGAGACAAGGGACAGCCGGATCCGCCGATAGAGAATCTTGGTGACGTGCGGAGCGGTGAAATGCAGGCCGCCGCCGAATTGCTTCACGCGGAACTGCTCGAAGGTGGCTTCGGAGATGGCGAGCTGTTTGACTCCGTCGAGTCGCGGAGGACCGTTGTCGAGTTGTTACGCCAATTCCGCGCGACACTCGTACTGGCTCATTCGGCCGACGATTACCACGCGGATCATCGCGCCGCGTCGGCAGTGTCCGAAGCAGCCTCGTGGTTCTGTGCGTCGGCGGGACACAAGACCGAATCCGCACCGCTGGCACAGCCACCCGCGCTGTGGTGGATGGACACGGTTGAATTGGTCGGCTTCCAACCAGAGTTCTACGTGGATGTGTCGGAGTTCGTGGAACTCAAACGGCAGATGGTGCGTTGTCACCAGAGCCAGTTGGCACGTGGCGAGAACGCCGGCTTCTCGCCGCTGGAAGAGATAATGATTCGGCAAAGTGAAGCCCGTGGCGCACAGGCTGGTGCTGCAGCGGCCGAAGCGTTTCAGCAAGCATCGGCCTGGAAACGCACGGGAGCATGGTAAGTGTCGTGAATTTAATGAGTAGTAACATACTGGTCAGCGAGAACGTCACAGGCCCGGCAATGGACGCGCTGCGAAGCGACTTTGATGTTACATTCGCCCCAGAGCTGTGGAACGATGTGAGTCGACTGAGTAGTTCTATCGGCGACGCACAGGCACTGATCGTTCGCAATCAGACGCAAGTGACAGCTAAACTCATCAATGCCGCTCCGAGACTCGAAGTCATCGGGCGTGCCGGTGCTGGGCTGGACAATATCGACACCGATGCGGCGACGGAAGCGGGTATCGTCGTGACTTACGCTCCGCAGGAGAACTCGATCTCGGTGGCTGAGTTGACGATTGGGTTGATTCTGGCACTGGCACGCAGGATTCCGGCAGCACATCTTGATACCAACGGCGGTGGTTGGAATCGCAAAGCGTTCACGGGAAGCGAACTGTTCGGCAAGACATTGGGCGTGATCGGGTTGGGGCGAATCGGAACACTGGTTGCCCAGCGAGCCAAGGCGTTCGACATGCCAATTATCGCGCACGACGATTACGTCGATCCGAACTCTGATCATGTTCGTGCCCTCGACATACAGCTCCTGTCTCTCGATGAAGTGCTGCGTGAGGCGGATATTGTGGTGACTCACGTGCCGCTCACGGAAGAAACTCGCAGCATGTTCAGCGACGCTTGTTTTGGATTGATGAAGCCAACTGCTATGTTCGTTAACACCTCTCGCGGCGAAGTGGTCGACGAACGCGCGCTGGTCAAAGCACTGCAAGACAAACAAATTGCGGGTGCGGCGTTAGATGTTCGTAACAGCGAGCCGCCTGACCAGGGTCCACTCAATGAACTTGACAACGTGATCCTCACGCCCCACATCGCAGCATTCACGCGCGAGGCACAGGACCGTGTTGTCGCAGCGGTCTGCCGCGACGTGGCTGCAGTGATCGCCGGTGGTGAAGCGGCGAACCATTTCAATTTTCCAACGCCTCGCAGAAAGAACTCCTGATGTCACTCGAAAGACTGGGAAACCAAATCAATCGCCGGCAACTCCTTGCGGCGACGATTGCCGCCACAGTCGCCGCGACGTCGTCAGCAAGCGCATCTGCCGCGCAGAACGCCAATCGTGTCGGCTTTGTGGATGACAATCTGGACAACTTTCATTCGCGGACTTATTTGCGAATTCTGCGGTCCGAGTTGAAAGATCGCGGTTTTGTAATCGCGGGGGCAACGGCACTACAAGCGGAGTCGAGCCGCCGATGGGCGGTCGAAAATAAGGTGCCGTACTTTGATAGCGTCAAACGCTTGAGCGAGGTTGTGGACTATTTCGCGGTACTCGCTCCCTCAAGCCCGCAGGTCCACCTCGATCTCTGCCAAAAGGTGTTGCCTTTGGGAAAGACGACCTTCGTCGACAAGACGTTTGCGCCGGACGCAACAACGGCGGAGAAGATCTTCGAGTTGGCCGACAAACACCAAGTCAGTATGCAAACAAGCTCTGCACTTCGATACACGGCCGTGCAGGAGTACGTCACCAAGGCAGGCCGCGAGACGTTGCGGCACATGACTTCCTGGGGAGGTGGCAGCAACTTTGACGAGTATGTGATTCATCCGCTGGAGTTGGTCGTCTCGTGCATGGGCCACGAAATAGAAAGCGTGATGCGCCGTGGCGGCGAGCCGCATTCGCAACTGCTGCTCAACTTCAGCGGCGACCGAACCGCCGTCATCAATATCTATACAAAATCACGCACGCCTTACGCCGCTTCGGTAACCACGACCAAAGAAACACGCTATATCCCGGTAGATACCAAGCGGCTTTTCGTGGACGCGGCTGCCGGTATGCTCGATTTCTTCGCGGCGAAGAATCCGCTGATCGACCGCAACGAGACAATGGCCGTCATGCGCATCATCGATGCCGCTCGGCTTCCTGCGACAAAGAATGGGTTCGTGAAGGTGTAAAGGTGTAAATGCCCGACTACGATCGTCGCGAAGGCTTGGACGATGCGCCGCGTGGACTCACGGCTTTGGCCGTTGAATCGGCAAATCGTCCGTGCGATCGGTTTCGTGAATCACGAGTGTGCCTAGATCAACCGTTTCGCCGGCTGTTACTCCGAAAGCCTTCACTTCGCCGTTAAACTGCGTGATCCGGTACGTCGCGTTGGGAATCAGTGCTTTGAGTGTGACTCGCCCTTCGTCATCGGTCTTGAGATCGGCGTGTTGATGTTTGTGGAGAATGGCGGTCCAAATTGAATCGAAAGGACGTTGCAATAACCAAATCGTTTTGTTCTCGCCTGCATTGTCTGCGGTGATCGGAGTCGCCTGGGACCGATCATTTTAAACCAGCCATTTTCGATCGTTTGATGCCTGCCACTTGTCCGGTGGCGAGTGACCGTTCAA